>CAYVNX010000004.1:48540-63912 GCA_964453165.1 uncultured Candidatus Kuenenia sp. | reverse complement strand
AACGCCAAGGGTTCCCTGGGTCGCCAGTCGCCGCTTCCTGCGGCTCATAACGCGGGAGGCTCGGGGGTCGGCGAATGCTCGCGGAGCAAGGGGGCGTATCCTCGCACGCGACGCGACTTTTGCCGCCCCCGAGCCGATGCACCGGAGCTGACCCTAGGCTGGGAAAGTCGGTTCGGGAGCAGGGTCACTCGCGGAAACAGGTAGGCTTTTTGCGCAAACTCATGGTTTGGGGAACATGTACGGCGAGGATTCACTTCATGATGCATGTCTGGCTCGATGGTGCTGCGCGGACCGACTGCCTTGTCCGGGTATGCCGTCTGATCGCGGCGGCCCTCGCGATCGTGGGCCTGAACGGCCAGGTGATGGCAGTTGGGGACCGTGGGCTCGTGGACGTGAGCCGGTCGCCCCAGGCCGTCATGGCGATGGTCGATCTCGACGACGTGCACTGGACGGACGGGCTCCTGGGGGAGCGGTTTGCCGTCTGTCGCGATGCGATGCTCCCGCACCTCTGGCGGGTGTTTCAGGATCCCCAGGCCAGCCATGCCTGGGACAACTTCCGTCTGGCGGCGGGCGATGCCAAGGCGGGCCGCGGCGACGGGCTGCCGCACGGGCCTCCCTTCAACGACGGTGACTTTCTCAAGTGGCTCGAGGCTGTGATCCAGGTGCGGGCGGTCGCCATCGAGGAGGTCGGCGGATCGAAGCCCGCCGCAGCGGCGAAGGAGCCCGACGTCGATGCGATCATCGCGGTGATCGCCCGGGCCCAGCGGGCCGACGGGTATCTGCACACGCCCACGATCGTGCGGCAGCGGGCCGAGGGAGCGTCGCAGGAATTTGCCGACCGGGAGCACTTCGAGACGTACAACATGGGCCACCTGATGACGACGGCCTGCGTGCATCATCGGGCGACTGGTAAGACGACGCTGCTCGATTGCGGCCGCAAGGCGGCCGACTACCTCGACCGGCTCTGCCGCGAGCGGCCGGAGGAACTCGCCCGTAACGCGATCTGTCCGAGCCACATGATGGGCGTGGCGGAGCTGTATCGGCTCACCCGGGAGCCGCGTTATCTGGAACTCGCCCGGCGGCTCGTGGCGATTCGCGACCTCGTGCCTCCGGAGGTCGGCAGCGATCAGAACCAGGATCGGGTGCCGTTCCTCCAGGCCACCGAGGCGGTGGGGCATGCGGTGCGGGCCAACTATCTGTATGCCGGGGTCGCCGACCTCGTGGCGGAGGTCGAGGATCCGGGCCTGATGCGGTCGCTCTTGACGCTCGACCGCGACGTCGCAGACCGAAAACGGTACGTGACGGGAATGACCGGGGCCCTCTACGACGGGGCCTCTCCCGATGGTGTGCCGTCCAAGCTGCACGCGGCGATCAAGCCGGTGCATCAGGCCTACGGCCGGCCATACCAACTACCGAACCTCACGGCCTACAACGAGACCTGCGCCACGATCGGTTATGCGATGTGGCTCTGGCGGATGCTGCTGGTCACCGGCGAGCCCCGCTATGCTGATCTCTTCGAGGAGGTGTTGCTCAACGGGGTGCTGCCCGGAGCGAGCCTCGACGGCACCTCCTACTTCTACGTCAACCCGCTGCGAAAGCTGTCTGACTTCACCCTGCCGCTCCGCTGGTCGCGGACCCGCACCCCCACGATTCCATCGTCTTTCTGCTGTCCGCCGAACGTCGCGCGGACCGTGGCCGAGGCCCATAACTATTGTTACACCGTCGGCCCGGCCAGCCTCTGGGTGCAGCTCTACGCCGCCAATCGGCTCGACACCCAACTGCCCGACGGCGGTCGGATTCGGCTGCGGCAGGAGACCGACTACCCCTGGTCGGGCCGGGTGGGACTCACCATCGACGAGGCTCCTGGCCGAGCGATCACGCTCCGGCTGCGGATTCCAGGCTGGGTGCGGCAGGGCGAGGCCACGCTGACGATCAATGGCAAGCCGGTCGATGCGTCGCTGGTCCCGGGCACGTATGCGGTGGTCACCCGGCAGTTCCAGGCGGGTGATCGGCTCGATCTCGACCTCTCGCTGCACCCGACGTTGGTGGAGGCGAATCCGCTCGTCGAGGAGACGCTGGGCCAGGTGGCGGTTCGCCGGGGGCCGCTCGTCTATTGCCTCGAGTCGAACGACCTGCCGGTGGGTGTGCGGCTGATGGACGTCGTGATTCCGGTGAACGGCTGCCTCGAGTCGTTCGCCACGCGGCAGGGGGATGTCGCCGGAACGCGGGTTGTCTTGATCACGGCCACCGGCGCCTCCCGCGGGACGGAAGCCTGGCAGTCTGGGGACCTCTACCGCGAGGTAACACCGGCATCGACCCGGCCGCTCGAACTCACGTTCGTGCCGTATTACGCCTGGGGTAACCGCGGCGATACAGACATGACGGTCTGGATTCCCGCGGCGCACTGAAGCGCAATCGCGGAGGAGGAGGACGCAAGCTGCCTATACTCAGTGTATGGGGCTCCAGATATGGCATCGGCAACGCGTTCCGTGGTGGGTCCTCGGGGCTCCGTGCCTGGCCTTGGCATGTCCCTTGGCTGCGGCGGCCGATCAGCCGGTCGACTTCAATCGTGACATCCGCCCGATCCTGGCCGAGAACTGCTTCGCCTGCCACGGGCAGGATGGCAACAAACGGGAAGCGGGGCTGCGACTTGACGACCGGACAGCGGCGGTCGAGATGCGGGCGATCGTGCCGGGTGACCCTGGGGCGAGCAGCATTCTCGAGCGAATCCGTTCCAGCGACGAAGACGTGATTATGCCGCCGCCGGACTCGAACCGGCGGCTGAGCGACGAGCAGAAGGCCCTGCTCGAACGCTGGGTGGCCGAGGGGGCCGCCTATGCGCCGCATTGGGCGTTCGTGCCGCCCGTGCGCCCCGCACCGCCGCCGGTGGATGACGCGGCGTGGTGCCGAGGCGGCATCGACCGGTTCGTGCTGGCGAAGCTCGAAGCCGCGGCGCTCGAGCCCTCGCCGGAGGCCGACCGGGCCACGCTCGTCCGGCGGCTGCATGCCGACCTCGTGGGCCTGCCGCCGACGCCCGAAGAGGTCGATGCCTTCGTGGCTGATGCCGCGCCGGACGCCTACGAGCAGTTGGTCGAACGGCTGCTCGCGTCGCCTCATTACGGCGAGCGGATGGCGCTCGACTGGCTCGATGCGGCTCGCTACGCCGATTCCAACGGCTTTCAGCAGGATGGCGACACCTGGCAGTGGATCTGGCGTGATTGGGTGGTGAAGGCCCTCAATGCCGACATGCCGTTCGACCAGTTCTCGATCGAGCAACTGGCGGGTGATCTGCTGCCCGATCCGACCGTCGAGCAGCGAATCGCTTCGGGCTTCAACCGGAGTCACCTCCTGAATGGTGAGGGCGGGGCGATTCCCGAGGAGCAGCGTTTCAACAACCTCTTCGACCGCGTCGACACGACGAGCACGACCTGGCTCGGATTGACGATGGCCTGCGCCCAGTGCCATGACCACAAGTTCGATCCGATCACGAGGACCGACTACTACGCTTTGCTCGACGCCTTCAACCGCGTGCCTGAGACGGGCCTGCCTACCCGTTACTCCGCCCGGATCCGCGTGGCGCCGCCGGTCGTGGAGTTGCCCGAGGAGGAGACGTCCCGGCGGCTGTCCGAACTCGAAGCGGCCATGAAGGCCCGGGAAGGTGAGTCGAAGCCGGTGCTCGAGGCCATCTACGACGCCTGGAAAACCGGCTTCCTGGCCGCGGGCATTCCGGCTGATCCCGACGCCCTGCCGCCCAATCTGCTGCGCCCGCTGCGGACCCCGGAGGCGGAGCGCACGGAGAGGGAGCGAGACCAGCTCGAGCGGGAACTTCGGGCCTACTTCAATCAGCAGGTGAAGGGGAGCCTGATCAAGAATCTGCCTCAGGTCGTGAGCTACGACGCTGCCAGGACGGCCTACGAGGAGTTCAAAGGCGATCAGATTCCGCGGGTGATGGTGATGAGCGATGCCGAGCCACGGGAGACGCGAATCCTCGACCGCGGTGATTATCTCACTCCCGTGGGCGACCCGCTGCCGTTCGCCACGCCCGCCTTCCTGCCGCCGCTGCCGGATGGGTTTCCCCGAAACCGGCTCGGCCTGGCCCGCTGGCTGTTTCTGCCCGAGCATCCGCTGACGGCCCGGGTGCAGGTCAATCGGATGTGGCGGCAGTTCTTTGGCCAGGGACTCGTGAAGACGCCCGAGGATCTCGGGGTGCAGTGCGAGTATCCGGAACACTGCGACCTGCTCGACTGGCTGGCCGTGGAGTTTCGGGAAGGCGGTTGGAGCCAGAAGCGGATGCACCGCCTGATCGTGACGAGCGCGGCCTATCGGCAGGCGAGCCGAGTGACGGCAGAGCACCTGGCCCGGGATCCCGAGAATCGGCTCTTCGCCCGGGCGGCTCGATTCCGCATGCCGGCGATGGTCCTGCGGGACGTGGCCCTGGCCTCGGCGGGCCTCGTCGATCTCCGGATCGGCGGCCCGCCGGTCTATCCCTACCAGCCCGACGGCATCTGGGAGTCACTGGCGATCACGAAAGAGCGCGACTTCACCTACCCGGCATCGCACGGCCGGGACCTCTACCGCCGTAGCCTCTACACCTTCTGGCGGCGAACGGTGAGTCCGGCCAACATGTTCGACGTGGCCAGCCGAACGACCTGCTCCGTGCGGACCCTCCGCACCTGCACGCCGCTGCACGCCCTTACCACGCTGAACGACCCGACCTGGGTCGAGTCGGCCCGGATGCTCGCCGAGCGGGCGATGCAGGCGACCGGCGACACCGACGAGCAACTCCGCTTCGCCTTTCGCCGGGTGCTCAGCCGGCTCCCGACGTCCGACGATCTGGCCGCCCTGCGTCGAGCGCACGATCGGCAGTTGATGTTCTACGAACAAGATCCTTCAGCGGCCGAGGCGCTCGTGTCGGTTGGGGAGAGCCCGCGGGACGGCTCGCTGCCTCTCGAGCGGCATGCGGCTCTGGCCGCCACCTGCCTCGGCATCCTGAATCTCGACGAGGCGCTGACCCGGGAATGAGAAGACATCAGGCATTCTCGTGGGGACAGTCCAAGCCGGCCGGATTTGCCCATGCCATCTCGCCCGACGTGTGCTGCGGCCATCTTGGCCTCCGCTCACTCGGAGGAAACCCCGCTTCGCCATCCCGGCGACGCTCGGTTTCCTCCGCCGCTCGATCGGCATGGGCAACTCCTCCCGCGCCGCGAGATCACCGAAGCACCGGAAGGAGAGGATTCTGATGACGGACAGCACGACCCGGAACATGGCTGCGACGCATCCGCTGCTGCAGGACAACGCCCGGCAGGTGACGCGGCGGCAATTGTTTGGCTCGGCCGCGACAGGCCTCGGCTCGCTGGCGCTTGCGTCGCTGATGGCCCGCGACGTTCAGGCCGGGATCGGCCTGCCGGGACTGCCGCATCATCCGCCGCGGGCCAAACGGGTGGTGATGCTCTGGCAGGGGGGCGGGCCGTCGCACGTCGATCTCTTCGACCCCAAGCCGCTTTTGGCCGAGTGGGCGGGCAAGGATATTCCCGACAGCGTCCGCGGCTCGACCCGGCTCTCCACGATGTCGAGCGGCTACGCCAAGTGGCCGGCCGTACCGGCGATCCGCGGCTATCGGCGGTACGGGGAGGCGGGGATCGAAATCAGCGAACTCTTGCCGCAGATCGGCGGCCTAGCAAACCGTATGTGTCTCGTTCGCAGCCTCAACACCGAGTCGGTCAACCACGCGCCTGGTGTGACCTTCTTCCTCACGGGCTCCCAGGTGCCCGGCCGGCCGAGCCTCGGGTCGTGGCTCTCCTATGGCCTCGGCAGCGAAGCCGACGACCTGCCCGCCTTCGTGGTGATGACCTCGTCGGACAAGCAGAAGAGCTGCGGCCAGCTGTTCTTCGACTACTACTGGGGCAGCGGCTTTCTTCCCAGTCGTTACCAGGGCGTGCGGTTCCGGAACACGGGCGATCCCGTGCCCTACCTCGCCAATCCCCCGGGCGTGTCCACTGCCTCCCGCCGTGCCCTCCTCGACGACCTCGCCGCGATCAACCGGGCCCATCTCGCCGATTACGGCGACCCCGAGATCGACACCCGGATCGCCGCCTATGAAATGGCTTACAAGATGCAGGCCAGCGTGCCGGGACTCGTGGACTTCTCCGACGAGCCCAAGCACGTACTCGACCGCTACGGTCCCGACGTGCATGTGCAGGGGAGCTACGCCTACAACTGCCTCGTGGCCCGGCGGCTTCTGGAGCGCGACGTGCGGTTCGTGCAGTTGATGCACGCCGGCTGGGACCAGCACAACAACCTCTTCACCCAACTCGAGATCCAGTGCCACGACACCGACGCTCCCTCGGCGGCGCTCGTGCTCGACCTCGAGGAGCGGGGCCTGCTCGACGACACGCTTGTGATCTGGGGCGGCGAGTTCGGCCGCACCCCATTTGGGCAGGGTGACCCCGCCGCTCCCAAGGGCCGCGATCACTTCGGCCGCGCGTTCGCCTGGTGGCTGGCGGGCGGCGGCATCAGGCCGGGCCACGTCTACGGCGCGAGCGACGAGTGGGGCTGGAACATCACGGCCGATCCCGTGCACGTGCACGACATGCAGGCCACGATCATGCATCTCCTGGGCATCGACCACACCCGGCTTACCTACCGCTACCAGGGGCGGCAGTTTCGGCTCACCGACGTCCACGGCCACGTGGTCAAGGGGATCCTGGCCTGACCGGGGCGGCGGTGAACCGGTCGAGGGCGACGGCGGCGAGAATCACGAGCCCCTTGATGACCTGCTGCCAGTAGGGGGAAATCTCGAGCAGCACGAGGCCGACGTTGAGCACGCCGATCAACAGGCAGCCGAGCACGGTGCCACCGATGGTGCCCCGGCCGCCGCCGAGCGAGGCCCCGCCGATCACCACCGCCGCGATCGCATCGAGTTCGTAGCCCTCGCCGGCATCGGGGGTGGCGGCATCGAGCCGCGCGGAAAGGAGCACGCCCGCCACTCCGGCGAGCGCTCCGCACCAGAGATACGCCCGCCGCTTGATCGCCGCCACGGGCAGTCCGCTCAGGGCCGCCGCCCGTTCGTTGCCGCCGACGGCGTAGAGTCCGCGGCCGAATCGGGTGTGCCCGGCGACGACCGCCACGACCGCCGCGAGGAGTCCGGCCACCACGATCGGCATCGGCAGCCAGCCCAGGCCGGGAATCACCTCGAGCCGGCCGTTGCCCAGGAAGTTGAACACGGGGCCGAGGTCGTGGATCGGGTTGCCGCCCGTCCACAGCATCGTGAGGCCGCGGGCAATGCCGAGCATGCCGAGCGTGGCCACGAACGGAGGTAAGCCGAAGACCGTGACGGCGGTGCCATTCCCCAGGCCGACGAGCATGCCGACGGCGATCCCCGCCAGGATCGCCCCGGCCGGGGTGACTTCGACGAGCGTGTTCCAGCGTTCGAGGCGGATCCCCGACTTCACGAGTCCGGCCGCGATACTGCCGGCCAAGGCCAGGGTCGAGCCTACGGAGAGGTCGATCCCGCCGGCGAGCACGACGAGCGTCATGCCTACGGAGAGGCAGAGGTTGACGGCGATCTGGCGAAGCACGTTCTGGAGGTTCTGCTCGGTCCAGAAGGAGTCGGTGGTGAACGCGAGCAGGAGCATGAGCAGCCCGAGCGCCCAGAGGGAGCGGAAGCGCACCAGCAGCGCGAGGATGCGGTCGCGATCGACGAGCCTCTTCATCCGAGCACCTCCGAGGTTCGGCTGACAGGAATCGCCGCCTGAAGCAAGGTCTGCTCCGTGGCCTCCCCGCGGGCGAAGGACCCGGTGAGCCGACCCTCGGCCAGCACGAGAATGCGGTCGGCGATCGCGAGCAACTCTGGCAGCTCCGACGAGGCCACCAGGATCGCCATGCCCGAGCGGGCCCAGCCGTCGATCAGGCCGTAGATCTCCCGCTTGGCTCCGACATCGATGCCACGGGTGGGCTCATCGAGCAGCAGGAGCCGCGGTCGGGTGGCGAGTCCCTTGGCGAGCACCACCTTCTGTTGGTTGCCGCCGCTGAGCGTGCCCACCGCCTGGTCGGGCGACGGGGTTTTGATGCCGAGGTCGGCGATCGCGGCCGTCGCTCGGGCCCGCTCGGCCGGCCGACTGACGAGTCCATACCGAAGCACGCTCCCGAGGGACGCGAGCGACATGTTCCAGGCGACGCTCTGGCCGAGCACGAGGCCGTCGGCCTTCCGGTCTTCCGGCGCCAGGGCGATGCCCGCGGCCAGGGCTGCGGCCGGACCGCCGATCGCGAGCGGCGAGCCGGCGACGTGAATCCGGCCGGTGCGGCTGCGATCCTGCAGCCCGTAGATCGCCTCGAGCAGCTCCGTCCGCCCCGCTCCCAACAGGCCAAACAGGCCCACCACCTCGCCGGCGCGGACCGAGAGGGTGATCGCGTCGAGCAGCGGAGAGCCTGCGCCGGGGCGGGCCAGTGAAAGCCCCTCGACGTCGAGCACGGTCTCGCCGTGCAGAGCCGGCGTTCGACCACCGTCGGCGGCGAGTTCCCGGCCCACCATGCGCCGCACGTAGTCGCCTCGATCACCGCCGCGAAACGCGGTCTCATGCACGAGCACGCCGTCGCGGAAGATGGTGACGTCGTCCGCGATCGCAGGAAGCTCGTCGAGCCGGTGGGTGATGTAGACCATGCCTACGCCCCTGGCCTTGAGTCGCCCGATCATCTGGAAGAGCGACTCGACCTCGCGGGCAGTCAGGGCCGAGGTGGGTTCATCGAGGATCAGCACGCGGGCGTCGAAGGAGAGGGCCTTCGCGATCTCAACCATCTGCTGGCCGCCGACCTTCAGCCGCTCGACCGGCGTGGTGGGATCGAGGTCGAGGTCCAGCTCCGCCAGGATGCGGGCTGCGTCGCGGTGCATGCGGGGACGGTCGATGAGGCCCCAGCGGGTCAGGGGCGGGCTGCCGAGAAAGATGTTCTCGGCGACCGAGAGGCCACCGACGAGATTCAACTCCTGGTGGATGATCGAGATGCCGGCGGCGCGGGCTTCTCGCGGACCGCGAAAATTGACGGTGCGGCCGTCCATCACAAGACTGCCGACGTCGGGCGGAAACACACCGGCCAGAATGTTCATCAGCGTGCTTTTGCCAGCGCCATTCTCGCCGAGCAGGGCCGTGAGCCGGCCGGCGCGGACCGTGATCCCGGCGCCATCCAGGGCCTGGACCCCGGGAAACGCCTTGCGGATGCGACGGGCTTCCAGCAGCGGCGTGGCTTGGGTCGGTTGCGGCAATGCCGCATCTCGGCCGGTCATGGAGCCTCCATCACGACGACCTCGAGCGGGATCAGCTTCCAGGGTGTGCCGGTAGTCAAACGGCCTTGCACCTGCCCGCAGGCCACGAACTCGATCGTCTGGCCCGGTGCCGCCTGTGACACGAGTGCTGCGATGACCCGCTCCTGAACGAGCCGATTGAGCTCGGTGGCCGCCGCGGCGAGTTCGCGGGAGTCGGCTCGGGCCGCGGGATCGACCGTTCCGGTGACATCCCGCACGGCCGTGCCGAAGACGAGCCCTGTCGCGAGGGAGACGGTCGCTCCGGGCGGCTCCGTGAGTTGGACCAGGCAACCGCCCCTTCCGAGTTCCACGACTCGGCCCTCTCCTCGCACGAGATACAGGCAACTGCGGCTGAGGCCCACGGAACGACCAAGCGACTGGCAGGCGGCAACTGGATCGGCCTGCAACGCGGGAAGCACGGCGGCGATTGGCCGGGCCTCGGCGATCGCTGGGAGCAGATCCTCCCGCCAGTGCCGTTCGGCGAAGGCTACCGCGTCGAACCCCACCGGCGCGGTTGCGGCATCCAGCGGCCGCAGCCGTACGAGCGGCACGACCCAGAGCAGGCCGGCCAGGCCCACCGCGACAGCCGCCCACGCGGCCAGCCGCGGGACGAAGGTTCGTGAAGGCGAGGAAGACGGCATCCGGCAGGCTCGGCGGGGGAGTGAGAAGACGCGGCCGTCAGCGAGCCGCCGCTCGGGCGTCGTCCTTGGCGCCGTAGTCGCCGTAGTCGCTGACGTTGTCAGGCGTGACGACCTCGACGGCCACGGGCAACTTCTGGGGAAACTCCCGTCGTCCCGTCGCGATCCACTCGTGGGCGAAGTCGGCTGCTTGCCGGGCCATCGTCTTGGGAAACTGCATGCCGGTGGCCGCGATCGAACCCTTGGCGATCAGAGCCACCACCTCGTCGGCTCCGTCGAACCCGAACAGCTTCACGTCGCCGCGGCCGGCGGCGATGAGCGCCTGGTGTGCGCCCATCGCCATGGCGTCGTTGCCGCAGAAGACGGCGTCGATCTTCTCGCCGTGCTTCTGGAGGAGCGTCTCCATCACCTCGAGCGCCTTGGCCCGATCGAAGTCGGCCGCCTGCTGGGCGAGCATCGTCAGGCCGGGATAGGCATCGACCACCTCGTGGAAGCCCTGGCTTCGGTTGTGGGCGTTGTTGTCGCCGAGGTAGCCGAGGATCTCGACGTAGCGTCCTTCCTCACCGATGGTCTCGACGAAATACTGCCCAAGCGCGACGCAGCCGCCATGGTTGTCGGAGAGAATCTGCGAGGTGGCGGCATCGAGGGCATTGATCTCGCGGTCGATGCAGAAGACCGGCACCCCCGCGGCCTTGGCCTTGCGGACGTTGGCGATCGAGCCATCGGAGTCGGTGGCGTTGAAGAGAATCGCCTGGTATCCACCCGCCAGGATGTTTTCGAAGTGGGAGGCTTCCTTGGCCGTGTCGTTTTCCGAGTTGAAGACGGTCGCCGCGTAGCCACGTTCCTCCGCCCGGGCCTTGGCCGTGTCGGCCAGGACCACGAACCACGGATTGTTCAAGGTGGAGATCACGACGGCCACCTTCGCCGGCCCCTTCGCAGACACGCCAGGGTGGTCACCGGCCGGCCGCGAACAGCCCATCGCGAGGAGGCAGAAGCCCAGCGGGAGCATGAGGCTCAGCACGGGAAGGAATCGTCGGGTCATGATCCATACCTCAGGCACGGGTTCCTACCAGGAAGTCATCGCGTCCCACCTGACCTCCCTTGAAGGCGAACAGACCGCCATCGACCTCGGGCCGATCGCTCTGGACGCAGCACCAAGGAGCTCCCGGGGCGAGGGATGCGGCGAACCGGAGCGATGCAATCCCGAGTTGCCGCGCGACGTCGCCCGATGTGTCACCTCCGGCGATCACCACCCGACGAAAACCGCAACCCTCGAGGATCTGCCCCGCGATCCGCCCCAGGAGTCTACCGAGATCGGCGACGGCGGCGCGGGGGAGGTCGCCTGTGGCGGCTTGGACGATCACCGAGCGACCGGCATCGTGCGCTGTAATTGCGCACGCGATGGCCGCGGCGATTGCAGGCTCATCCTCGGTCGGCGTGATCGCCACGTGCTGGAATCCTGCGGCGACCGCCGCATCGATCTGGCGGGCCGTAACGGGCGAGCGACTGCCGGAGATGACGAGCACCGGGCCCGGCGGGAGCGAGGCAGGTCGTTGTGGGGCATGGACCTCGCCACTCAGGAGGCCTGCCGCCAGCAATGCCCGCTCGACGCCCGAGGAGCCGGCGATGAACAACGGCTGATTCTCATCCCGGGCGAGGCGATCGAGCAGCCGGCCGATGGAGGCAAGATGAGCTTCGGTGGTGGCGTCGAAGAGAACAACGCCGGCTGGGGATCCTGTGATCGCTGCCCAGGCCGTCTCGACGCCTGCGTCGAGGGTCGGCAGGTCGACGAGGGCCACGGGCAGGTCGGTTTGCTTCCCGAGCACGAGCCGGAGGTCCGCTTCGCCCATCGGCGTCACGGGATGCCGCGACATCGTCGGATGCCGATCGAGCCTGTAAGCCGGGCTATCGAGTCCCGAGCGGGCGAAGAGATTCCCGAAGGCCGACCAGCGGCCCAGGTGAGGGGCAGCCGCGACCACGGGTGTCCAGCGGGCGGGCAGCACTCGGCGGCCGATCTCGATCGCCCGGCCGATGCTGCCGATCTCGGGCGATGAATCGAAAGTCGAGCAGACCTTGTAATGGAGGAAGCGGGGCCGTCCCGCCGCGAGCGCGGCGAAGGCCTCGGGAAGCGTCGTGTCCATCTCCGCCGGCGAGGCGGTGCGGCTCTGGCCGGCGATGCCCAGGGCCCGAAGCCCGGCGGCGTTGTCGCCCGTTCCGCGCTCGGCTGCCGCGGTGACCGACACACAGAGATCGGCGGTGACTCCGGCGAGTGCCAGCGTTTCGAGCACGTCGGTCGAGCCGGTGAAGTCATCGCCGTAATAGGCCAGCAGCATGGGGAACGTTTCCTGGGCTGAACGCGGACGCAGAGACCAGACAGGTGGAGCACCGGCTCGGAGGCGGCAAAAGTCGGTCGGAGGACCGACTTCTTCGAATTGTCGCGGGTGAGGATACGCCACCATGCTCCTCGAGCGTTTGCCGACCCCCTCGCCTTAGGCCAACTCTGGTTCATCGGCTCGGAGGCGGCTCCTCCACCGCTCGATTGGCACGGGCAACTCCTGCATTCCATGGAATTCCAGTCCGCACACGATCGTGTGCCTCACCCGCTACGGGCCGGGGCGGCGTAGAACTCGATGGATTGCCGCAAGGCAACGTGCTCGCGGGCATACTCGGCCAGAGGAATGCCGGCGACGGCGGCTTCCCACGCCTGCCGCAGCGCCGCGACGCCGGCCGCCGGGCCGCCGGGATGGGCGAGGATGCCGCCGCCCGCGAGATACATGAGGTCCACTGTGCGGGTGCGAGCGAAGGTGTCGGGCGCCTGCCCGCCCCACTGGCCCGACGACACCACTGGCATCAGGGGCTGGAGCGGGCCGCGGGGCTCGAGGCAGGCCTCGATCGAACGGACGACGGAGGCGTCGGACTCACAGAATTTGTTGGCCAGGCCGTTGACGTGAATCTGGTCCACGCCCGCCAGCCTCCAGAGCGACTGGTAGGCGGCGAATTCGAAGCCCAGCAGCGGATGGCGGGAGATCGCGCCCCAGCCGTTGCGATGGCCGTGGATCGGCAGCGTGGCATGCCGCCGGAGGTGCTCCACGCCCGCCAGGCCCACGGCATTGAGGCTGACCATCACGCAACTGCCGCCGGCGTCGCGGACCGTGTCGTGGTGGGTAAGCATGCGGTCGAGCCGGTCGCTGATGTTGAAGGCCACCATCACCTTCCGGCCCGTGGTCTCGGCTGCCTCGTGCACCGCGTCCATCACGGCCTTCACCCGGTCGGCCAGCGGAGACGCCGGCGGATTCGACGTGAGTTCGTCGTCCTTCACGAAGTCGATGCCCGCCAGGGCGAGCGTGCGGACGAGATCGGCAGTCTGCCGCGGCGTGAGCCCGATGCTCGGCTTGATGATCGTGCCGATGATCGGCCGGCCGACGACGTCGGCCAGACGTCGTGTGCCGGGAATCCCGAACTGCGGCCCGGGAAACTCGCCGGCGAGTTCGTCGGGCAGCCGGACGTCGAGCAGCTTGAGCCCAGAGAGCAGCTTGAGTTCGAAGAGGTTGCCGGCCACCATCGCAGAAATCGCAGACAGGTTCGGCCCCACGTTGTCGACGGGAAATGCCACCCGCACCCGGCCGCGGGCGTAGCCGCGGGGATCCTTGCAGGCTGCCGCGCCCGAGAGCGATGGCTCCGCCACGAACCCGAGCGGCTCGATCGAATCGACCGTGGCCCCGTGCCGTGCGACCAGTTCGGCGGTCTCGCCGGGTACCCTCGTGAACGTGCCGGTCGACTGCTCTCCGGCGATCGACGCAGCAGCGGCCTCGAGCGTGGCCGGGGTCTCGACCAGGTAGTCGGCGATGATGTGTGCGGCAGGCATACTGTCAGGTCTCCAATTCCACTCGCTGGACTGCGGCGTGCCAGCCGGCCAGGAGCCGGTCGGTCTCGGCTCGAGGCAGGCTGGGCCGGTACGGCATCAGACTGCGGGGCAACGTGATGAATTCGTCGAGCGAAGCAAACCAGCCTAGGCCGAGCATGCCGGCCATCGCCGCGCCCAGCGCCGACGACTCCGGCAGGTCTGTGACGACGATCTCGACGCCGGTGATGTCTGCTACGAACTGCATGAGGAACTCGTTCCGGGTTGGCCCACCATCGGCGAAGATCGTCGTGGGCGCCACGCCGGCATCGAGGGCCAGCATGTCGAGCACGTCTCGGATCTGGTAGCCGATCGCCTCCAGGCCGGCCCGCACCACATGCTCGCGGCGGCTGTGGGCGGTGAGGCCGAGGATCGCGGCCCGGGCGTCGGCCTTGGCATACGGCGGACTCAGGCCTGCGAACGCCGGCACGAGGTAGACGCCCCCGTTGTCGGGCACGGCCCTGGCCAGGCCTTCGCACTCGGCGGCATTCCCGATCAGGCCCAGCTGGTCGCGGAGCCAGGCGATCGTAGCGGAACTCGAGTTGACGAGTCCCTCAAGGGCGTAGGTTGGCCGCTGATCTTTCACCCAGGCCAACGCCACGCCCGCGCGGCCGCTGGCGAAGGGATTGTGGCCACCGACGTTGAACAGGATCGAGGTGCCCGTGCCGAACGTCGCCTTGGCGGTGCCGGGCGTGAAGCACCGCTGGGCGAAGAGCGAGGCCTGCGAGTCGCCCATCACTCCTGTAATCGGAACCCGCCGCGGCAGGATACCTTCCACATCGGTCTCGCCGAACGAGGCAAAGCTCTCGTGAACCTCCGGCAGCATCGCGGGCGACACGCCGAACAACTCGCAGAGGCCGTCGTCCCAGCGGAGCAGATCGGTGTCGTAGAGCAGCGTGCGGCTGGCGTTGGTGGAATCGGTCGCACACACCGCGCCGCCGGTGAGCCGGTGCACGAGATAGGCGTCGATCGTGCCCACGACGGCCGTGCCGGCTTCGAGGGCGGCCCGCACGTCGGGGGCATGGTCCACGAGCCAGCGGATCTTCGAGCCGGAATAGTAGCCGTCGAGCGCGAGGCCGGTGCGGCGGCGGATGCAGTCGCCTTCCGTGCCCGCCAACTGCCGGCAGATCTCATCACCGCGGCGGTCCTGCCAGACGATCGCCGGGCCGAGCGGTCGGCCCGTTTGCCGGTCAAAGACGACGAAGGTCTCTCGCTGATTGGCGAGGCTCATCCCGGCGAGGTCGCCAAGCCGGTCTGCCTGGCGGGTCGCGATCCCGGCAGTCACACCTCGCAGGTTCGCCCAGATCTCGTCCGCGTCATGTTCGACGCGGCCGGGACCGGGATAGTGCTGGGCATGCTCCCGTGCCTCGCGGTCGATCACCGTGCCCCGCTCGTCGAAGAGAACGGCCTTGGTGGCGGAGGTGCTCTGGTCGATGGCGAGGATCAGCGGCATGGCGGCACCATCGAGACGGACTCACCATCCGACATGTAACCGGCTCGGGGACGGCAAAAGTGGCGTCGCGGGCGAGGATACGCCC
>CAYVNX010000004.1:26059-48440 GCA_964453165.1 uncultured Candidatus Kuenenia sp. | reverse complement strand
CCGGCTCGGGGACGGCAAAAGTGGCGTCGCGGGCGAGGATACGCCCCGATGCTCCGCGAGCGTTCGCCGATTCTCTCGCCTGACGTTTCTGAGCAGAGATATCGCATTGCCTTAGCGAAGCAGCTCTCGGACGCGGTCGCGGAGGCCTTCCATCGTGAGGCCGTAGTGGCGGAAGATGTCGGCCTGGGCACCGGTGACGGTGTCTTCGTCGGGGATGCCGGCGATCCCGAAGGCCGCGCGGCAGCCGGCCTCGAGGAGCACCGCCGCACAGGCCTCGCCCAGGCCGCCGTGGATCGAATGCTCCTCAGCCGTCAGCACTGCGCCGCACTCGCGGCCGGCTGCGAGCACCACCGCTGCGTCGAGCGGTTTGACCGTGGGGAGGCTGACGACGCGGCAGGCGACGCCGTCGGCGGCCAGGGCCTCGGCGGCGAGGAGGGCATGGATCACGGTCTCACCCGTCGCCAGGACGGCGGCGTCATCGCCGGATCGCAGGACTCGGGCCCGCCCGAACGCGAAGGGCACGTCGGCCGGAGGCAGGTGGTACATCGCCGCCTTGCCGAACCGGAGATAGACGGGGTGGTCGGCGGCGACGGCGGCTCTGACGGCGGCGGCCGTCTCAGCGTTGTCGGCCGGCGCGACGATCGTGATGTTGTGGATCGCCCGCAGGGCGGCGATGTCGTGGAGCGAGTGGTGGGTGCTGCCGAGGGCGCCGTAGCTGACCCCGGCGCTGATGCCAACGACGACGGCCGGCACGTCGCTGTAGCAGATGTCGTTCTTCACCTGCTCCAGGGCCCGGGCGGTGACAAAGCAGGCCGGGGAGGTCGCGAACGGCTTCTTGCCGCAAGCCGCCAGTCCGGCGGCGATGCCCACGAGGTTCTGCTCGGCGATCCCGACCTCCACGATCTGATCCGGCAACGCCTGGCCGAAGGGACCGAGCTTGCCCGAGCCGCGGGAGTCGCTCGTGACGGCCATGATTCGGCGGTCGCTGCGGGCCAGTTCCAGGAGCGTGTCGGCGAAGGCCTCGAGGTTGGCCCGGCCGAGTTCCAGGCCGAGCCGCTCGGCAACCGCCCGGGCCGCGGGCGAGTGCATCGGGGGGGCAGGCGCGCTCATGGCTGAAGCTCCCAGGCGGCCAGAGCCGCGGCGAATTCAGCCTCTGCCTGCGCATGCTCCGCGCTGGAGGGCACCCCGTGGTGCCACTTGACTACGCCTTCCATGAAGCTCACGCCGCGGCCCTTGACCGTGTCGGCGATCACGCAGACCGGAAGGCCCGCGGGGCCGGGCTGCGTGAAGGCCTGTTCCAGGGCAGCGAGATCGTGGCCGTCCACGCGGCGGACGTGCCAGCCGAAGGCTGCGAACTTCTCATCGAGCGGCTCGTTCGAGCAGACGTCGCGGGTGGGACCCGTGATCTGCAGCGTGTTGTGATCCACGATCGCCGTCAGGTTGTCGAGCCGGTGGTGGGCCGCCGCCATCGCCGCCTCCCAGTTGGAGCCTTCGGCGAGTTCCCCGTCGCCCAGCAGCGTGAAGACCCGGGCGTCGTGGCCGTCGCGGTGCGCCGCCAGCGCCATGCCCACGCAGATCGACAGCCCGTGGCCGAGCGCCCCCGTGTTCATCTCGATGCCCGGGAGCTTACGGGTGGGGTGGCCGATGAAGGGCGAGCGGTAGTGGCAGAGCGTGGCGATCGCCTCCCGCTGGAAGAAGCCCCGGTCGGCGAGCACCACATAGAGCGCTTCGACCGAATGGCCCTTGCTCTGCACATAGCGGTCACGGACGCGGTCGGCCCAGGTGGCCGGGCTGATCCGCAGGACCCGGTTGTACAGAACGTTCAGGATGTCGATGCAGGAGAGGCCGCCCCCGGTGTGGCCGGCCCCGGCGGCGACGATGGCCCGGAGGGTGTCGCGGCGATACTCGATCGACTTGCGGAGGAGGTCGCGGTCGGTCATGGCGAGTGCGGGCGTCAGGGCTTCGAGGCCGCGGGTCCCGGCGGCCCACGCCATCAGGCCTCTCCCTCGTGAAGGTGCACATCCCAGCCCAGGTAATTGCCCAGGGCTTCGCGGAGCACGCCAGCCGTATTCGACAGCGTCATCACGACATGGTGCTCGAAGCCATGGCGGCAGACATGGTGCAGCAGCCGCTGCAGGTTCGGCACGTGGGCGACCGCCCGGGTGCCGAAGGTATCGAGCGGGTCATCGGTGAGCCGGCCCTCGCCTACATAGGCCCGGATCGCGCCGTCCGCATCGGCCGTGGTGATCCGGCCGAAGGTCAGCGGCCCGGCCGGCGTTCGCCCCTCCATCGCCCCGTAGGTGTTCTCGACGCCGAGCGTGCTGCCGAGAATCGGGGCCGTGGCGATTTTCCCATCTGGGATGAACGTCTTCGCCCAATTGCCACAATGGAAGAGGGTGCACTTGTCGTCATCGTCGCCATAGTTGTTGTTCCAATCGACGAGCGCGGCGGGGGAGTCGGCGGCCAACTGCATGGCATACATCGTAAGCGTGCCCGTGACGTCGACCTCGCAGGCGCTCGGCATGAACCGCTCGCTCATCATGCTCATCAGCGTGCAGACGTTGCAGCCAAACGACTGCTGCACGCTCGTCCAACACTGGATCGCGGTTGCGTCGAGGGCGTTCTCCTCCATCCAGCGGGCGAGCACCACGCCGAGTGTGGCCATTTGAAGCAGCTTCGCTTCGGGCACCCCGGGAGCCGGGGCGTAGCCGGTGATTTCGGCGAGCTTGGCCTGCACGGCCGGATCGGCAGGCGAGAGGGCCGCCGCCCGGGTGACGAACTCGGAGAGATCGACTGTCGTCACGCTGATCCCGTGCCGCTCGAGGATCTTCTCGCTGTAGCGGACCGTATTGAAGGCGCCGGGTCGGGCGCCCACGGCCCCGAGCCGCACGCCACGAACGCCGTTCACGACGCGGCAGACGCGGAGGAAGTCGGCGAGGTCGGCCCCGAAATGATCGCTGCCGAGCGCCGAGACATGACGGCTCGTGAGTGAGAACTTGATGCCCGCCTGCACGAGATTGTTGCAGACCGAAATCTTGCCGCAGAAGGCATCGCGCCGGCGGGCGACGCCCAGCTGCCCGAGGTCATCCGGGTAGCCCTGGACGAGGATTGGCACGTTCAGGCCCGAGAGCTTGAGCGTGTCGGCCACCCCCTTCTCGTCGCCGAAGTTGGGCAGCACCACGAGCACGCCGTCGATCTGGTCCCGATGCCGGCGGAAGAGTTCGGCACAGCGGCGGGCCTCGGCGTGGGTCTCCACGCCGCCGAGCTTGGTCTCCTCGGGCGAGACGAGCACGGGCGTAATCCCACGCGCACGAAAGAGCGCCAGCACGTCGGCGCGGGCTTCGGCGACCAATTGATCCGGGAAGAAGTCGCGGTTGCCGATGATGACGCCGAGCGTCGGGGTGTGGTGCGGCATAGAGCGGTCAGGGCTTGCAACAGGCGCGTGGATGGGACAACGCGGCCCACATCGTACACGCCGCTTCCAAACCGGGTGACGGCCGATGCACCGGCAACGGGCGGCAGACGCGTTGCGCAAACAGCGGCCGGCGATGTTGCGGGCTACGCTGAGCCTCACACGACGGGCATCGCCCTCGGTCATGCCCGATGGGAGCCTGGGGCCATGCACGATCTCTCTCGCCGCGACTGGCTCGCCATCGCGGCCGCCAGCGCCGTCAATGCCCTCCGTTTCCGCTCGGCCACGGCGGCGCCGGCCCCGCCGCTGCCGGACTATCCCGTGGGCGTCTGCGACTGGATGATCCTCAAGCGGCAGCGACTCGGTGCTTTCAAGCTCGCCGCCGAGATCGGCGCCGACGGCGTGGAAGTGGACATGGGCGGCCTCGGCGATCGCCCCACGTTCGACAACAAGCTGGCCGACCCGGCGGTGCGAGATCAGTTTCTGGACGAGGCGCATGCCTGCGGCCTTCGGATCTGCTCGATCGCGATGTCGGGCTTCTACGCCCAGTCGTTGGCCGAACGGCAGGGCATCGATCGCGTCGTGCAAGACACGATCGATACGACGGTGGCTCTGGGCGTGAAGACGATCTTCCTGCCGCTCGGTGTCCGCAGCGACCTCGTGCAACACCCCGAACTGCGGCCTGCCATCGTCGAGCGGCTCCGCAGCGCGGGCCGCCGGGCCGCCGACGCCGGCGTGGTGGTCGGAATCGAGACGGCCTACGACGCGGCCGGTGAGAAGGCCTTGCTCGACGAGATCGGATCACCGGCGGTGCAGAGCTATTTCAACCTGGCCAACGCCCTCCAGAACGGCCGCGATCTCGACGCTGAACTACGCACGCTCGGGGCGGCTCGGATCTGCCAGATCCACGCCAGCAACCAGGACGGTTTCTGGCTGGAAGAGGATCCCCAGGTGGACCTGCCTGCGCTCCGTCGGACGCTCGAGGCCATCAGTTGGCGAGGCTGGCTCGTGATCGAGCGATCCCGCGATGCCAGCGACGCCCGGAACGTCCGTCGCAACTTCGGGGCGAATGCCCGCGAACTGAAGCGGGTCTTTCAGCGGTAGCGGCTCGAGGCGACGTCAACCGGTGGGCTGGGTCGAGGCGGCTTCAAGTCAGGTGGCCGTACTCTGTCAGGGTCGTGTTCACGTTGCCCGTCGGGGCAGGCTTGGAGCCGGCCCTGCACCGCTAAGACCGCTCAGAATTCCAGTCGGTAGGTGCCGCTCGGAAGCTGCAATGGCGGGGACGGTGGAGGCGTCGGCCGTTGCCCGTCGATGGTGAGCCGTTCCAGGGCAGCCTGGGGCAGGTGGAGTTCGGCCGAGGCGTTGGCAGGGATCGTCACGTCCCAGGAGATGCCCGTCGCGGTCCGCTGCCAGTGGCTGGCGATCGGGCCGACGTGGGAGTCGTAGCCGGCTTTCACGAAGTCGAGCCCCGCCGGGAAGTGCGGCTGCATCCGGATCGAGCGGAAGCCCTCGGTGGCCGTCGCGGGCGCGATGCCGGCCAGATCTTCGTACATCCAGGTGACGAGATCGCCGACGAGCATGACGTGATTGCCCGAGTTCATCGCTGGATCAGCGGTGTTGCCGTTCCAGAGTTCCCAGATGGTGGTCGCGCCCTGCTTCGACATGTATCCAAGGCTGGGATAGGTCTCCTGGGTTGCGATCTGGAAGGCGAGGTCGCCCCGGCCGGAACGGGTCAGCGTCTGGTGGAGGAACTGACCGCCCACGAGGCCGGTGCCGATGTGGCCGCGGGATGGTCCTTCGATCCGCTCGACGAGCCGTTCGATCACGCGGGCCGCTTCGCCGGTTGGCACGAGGCCAAACGCCAGCGGCAAGACGCAGGCGGTCTGAGTGCCGTTGTCGTAGTAGCCCGTGCGTGAGTTGAAAAACTGCCGGTTGAGCGCCGCGCGGATGGTCGTTGCCTGCTGGCGGAAACGGGCTGCGTCGTCGGGCTTGTCGAGCAGGTCGGCAAACGCCGCCACGATGGCGAAGTCGTGGGCGAGAAACGCGGTGGCCAGCAGGGCAGGGGCGGTGCGGCGGGCGGGATCCTGCGAATGGATCAGCCCGGGATCCTCCGGCGGCACGCACCAGTCGCCGTAGGTGTCGCGATCGGTGACGCCCTCGCGGAGCAACCCCGCCATGTGATCGAGCCAGCGGACGAAGCCGGGGTAGTGACGGGCGACGACCTCCCGATCACCGAATTGGCGAAGCTGCGTGTCAGCGACGAGGATCGCGGCACTCGGCCAGACGACGTTGTCGGTAAAGGCCGGCCAGTGGGCCGGGCAGACGTCGGGGATCACGCCGTCATCCCGCTGGCAGTCGGCGATGTCCTGGAGCCACTTGGCGTAGAAGGCCTGGGTGTCGAAGGCATACGCCTCGCCCCGGGCCACGCCGAGCCTGTCGCCCAGCCAGGCCTGCCGCTCGTCCCGCTGCGGGCAATCGGTGGGAATGCTGCGGTAGTTGCCCCGGAAGCCCCAGACCGCGTTTCGGTAGATCTGGTTGAGAGTTTCGTTCGAGGTCTCGATCGTGCCGGTGGGATGAAGGTCGTCGTGCACGACACAGCCTTCGATCGCATCGACCGCGGGTGTCCCCGGTGACCCGCACAGCTCCACATAGCGAAAGCCGTGGGAAGTGAATCGCGGCTCCCACGACTCGTCGCGGCTGCCCGCCAGTGTGTAGCGGTCGGTCGCCCGCGCCCCGCGGAGATTGGCCAGATCAAGCCCGCCGTCGGACCGAAGGCGCTCGGCGTGGCGGAGCGTGATCTGCGTTCCGGCCGGTCCGGCGGCCCGCAGCCGACACCAGCCCACGATGTTCTGGCCGAGATCGAACACGTGTCCGCCGGTTGGCAGGGCAATGACCGACCGCGGCGGAATCCGCTCCACGATCCGAATCGGCTCGATCGGCTGGGCCGAGAGCGTGCCGGTGGGTGCGGCCACAATCCGGGCCACCTGCCAGGCCGAAGCGTCGGAGCCGGGTTGCGACCAGTCGCCGAGCGATCTTCGGGCGTCGTAGTCTTCGCCGTCAAACTCGTTGTTGGCCCGGATTGGACCGGCGTCCGTGACCTGCCAGGCGTCGTCGCTGGTGACGACCGTGACCGTGCCGTCGGCGTGCTCGATCCGAAGGCGAAGGAGCAACTTCGGCAGCCCATAGGTCGGCATGTTGGCATAGACCTGGCTGCGAGGGGCGAAGAACCGGCCGTTGCCGAGGATCACTCCCAGGCAGTTCTGACCCTCGCGGACGAGGTCAGTTACGTCTTCGGTCACGTACCAGAGTCGGTTTGGATACTCGGCCAGCGCCGGTGAGAGCACGTGGTCGTTGACCTTCCGGCCGTTGAGCTGAACCTCAGACAGCCCCTGGCCGCACCAGGAGACGATCGCCCGGCGAATCGGCTGAGATACGGTGAACTCCCGCCGCAGATGTCGAGCCGGCAGCCGCCGGTCCTCTGCCCGCTGCACCTCGCCCCAGGGAGCGATTCCGACGGGACCGAGCACGCGGGCCGGCTGCCAACTGGCGTCGTCGAAGTCGGCGGTCTGCCAGTTGAGGGCCTCGGTCTCCGAGGCCAGCCATGACTCATCCGCCCGCACGACAAGGGATTCGCCCGTCGCGAAGTCCACCTGCAGCCGCGCGATCAGGCCGGCGGGATTCGGCGTCGCGCCCCGGTTCTCGGCTCGGACCGCAAGGAGATGAAGGCCGGGTGTCAGCCGGTAGGTGAGGTCCATCTCCTTCGTTGCGTGGCCACCGGAGCGGCTGCCGATCTCGCGGCCGTCGAGAAAGATCGTGCAGGCATCGTCGGCCGTGATCCGGAGCACGGCGTTCGTGATCGGTCGATCGTCGGCTATGCGGAATGCCCTGCGGAAGAACCGGGGGCCGGGCGGCAAGGCGTCGGCCGTTCCCGGGTCGGGAAACCAGATCCAGTTCGTGTCGGCCAGGAACTGCTTCGGAATCTCCTCGTCGAGGCCGATCCAGGCCGCCTGCCAGTCGCCCGGCGCGAGGACGCCCATCGACCACCGGCCGACGTCGCTCCAAAGAGAAGCTCTTCCTTCCTGGTCCCAGAGCCGTACCTTCCAGAAACACGCCGTGTGGGTCGCGAGGGGTATGCCGGCGTAGCGGATGTCGATCGTGTCGGCCGAATCGACGCGGCCCGAGTCCCAGAGGTCGGCTTCGTGACGGGCGAGCAGGTCCGGGCTCGAGGCCACGAGCACGCGGTAGGCCGCCTGCCGCGAAGCCGGTTCCGCAGCCGCGACGATCCAGCCGAGCCGCGGGGCCTCCGTATCGATTCCCTGCGGGTCAATCCGGTGCTCGCATCGCAGCCGCTGCGGGACCGCCGCGACCGCGGCCTCGCCGACGATGAGGTAGACGAACAGGCGACACGCCGCGGCCCACAGGCCGGGCCAGGGCAGACTCGTTTCAGGGAATGCCATTCAGGTCCGCGCCGGCCGCCTCCGGCGGACGAATCCGGCCGCGGCCAGGCCGGCGGTAGCCAGCAGCCCGAGCGAGGTCGGTTCAGGAACGGCGGTCACATCGAGCGACACCGACTGGACGGTCATCACGGGATTCAGCGACGTGCCGCTGGTGCGGTAGCCGAGGGCGATCGCGTTGTATACGGTGGCCAGCGGGGTCGTCGCGGTGCCAGACTGCGTCCAGAGGGGCGTGCCGGCCGCAGCGGCACCCGAATACAGACTCGATTCGAAGGTCTGGCTGGCGTCGCCGTTGAGGGTCACGGCCATTTGGTAGGTGTAGGTGTCGCCGTTGGTCAGGGCAGCAAGGGTCGACGTCGTGGAATTCACGGTCGTACCGGCCGGGCTGTCATACAGTCCACCGCCCGCGTTGTTGCCGACCACGTCCTGATTCTGCGACGAGGTGTCGGTGCCGTTCTGCGCCGGACGGGTGTAGATCTGCGACGCGGTGCCCGTCGGGGCAAGTCTGGCGACATAGCCCTGCCAGCCGAACGCCCCGCCCGTGGCGAAGGGTGAACCAGCCGTCGTATTGAGGCCGCTGTTGTTGAGCACGACCGGAGCGCTCCCGCCGCTATTATAGATGCCGGCGTAGACATACGAGGACGATCCAGCGGCCAACAGGTCGTTCGTGTTGACGAACGTGACGGTGTACCTGAGCACATCGCCGGGGTTCGTGAGGGTCGCGTCGGGCGTGAGAGCCTGGGTTTCCACCACACCCGACGTGGTCGTGGCATTCATCGAAAGCCGCAGGGCCCCGGCCGCAAGGCTCGGGCCCGTCGTCGCCGCCTTCGTCGAGAGAATGTTGTAGCCGGTCGACGTGGCGGTGGGCGTCGGGTAGGTGCTCGGGTTCAACGTGCTGCCGCTGCCAAAGGTGTCCTGGAAGATCGTGGCCGCCGGGGACGTCGAGGCCAGGCCGAAGCCAACGAGGCCGGCCAGAAGGATGCGAACCCGCATGGTGTGTGACTCCTGTGAATCAGGCGTGCGATAGACGAACGGGATGCCGGTGCCTCCCCCCGGTCAAGCGCAGAGCGATTCTTGTGCCAGATCGCACGAAGGCGGCGCAGCGAGGCGCAACGCGGCTCCCGCCGCTGATTTCGGCGGAATTCAGCCAAGGACAGGGGAGCTCGATCCCATGGTTTCACGAGCCTTGTGAAGCGGCTTCATCACCGGTGTGAAACGGTCTTCACGAAACGAGGGAAATCCGGGAACGGCCCGCAAAAAAAGACGGCCGAAAACCCTGGGCGGGCTTCCGGCCGTCTTGGCTTCATGGCGTCCGGCGAGAGACGGTCAGGCAGTCGTCCGCCGCCGCAGCCGCCAACCGAGGAGAGCCGTACCGGCCGCAAGGGCTGCGAGGCCCGTCGGCTCGGGGACGACGACCAGATTCAGGCTGCCCGGCAGGAAGTACGCCGTGTGATCCGGGGCGTACGTGTAGGCGTTGGATGATCCGACATTGCTCAGGTTCGAGGTGTCCACAGTTCCCGTCACGAGCGTGTAGGTGCCTGCAGGCACCGTCACGTCGAGTCCGACCAGGTTCGCCACGCCAAAACCGCTGGCGAACGTCATGTTGCCCGCCGAGGTGACGGTCGGGCCGACGGTGCTGAAGAGCAGCGTCGAGCCGGCGCCCATCGAGAGTTCCGCGCCGCTGGCTACGGTGACGGCCCCGGAGCCGAGGGCTCCGTTGACGATCAGCGTGCCCGCCGACACGGTCGTAGCGCCTGTGTAGGTGCTGGTGG
This sequence comes from uncultured Candidatus Kuenenia sp., assembly GCA_964453165.1. GTDB lineage: Bacteria > Planctomycetota > Planctomycetia > Pirellulales > UBA1268 > QWPN01. The sequence continues at coordinate 38,802 of CAYVNX010000004.1, read as the reverse complement.
CGTCGAGCGACCAGGTGCCAGTGCCGGTCTTGGCGAGCGACAGGGCCCCCACGCCGTTGGCGAGCACGCTCCCGAGCGTTCCGTTGCCCGTGCCCGTGAGGGTCAGGGTGGCGGCGGCCGACGGGCCGACGTTGGCTCCGCCGCCGCTGCCGATTGTCACGAGTCCGGCGCCGGCCGACTCGAGCGTGGCCCCGGAGGCGCCGACCGTGAACAGCCGGTCGGTCGAGGTGGCGGTGGAGGCGTTGACCTTCAGCGTGCCCATATTCAGAACGAGGTTCGCCGCATCGCCACTCGAAGCCCCGAGCGAGCTGGCCGAGCCGGCGTTGCCGAGCGAGGTCACCTCGAGCGTGGTGGGAAAGGGCGTCGTGACGAGGCTCGTGGAACTTCCGTTCGTCGCGATCCGCGTCTGGGCGGTGGAAAGCGACACGCCCGACACGCTGGTCGCGCCGGTGTAGTCCGGCGATCCTGTCACAGCGACTGTCCCGCCGTTGGTGTACGTGACGGGGTTGGCACCCGTACCGGCGTTTGAGCCAAGCGTCAGCGTGGTCGATCGACCACCCCAGCGATACCCTGATCCGCCGGGCGTGACGGCACCGGTATATGCCAGGTCGCCATCGCCGGCGACGCTCATGCCGGCCATGCTGGACAGGCCACTGCTGAAGTCGAGGCTGGCCGCGGAGTCGGCCGCGGGGAGCGCGAGAAAACCGGTTGACGTGCTGGCGACAGCGGTCGCAAAGGCCGCGAAGCCGGCCGCGTCGGCTGTCCCGGGCGTGTAGGTAATGCCGGCACCAGAGCTCGCGACGATCGGAGCAGTGGCGCCAGTTCCGGCGTTGTCACCCCAGGCCCCGTTGGCACCGAACGCGATCGTGCCGCCCTCGGCGAAGAAGGACCCGCTGATCGTGTTGGTGCCGTTGTTCACGTCGAGGCGGCCCGTGCCCCGGAGTCGGATCGACCCGGCCGGGGGCGAAGCCGCCGTGGAGTTGACGATCTGGCCGTTCAAGATCGTCGTGCCCGGGCCGTCGAACGTCATGACGCGACCAGCGTCGGTCGAGTTCGACGGCGCGATCGTCCCGTTGAGATTGAGCGATTTGCCGGCCGCAATCGAGTTGCCGATCACCCGGTTGTTGCTCTGGAAGAACGTGCCGGTGACCGTCAACGAGTTATCACCCTGAAAGGTCCAGGCGTTGGAAATTCGAATCGTTCCGGCGAGGGTTCTCGCGTCGTTGTCGGATGCGATCTGTCCGCCCCAGTTCTGAGAATTGCCATTCGCGGTAATCGCGGTGCCGAGTCCGAGAGCGTCGTTGGCCGACACCACGAACTTTGCCCGCCCGAGGTTCACCGTCGCATCGCTCGTCTGAGGTTGGAGCAGCAAGTAAGAGGCTGCAGGATTCTGGCTTGACGCGAATGTCATCTGGCCCGAACCGGTGCCGCGGTTCCAGACGGCGTTGATGACGGTCGTCTGAGCCAGCGTGCCGGCAGAGTTGTTGGCGTTGTTGATCGTGAGCGTGCGGGCATTGCCGGGCACCAGGGGCTCGAACAACTGGATCGTGCTGCCGGGCCCGCTGCCGATGGTGAGCGTCTGGCCATTGGTCATGAGGTTGGCGATGGTCCCGGCAACGCCTGTCTGCCCAACATCACCGGCAAACGTAAAGCTTTGTGTGCTCGTACCCGTAATGTCGGTGTTCTTGCCAATCAGCACGGGAGCGGAGATCTTGTTGACCGAACCGGTGACGCCACTACTCGTCAACTGGACGTTCGCGGCCTGGGTGGACTGGCCGAGGATGAAATAGGACGCTCCCGTGATGTCGGTTGTCACGGCGGTAGCCGTGCCGCCGAGCGTGAGGTTGCCGACGATGACGTTCGATCCGCCGACATCGACGCTGAGATTGCTGGTGAGGCCGACGCCCAAATTGGCATCGTTGGTCGCGGCGTTCGGAAAGGCGGTGTTGGGAGACCAGTTGGCGGCGTTCTGCCAGTTCTGCGAGCCGCCTCCGAGCACGTCCCAGGTGTAGATCGTCTGCTGGGCGAATACTGGCTGCGCTACCGCAGCGAGGACGGCGGCGAGCGCCGCAAGTCCAAACACGTTCCGAGTCGTCATGCCTCTTCCCCCTCGAATGAATCCGATCAACGATGCGAGGGAGTTCCGAACCCCGACGGCGAACCCGCAGGGCGTCCCTCGACCACGACCGGAACTTACACCGAGCGGCCGGATTTCCGAAGACTCAGCGTTGCGCACAAGCCGAGCGCCATCGCTCGCAGAGGAATTGGGAATCTGCCGACGGTTTTTCTCACCAGAAGGGGATGGAGTTGCGCAGAAAAGCCGGCAGACGCTCGACGGAACGTCGCGCACCTAGGAGCGCAACGAACATGATTTCACACTCGTGGGGGGGGCGGGGCATATGCCGACCCGGAGGGTGTCTCAGTCCACCCGGCGGCGGATCACCACCGCCGCGAGGCCCGCAGCGGCGAGCACGGCGAGGGTGCCCGGCTCCGGCACTGGCACGAGGGCGACGCTGCTACCGAGGTAGGAGTAGTCGAGCGTGTAGCCGGTGGGCAGGTTCGTGACCGTGGCGAAGGTGCCGGAGATCGTGCCATAGTTCGCGATCACATAGGCGGGGTCATCGAGCGTGCCGATGGCGGTGAAGTCGACGGCGGAGGTGCCGGCCGACAGGTCGAGCAGGCCGGCGGCGTCGAGGAGGTCGGCCGAGCCGCTGCCAGCGGGATCGACCTCGATGGCCAGCAGGCCGGCGATCGTGGTCGTGCTTCCGCCGACGGTGAAGGTGCCGATGCCGGCCGAGCCCGGAGCGAGCGTGGCCCCTGAGGCGAGCGAGAGGCTGCTCGCAAGCGAGCCCGTGCCGCCGAGCGTACCGGCCGCGACCTGCGTCGTGCCCGTAAAGCTATTCACACCGCCGAGGAGCAGCGTGCCGGTGCCATCCTTTACGAGCGTCTGCGTGCCCGTGTTGCCGGCCGAGGCGATGATGCCGTCGTAGGCGAGGGTCACCGTGGGATCGACGCGTAGCGTGCCCGTGCCGCCGGTCGAGCCAGCGACGGGGCCGAGGCCGATCCCCCGCTTGGCGTCGAGCACGAAGGCGGTGGTGGTCGTCGTCTGGAGCGTGCCGCCGTTGAGCACGAGGCTGTTCTCAAAGGCCGAGATCGGGGCGAGCGGGGCTCCGCTGCTCCCGGCGGCGCCGGAGAGCGAACCGATCTGGCCGAGCTTCGCGTCGGCCGAGATCCTCAGGATGCCCCCTTCGACCACCGTGCCGCCGCTGTACGAGTTGATCGCTCCTGCGGGCTCGAAGGTGCCGGCTCCGATCTTGTGGAGGCCGAACACGTTGGAGGTCGAGCCATTGCCCGAGACGGCGATGCCGAGGTTGCCGCTGAAGACGTTGTCGATGCCGGTGCCGACGTTGAGCGTGAGCTGGCCGACGTTCGAGCCCTGGTTGATCACCTGGAGCGTGCCGGAGCCGACCGTGTAGAGCCCGGCGATCTCCTGGCGGACCTGGCCGTTGGTGGCGCCGTTGCCATTGCCGAGGCTCAGCGTAGCCGTCGGAGGCGTGATCGCCGAGGCGTCGCCGAGCGTCACGACCGTCGTCGCCGGAAGGCTGCCGCTCGTGGCGATGTTGAGCGTGCCGGCGAGGATGTTCGTCGAGCCGGTGTAGCTGTTCACGCCGGCGAGCGACTGGGCCGCTGTCTTGTTCACAACCAGGTTGAGGTTGCCGGTGATCGAACCGTAGAAGGGCTGGCTGGTCGCCCCGCCGGTGCCCGAGAGGTAGAGATCCACGGCTGCGCCAGACGAGTTGGTCACCTCACCGCCGGACGGCATGTACCCGGCGGCCGAAGCAGAGTTCTGCCAGTCGGGGGCGATGTCGGAGAACCGCCGCTCGGTGGCCGTGCCGGAGAAGCCGTTCAAGTCGAAGGTGGTGCCGGCTGCGAGCTGTAGCCTGGGAGCGTTGGCCCAGGTCGCCCCCGAGGCGAGTTGCACCGTGCCCTGGTTCACACCAAGGGCGGTCGCGTCGGTGATCGTCCCGGCCAGCGTCGTGGTGCCGGTGCCGTTGAAGGCGATGCCGCCGCTGTTGCCGACGGTCTGGGTGCCTTCGATCCGGAAGTTGCCCGGGCCGTTGTAGGCGATCCAGCCCTGGCGGGCGAGCGGTGCCGCGGCCCCGACATTGGTGACGGCCGACTGGATCGTGACGCCGGCCGTGTTGATCGAGTGGATCACGACGTCTTCGGCGTTCGTGTCAGCCGTGCCGGTGAGGGTGCCGCCAGCCAGCACGATCGCGTCGGAGCCGCTGAAGAGCAGGCCATTGGCCGCGTTCAAGGCGGCGCTCGTGTTCGTGACGGTTCGGCTGGCGCCGCTCGTGTTGACGATCTGGAGCGTGTTGCTCAGGTGGCCCGTGATCGCCTCGTCGGCGGCGAGCGTGAGCCGGATGTTGTCGGTCGTGGCGGCCGAGTCGTAGGCGGCGCCCGTGGCGACGGCTGTCTGCTCGGTGGCGGAGTCGAGCAGACGCACGCCCACGGTTGCGTCATAGGTGGCGAAGCCCGCGCCGGAGCCGGTGGCCGAGGTGTCGGCGAGGGCGCCCTTGAGCACCGGGGCCTGCGGGGTGCCGAGCGAACCCGTGCCGTTCACCGTGTTCAAGTAGCCATTCGTGCCGACGGTCGGGGCGGTGGTGAACACGATCGAGCCCACCCCGCTGCCCGGGGTCGAGCCGAGGTTCGTGCCCCGATAGAGCATCGTGGCGGCATTGAGGTTGCTGTTGGCCGCCGTTTGCGGGAAGTTGCGGTTCCGCACCGAGCCGAACGTCAGCGTGGTCGGCTGGGCCGGGTCGGCGATCACGGTGTAGGTGCTCACGCCGTTACTGCGGGCCGACTGGTTGGCGTCGGGGGCGGACGTGTTGGGGGCGATGTTGCCGAAGAGCAGGGCACCCTGGAAGGTCTGGCTCCGCGGCGCGGCGACGCCGAGGCCCGAGATCTCGAATTCGCCGTTCTTGCCGGCCACAGAGCTGTTGGCGTTGGTGGTGCCCTGGCCGCTGACGGCCGTGCCCAGCGAGCCCGTCGTACCGAGCGAGAGCTTGCCGCCGGCCAGGCCGAGGATGATCGTGTTGGCGGCGACGGCGTTGATCTCGTTGGTGCCGGTCAGAAACTGCGTGCCGGCCCCGCTCTTGGTCAGGCGGACGGCCGTGGAGGCAGTGAGCCCGGTGGCGGCCCCGATGTTGCCAGCGTAGGTGAAGACGTCGCTGGCCTGGCCCATTGAGCCGATTTCCATGCTCAGGGCACTGGCGGAGGTGACGATCACGGAGCTATTGGCACTCGTGCTGTCGAGGCCGCGGATCACCGGCTGCGAATTGGAAGCGGCGATCTCCAGGCGGGCGGTGTTCGTGCCGGTGCCGAGGGTCACGCCACTGGTCAGCGGGAAGGCGCTCAGGCCGTTGTTGAGCGCGCCGCCCATGAGCGGCTGGAAGACGCCCTGCACGAGCGTGAGGTCGCCCGAAAACTGAGACCAGTTGAGGCCGAAGCCGAACCGCACGCCACCAGTGGCGTAGGCGCCGGGCGTTACGTTCTCGACCGGCGGGAGTACCGGATTCTGGTTGTCGATCACGAGCCCCTGGGTGCCGACGACATTCAGTCGGGCGCTCGCGGTGCCCGGCGTCGTGCCGGCGAGTTTCGACTGGCTCAAGGAGAAGGCGTTGCCCCCCGAGACGGTGATCGTGGGCGTGCCCGTGGAGGTTGCGAGCGAAAGCGTCGAGACCGGGCCGGCGGTGCGGGAGGTGGCAAAGAGATCGAGGCTGCCAACGGTCGTATCGACGGTGAGTGAGCCGAGGGTCAGGTTTTCGTCGATCACGACCGCGGGAGTGCCCGCGTTGGTGGCGATCGTCGCCTGGGCGTCGATGCCGTTCGGGACCGCGGCGTCCCAGTTGCCCGCGGTGAACCAACTTGGCACCTTCGACACGACGAGCGGATTCACAGGTGCTGCGCTGGCCGCGAAGGTAGTGGCTCCGGCCGCCTGGGAGAACCGCACCACGCTGCTCGCGGTCGAGCCGACGCCGACGGGGTAGTAATAGGTCAGCGTTGTCCCGAGGCCGACGCCGCCGCCTGCAGCCGGAACGAGCACCGGCTCTCCGTCGGCGAGCGTCGGCGTGACCGTCCATTCGGTCGTCGTGCCGGTGATTGATACCGTCAGTCCTTGGTCGGCGGGGTTGCTCTGCCAGGTGGCGGCTTGGAGCGGCACGAGGGTACCGGTCACGATCGCAAGAGCCGCGGCGGCGAGGGAGATGAGAAGGCTTCGCATGGTCAGAATCCCCAAGAGGTGCTCGTCGTGAACGGATCCGCCGGCCCCGGTACGGGGAAAGCGGAGGAAGCACTCGCACGAGCAGCGAAGCGGGGAGGCGAACCGAGACGAAGCCGAAAGCTTCTCGAATCTCTGAATCACACCGGCGAGATTTGCCAGGTGGAGGAGAGACGCTCTGTCCTCGAGTCGGGTTCAGAATCCGACGGAGAAACTCCGCCGAAACTCTGCCGCACCGTTACTCGTACGAGGCCAGTAGCTGTCCTTTTCAAACCCGTCGGCACGTCCCGGGAAACGTCATTCACCAGGCACTGGAGAAACCTCCCCACCGACTTCGAGAAAGATACGGGCAGTAGCATCCATTCGTCAATCACCTCGGAGTCTTTGAATCTGCGCACGAAAGCCGCCCTTGTTGCGCCCGTTCGTGGCGGCACGCTGGTACCGCTCGGGGCCCTCCGACTTGCGTGGAGGGCTGTTCGTCGGGGGTGGCTGTTGATGGATCGACAGGTCACCGCCAGCCCCGAGCACGCTGCCACGCCAGGTCGTAGAGTGATCGATTGAGGTCACACTCGCGTAGCCCCGCCGCTCGCCGCACCGGAGATTATCCGTGAACGTCCCAGCGTTAAATTGCTCCATCCGGATCGGCAAGACTCAGATCGGCAAGGCCGTCTACCTCATTGCCGCATTTGGCTGGCTTGCGACGAGCGAGGGCAGCGACAACTCGTTCGTCTATTTCCTCGACGGCGACGCTGCGACGGTCGCCCAAGACATCGCCACGCTCACGCAATCGGGTCAGTTTTTCAGCACCTACGCCGTGATCGGTGATCTCTCGGCCGTCCAGCGGAGCGGCCTGGCGTCGAGCGGCTCCCGGGCGGTGGGGAAGACGGCGGAAATCGGCGGCGGCAACTCAATCACCTGGAGCATGATCGCGCCGCTTTTCAACGGCGGCACTCCGCCCGACGTGAGCACGCACACTGCCCGGCAGACGCTCGCCGGCCAGATTCTCTCGAACGTGCAGATCGACTGGCAAAACGCCGATGCCTTCCCGCAGGCGGCCGAGGCCCAGCCGACGCCGGCCGGCGGCTACGGCTTCTGGGCCCAGGACATCGAAAACGTCGGCAGTCAATCTGGCCCCGACGAGGCCGCGGCTTACCTCGCCCTGATGTGGGCCGGCCGGGTCGTGCTGGGAAACTCGATGAAAATCGTCCCCGTGCCCGCAAGTGGGATTCAGAAACGCACGGCAGCCGACTGGAATCTGGCGAGTGTCTTGGGGGGCGTGCCCGGCACCGACAACTACCTCGCCGCCCTCGGCCTCGCCGACACCCTCGCCCCGGCCGACCGGCAGCAGCTCACATCGATCGACCTGCTCTCGGCCATGCACATGGTCACGGTCGAGGATCAGGGCGGAACACCCGGCCCGCTGATCGACGGCTTTCTCGCCCAGCAGTACTCGGCCCGCGGGACGGAGGTCAATCCAGGAGCCCTGCCAGGACACTTCTCCGACGACATGTTCTATCCCCAGGATTCCGGCGGTGATCCCACGCCGACCAGCCGGCTGCTCTTCTACGACGGCTCGATGCCCTACGCCATGCTCTCGAGCGCGAGCCTCCAACTCCAGCCGATCGGCCAGCCGACACCCCCGTGGACCAGCTTCTACGACGGCTCGCTGCCCTTTCGCGCCGGCGTGTATTGGGAGAGTGGCGTCGATCCAGCCCTCGACCCTCGACTCTTCCTCGCGGCGTCGGAGCTCGCGCTGTCGGCCCAGTTGCCCTCGAATGGTCTTGTGCTTCCCGAGCCGAGTCTCGCGTTGGCCGCGGGAGCGATCGGCCTTGCAGCCGCCGCGGCCCGCCGCCGGCTGCGGCGGCCAGCGCGGGCCCTGGACTGCTGAGATGCTTGTCAGGTGGGGGACTGGGCCGGCTCGGGGGCGGCAACCGTCGCGTCGCGGGCAAGGAGACACCCCATGCTCCGCGAGCGTTCGCCGCCCCTCTCACCACCCCGCTCGGCCGCGGTCTGCAGACCGAGCGGTTTCGGCTCGTGGAATGGGGGGCCCGCGACCCGGCGACGGAGATCGAGTATGACCTCTATGATTACGCCATCGATCCTCTCAAAACCTGGAACCTGGCCGGCGGTCGGCCCGACGTCGTGCGGCAGATTGTGAGCCTGCTCGCGGCCGAGCCGGCTCCGGTGCCACCGGGATCGCAGCCCGCTTCGCCACCCCCACGCTGACCGGCCTCCACCACCATGGATCTCTCGATCGAGCGGGCAGAGGAAGGCGAACTCGTCGTGCTCGTCTGCACGGGGCGGCTCGGAGCCGAGACGACCGACGAACTTGCCCGCGCGGTGGCGGAGGAACTCCGACGGGGGTTTCCAGCGATCCGGCTCGATCTGGCGGCGACGACCTTTCTGAGCTCGGCCGGCATCCGCATCCTGTTCGAGATTCAGCGGTCCACGAAGTCGGCCGGCGGCAGCTGCTTCATCCGGCGGGCGAGCGTGGTGGTGAAGCGGGTGCTCGACCTGACGCGGCTGACTCCGGTATTGATGGAGCCGCAGACCGGTGAGACTGCCGCGAACCCGGCGGCAGTGGCCGATGCGCCGAGCCGGTCGCCTGTGCAGAAGCCCGCGGCGGATGTGACCTGTGGCGGCGTGCGGCTGCTCGCTTTCGAACGGGCCACCGCCGGGCTGCGGGGCAGGCTGATCGGTTCGCCCAACGCGGCCGCGGCCGGCCAGGCCCGTCAGGGAACCGAGATTCGAGTCGAGCGGCATCGCTGTGGCCTGGGGCTCGCGGCGTTAGCCGATGGACAGCCGCTGGCCGCTCGCGCCGGAGAGTTGGCCGCGATCGCCGGCACCGTGTTTCATCGCCCCCCGCAGCCCCACGCGGCCATCGACTACATCGTGCCCACGGCCGACCTTGTCGCCGAGGTGGCCATGCTCGCCGGCCTGATCTGGGACGGCATCCCCGGCGGGCGAGCCGGGTTCGAGCCCACCGGCGAAGAACCCTTCGTGCGGCTCGACGAACTCTACGAGGCCATTCTCTCCCAGACCGACGCCGACACGGTCGCGGTGGTGGTCGCGGGCGAGGTACACGGGCTCGTCGGAGCGGAGCTGATTCGACCGTTGGCCGAAGCCGGCCCGGGCGACTCGCCGGTCAGCGGCGTTCGCGACCGGACGGCCACCTGGCTGAGCTTCTCCCGGGAGCCGGTCTATGCCCGGCACACCGCGCTGATCGTGGGCGTGGTCTGCCGCGATCCCCGGGGCGGGCCGCTGGCGGAGTTTGTCCGGGCCGTTCCCGGCCGCGGATTCTCCAGCCACAGCCATGCGGTGGTGTTTCCGTTTCGACCGCTGCGTCGGGGCGGGCTCGACCTCGCGGCCACGGTTACCGACCTGGCGGCGTCGTCACCCCTGGCCGTGCTCCATCTGGTGGCCGATCCGCAGCCGGTGCTCGGCAGCGGCCGGTCGGAACTCTTCCGCGGTGGTGTCTGGTTTGCCTCCCTGGCCGTCGAACGCGAGGAATCCGGCGCATGATCACGCTCCTCGCCACCTGGACCTTCGGCCTGTCGCTCGCGCTCGTGGCGCTCGGCGTGTTCGTCAGCTACAAGTTGTTTTCGTTTCCCGACATCACGACCGATGGATCGTTCACGCTCGGCGGTGTCGTAACAGTGGGGCTGATCGTGGCCGGTCATGATCCGGCCACCGCGATGCTCGCCGGGATGACGGCGGGGGCGACCGCCGGCGTGACGACGGCCGTGGTGCATGCCTTCCTCGGTGTAGAGCCGCTCTTGGCAGGCATCCTCGTGAGCACGGCGCTTGCGAGCGTGAATCTCGTCGCGCTCGGCCGCAGCAACGTGCCGCTGGGAACCTCCACGACGCTCTTCGACGTGAGCGAGCGGCTCGGCAAACCATGGCTCGTCGGGCTGGGAGTGGAGCCGACCCTGGCCGGCGAACTCGCCCGCACCGGCTTCGTGCTGGCCGTGGTGGCGGCGGTCGTCGCTGTGCTCTATCTCTTCTTCCGCACCCGGCTGGGCACGGCGATGCGGGCCGGCGGCGACACGCCCACCATGGCCAGGGCGCTCGGCCGCGACACGGGTCTCTTGACCGTGGCGGGGCTCGCGATTTCCAACTCGCTCACGGCCGCGGCCGGGGGGCTCGTGGCCCAATACCAGGGCTTCGCCGACGTGCAGATGGGCATCGGGATGGTCGTCTGGGGGATGGCCAGCGTGTTTCTCGGCCGGGCGCTCGTGTCGGCCGGCGGTCTGGGCACGGCGCTGGCTGCCGCGGCGGCCGGCAGCGTGACCTTCCGGCTGCTCGTGGCGACGGCGCTGCGAGCCGGGCTCGACCCTGATTGGCTCAAGGCGGCCACGGCGGCCGTCGTGCTCGCCGCTCTCGTGGCCCCGCGGTTCCTCGGTTCGCGACCCAAGGGCTGACATGCTCCACCTCGATCGTGCCACCGTGCAGTTTCAATCACCTGGCGGCCCGCTGGTGCGGGCGGTCGACGGCATCTCGCTCGAGATTCCGGCCGGGCAGTTCGTGGTGGTGATCGGCACCAACGGTTCGGGCAAGAGCACGCTCTTAGGCTCGATCGCCGGCACCGTGCGGCTCTCGTCGGGCAGCATCCACCTGGCGGGCCACGAGATCACCACCTGGTCGCAGCACGCGCGAGCCCGGCTGATCGGCCGGGTCTTTCAGGATCCGCGGGCGGGCACGGCCGGCTCGCTCTCCGTCCTCGAAAACCTCGCGGTGGCCGCCTGCCGCGGCCGCTTTCCCGGCTTGGGCTGGGCCACGAACCGGCAGCTGCGGGCGGAGGCCTCCACGCGGCTTGCCCGGATCGTGCCGGGGCTCGAGCAGCGGCTCGACCAGCCAATCGGCTCGATGTCGGGCGGGCAGCGGCAGATCGTCACGCTCCTGATGGCCACCTGGCATCGGCCGGAGCTCCTGCTGCTCGACGAACACACCGCCGCCCTCGATCCGGCCGCCGCCGATCGCGTGGTGCGGGCGACCGCTGGCCTGATCCGGGATGGCGGGCTCACGGCGCTGATGGTCACCCACTCCCTCGCCCAGGCTGCGGCGCTCGGCGACCGCCTGATCCTGATTCACCGTGGCCGGATCGAGCTCGACGTGGCTGGGCCGGCCAAGCGACGCCTGACTGCCGACGACCTCGCCGACCGCTTCGACGGGCTCCGCCGGGCCGATCAGCTCGATGAGGCCGCCGCCCGCACGCTGGCCGAACTCTACGTCTGAGAGATCCGCTCCATGCCCCCCTCGCTTCACTCGTCGATCGTTTCGATCCGTCGCTGGCTGCCGATGGCGGTGGTGCTCGTGGGCGCGTCGGCCCTCCTGCTCGTCACCGACCGGGCCGGTTCGCAGCGGAGCCTGCCCGCGGTGGCGGTGCTCCAGCAGGTGAGCACGACGGTGCTCGACGACGCCGTCGATGGCATGATCGCGGGGCTGGAGGAACGCGGCTTCGTGGCCGGCAAGACCGTGACGATCCGGCGGTACAACGCCGAGGGCGACCTGGCTCAGGCCAACGCGATCGCCCGCGAGATCGTGGGCGGCCCGTTCGACCTCGTGCTGACCTCGAGCACGCCGTCGCTCCAGGCCGTCGCTACCGCCAATACCCGCGGCCGGCCCGAGGGCAGCCGCTTGAAGCACGTGTTCGCCGCAGTGGCCGATCCGTTCTCGGCCGGCGTGGGGCTCGATCGTCGCGACCCGCTGATCCATCCGCCCCATCTTGTCGGATACGGCAGCCTCGCTCCCGTCGACGCGACCTTCCGGTTGCTCCAAACGATCGCGCCACGGGTTCGCCGGGTGGGTGCGGCTCACAATCCCGCCGAATCCAATTCCAGACGGTTCATGGAACTCGCCCGAGCCACCTGCGCTGCCCGCGACCTCGAACTGCTCGAGGCGGCCGTTGAGAATTCGTCGGGCGTCGTCGAGGCGGTGCAATCGACGATCGCCCGCGGGGCCGAGGTGATCTTCGTGCCGGGCGACACGACGGTGGCGAGCGTGATCGATTCGATCGTGGCAGTGGCCGCGAAGGCCAGGGTGCCGGTGTTTTCGCTCGTGCCGGGCGTTCCCGATCGGGGCACGCTGTTCGACGTGGGCTACGACTTCGTCGAGGTGGGCCTACTTGCCGGCCGGGTTGCCGGCGACATTCTCGGCGGCACCGACCCGGCCACGATTCCCATCGGCGAGACCGCGAAGGCGATCCCGCCCCGGCTGACGGTGAACCTCGAGGCGCCGGGCTACGACCGCACGGTTTGGCGGGTGCCGGAGGCGATTCTGCAGCAGGCGAAGATCGTGATCGGCCCGGAGGGTCGGAAGGACCAGCCCGACGCCGTGCTCGAAGGCCCCTTCGACGAGCCCCACGACCCGGCCCTCGAGAAGTAGGGCCGGCCACCTGGGTGTCGGGTCCGGTTTCGCCCAACGGCCCGGAGTCCCCGGACTCGCGTCCGGGGCTTTGATT
>CAYVNX010000004.1:0-25959 GCA_964453165.1 uncultured Candidatus Kuenenia sp. | reverse complement strand
GTCCGGTTTCGCCCAACGGCCCGGAGTCCCCGGACTCGCGTCCGGGGCTTTGATTGGCCAGGCGGGCTCGGCTGGACTCCGTTCAGCGCGCCGCTACGGAGCCCGCTCACGGCTGCCGTCGTGGGCCGAGGCGACGCAGGCCATCATCACCCGCTGCACGGCCAGCGCCTGCTCGGGCCACACGTCCTCCCGGTTGCCGCTGAGCACGAGCTCGGAGAAATGGCGGAAGAGGTTGGTCTCTTGAGCCGACGGATGGCTGTTGGAGTATTCGTCGATCGTGACAAGCCGATCGTGCCGTTCCATCCGGAAGTCGCAGCCGTCGAGCACGAACTGCGGCTTGGAAACGGTGAAGGCGAGCTCGTTGCCCAGGTAGGGCAGCACGAAGTCGTCTACCCGCACGCTGCCGCGTGGACCGCTCACGTGCACCCACTGCTGGTGGTCGATGAGAAACGAACAGAAGAAGCTGGCCGACACCTCGGGCTCACCTCGCCAGAAGAGTTCGCCCGAAAACTCGACCGGCACCAGGGCGGCGCTGCCGGCCGCGGCCTTGGCCACGAGCAGCCGGCCGGTCACGGCGTCGGGCAGCCGCGGCCAGAGGGCCCAGAGCGAGACCGAGATCGTGTACCAGCCGAGGTCGCCGAGCGCGCCGAGCGGTTCGAGCTGGCTGAGCATCCGGATGTTGCCGGCGTGGAATTCCGCAGGCGCGCAGAAACTGAACTGCGAGGCGATCCGGCGGATCGGGCCGATGCCGTCCTCGTCGGCTCCGAGAAAGCCGCGGATCGCCTCCAGGCGGCGGCTGTGCCGAAACATGACGCCGTCCATGAATTGCACGCCGCTTGTGCGGCAGGCGGCGAGGATCGTCTCGAGGTCGGCCACGGTCTTGCCACAGGGCTTTTCTACGAGCACGTGTTTACCGGCCTCGGCGGCCCGCACGGCCCATTCCGTGCGCAGGCCGGTGGGCAGCGGCAGGTAGACGGCGTCGACGTCGTCGCGGGCGAGGAGATCTGCATACGAGCCGAGGGCCGCGGGCCGCCGGGCGACAGGCCGGCTGGCGGAGCAGGCGTCGATGAAGGCCTCGGCGCGGGCGTCATCCCGGCTGGCGACTGCGACGAGTTCCGCATTGTCGGCGTTGGCGATCGAGAGCCAGTTTTTAGCGGCGATCCCCGCGGTGCCGAGAATGCCCCAACGGCAGACGGAAGAGCGTGAAGACATGATGCCTCGGCGGTCAGGGAACCCTCGGGGCAGTTTCCCCGACCGCCGCAGGATAGTCGCCCGAGCGCCGGCGGCTCAATCGGCCGCGGTTCGCCGGGCGACTGGCGGGCGACGACGCCGCGACTGGCGACGAGCGCGGATGGCCACGAAGCCGAATCCAGCGGCGACGGCCGCCAGGCCGAACGTGGCCGGCTCGGGCACGACCGACACATCGAACGAGCCATTGAAGAAGTCGTTCGTGCCGTTCGTGAAGTACAGCCCTCCCTGAGTCGTGCCAACCATGGCGTAGACACCAGTAATGTTCGTGTCCCAGTTGCCGAAGTTCGTGCCGCCGACGTAGGTACCCGGCGGATTCTGATCGGAACTGCTGCCGGGGACGGTGCGGGAGGTCACGCTGAACGACTGATCCGTCACCATGTAGTCGTAGGTCGGCACTGGCGAGGTTACGGCACCTGGCCGCATAAAACTGATCTGCAGGGGCTGACCTGGATTGACAAAGAAGAGGTAGTTTCCCTGGCCGCTCGGCGGAGTGTTCGACTGAAAGGTCCAGTTGTCGCTGGCGAGCATGGTTCCGCTCACGGGGCTTGAGAGGTCGCCGCCGGAGAGCGAGAAGGAAATTCGGTCGCCAGTGACCGCCCCGAACCCCCCGAGACGGGCAGGATTGCCGTTGGATCCGTCGACAGTCGTTGTGTCGCCGGTGAGCGCCATTGTGAGGGTGGCACCCGCGAAGTTCGTGCCGCCGGTCACGGCGTTGCTCAAGGAACCGGACGTGCCTGAGTTGCCCACGTTGCCGTTCACACCGAGGGCCGTGTAGGTGTAGGTCACCGGGTCGGCGTTCACTGGCATCGCGGCAGCAATCATCAGCCCGGCCAGCAGGCAGGGCACGATGCGGGATGACATAAAGCAAGTCGTCATGAAGTCTCTCCTGAAGATGAAAGGTTGGGATACGAATGGTGCAGACACGAGGTGGAAAGCCGTCGGCAAGAACACGCGGGTGATCACCTCGGGGCAATCCGGAGTCGTCGACCCCGAAACGCCCGCAGGCCGATAGCGGCACAGAGGGTCGCCAGTGGCACGAGTGTGGCCGGTTCGGGGACCGCGACCGGTGCGACCGCGCCGGTGAATCGCGTGAAGTCACCAGGCAGGCCCGTCACGGTGCCCAGCAGCGTCAGCGAGGCATCGGATTCATTGACCGTGTAGAGTCGGTCGGCGTTGAGCAGGTGGAGGGTCGTGCCCCAGACAAATGGGGACATCGGCTCGTCGGCATCGAACAACGTCCCCGCCATCGTTCCGATGATCGTTGTCGAGGCGTTCGCGCCGCTCGGCGTGATCTTGACCAGTTCGCCCGCCGGGATCTCATTGGCGAGATACAACCCGCCGCCGGCGGCGCCCGTCATGTTGCCGCCAAAGGCAACGTACGGGCTCGTCTGGCTCCCGGTGAGGGTGCCGGCGGCGAGCGTCGCCCCGTTGGCCGGATTGAGTTCCTGCCATCGGCTGGCTGCCGTCAAGCTGTACGCGTAGAGGCCCCCTGTCGTGTTGTCGAACGCCATCGAGTAGATGGAGTCCGTCGTGGAGCCAAGGGTGGTCATGGCTCCTGCCGTGGTGATCGACCGCAGGCTCTTGGATCCGTAGGGATCCTCCATCAGATACATCGTTCCCGACGTGCTGTCCCGGGCGAGATCGGCCAACGCCGATTGATTGCTCAACACCGAGGTCCAGGCATAGCTATACGAACCCGGACTTCCCGTGGGATTCGAGATGTCGAACGAGCCGAAGCCGGAGCCAGTGCCCGACGTGTTGATGGTGCCAAACACCAGTTCGGCTCGGGCCGACGGGGAGGCGATCCCCTGGAGCATGACGGCGAGAAAGCCCAGGCAGACCAGCCGCCCGACCGTCGCTAGGCGGCTTCTGGATGGCATACAAGAATCGGCCGCCGCCGCTCGGCGGCGGATAGAGGCGATCGGCATCTAAGCATCTCCAGACGTGGATGTGTGGCCGCAGCGTTGGCCCGCGCAAAACCGATGGCAAAGCAATCGCTGTGCCGAATCTGGAAAAAAGTTGATATCTGCGGCCTTCCCGTGAAGCAGGCTTTTTTCTCGGACCAAAGCCGGGGTTTTCGGCCGGGCCTGGCCCGCTGCTCGCCGTCAGCCGGGCGGTTGGCTGGAGCGATTCGCTCCAGGGGGTGGTCGCCAGCGACCAGGGGGTGGCGCAGATCGCCACAAAAATGCAGAAAAACGCACGCGGCCGAGTGCGCTTCGGCGTATCCGCCGAGCGAAGGGGTCAGCGACGGTGGACCCACAGGGCGGTGGCGGCAGGCCGCTCGCCAAACCGGGCCTCGTATGCCCGGGCGAAGGCTGAAACCCGCGGAAAGCCGCACTCCAGAGCCACCGACGAGAGCGTCTGTCTGGCTCGCGGCTGGAGCAGTTTGGCGCGAGCCGCATCCAGCCGGCGGTCGAGAATCCACTGGCGTGGTGTGCGGCCAAACTGCTTGAGGAACGCCAGTTGCAGGCCGCGGGCTTTGAGGCCGCTGACGGCCTCAAGATCGGCCAGTCGAATCGGCGCGGCGAGATGGGCGACGATGTAGTCGCAGACGCGGGCCAGCGGACGCCCCTCGGTCTGGGCCTGGGGCACAGTGGCGGTGGCGAGGCATTTTTCCGGCAGGAGCACCATGGCCACCATCCGATAGATCATCTCGTCCACGCCCAGCAGGGCGAGTTGGTGGGGTTGGTCGAGACAGGAGTCGATCACACCGCAGATTCGCCGCAGGGCGGTGGCGAAGGAAAACCCGCCGCGGACCAGCGGCACGACGCGTGGGGTCGTGAGCGCCGCGCGGATCGCAGCCGGCTCTTCCGCGTCAGCAAGAGAGCCGGCCGCCTGCCAGAGCCGGCTCGCTTCCATGCCGATCGTGAGCGTCGAGCGGCGGCCCGATTCACCGATCCGGGGCAGGCCTGGCAGGAACATCGCCGAGCGGCCGGCCAGCCAGCGGTGCTCCCGGCCTTCGATCACAGCCGTGCTCCAGCCGTTGAGCGGCACCATCAGGGTGATGTCGTCCGAGGCAGCCACCGAAACCCTGACCGGCGTGTGAGCGCTGGCCGCCAGCCGGAGGCCGCCAATCGTCACGACGGCGGACTTCTGAGAAAAACTGCTCGGGCAGCCGATCGGCTCGTAGCACTCCAGCGACCGGTGGGCCAATCTCTGAGCCGTGGAGAGGCCTTCGATTCCGCCTTCACTGGTGGCGCGGGCCTCGCCGAAAGCCAGGCGGGGGAGCGGTGGTGTCATGCGGCGTCGACCTCGCGGCGACCAAGTGCTCGATTGCGCTTTCCGTATATCGGATTGCGATTTTCGTGCATCACGCCCGGAGTTTGGGCCTTGATGTTACAAACTGAAACATTGAGTATCGATCCGTCGAAAACAGATTCCGCCGCCTTTCCGTCTCTATGCCACATCCATCTCAGGTGCTGCCGCTTCCTTTCGGGCAAAACTCCGGTCTCGAGTTTACCGACGAGGCGGCCTGCGGCGAATTCCTGGCCCGGCTGCCCGATGCCCCGTCGCGGTTCGGGGCGCTCGACTCCCGGGCGGCCTTTCGCGTCCGGCTCAAGAACGTGGTGCTGCCGAGCGTGAGTCTCGTCGCCGGGGCGAGCACACCCAAGGCGACCGATCATCTCGGCCGGCGGCTGAGCCTGGTGATTCCCTTCGGCCGCTGCCGCTCGGTGATCCGCGAGGGCGGCAAGGAACACCACTGGGCGGCGCCCCATCATGCGTTCCTCGTGCCGGCCGGGCAGGTGATCGAGGCCGAGTCGACGGCCGGATCGTTTCTCCGGCTCGACATCCTCGAAGCAGCCCTGGTGCATACCGCGGCCGGGATGGAGAGCCTGACCGCTCGGAAGGCCGTGTTGCTCGACCTGGCCGCCGCCCGCACCGTCGCCATGCAAGTCCGCTCGGCCAACTGGACGCCCGTCATTCGCTCGCTCTGCACGTCGGTCGATGCCTTCGAATGCGACGCTGCCCGGCTGACTCAGGCCGGGCTCGACGACACGATCCTGCGGACGGTCGTGATGATGCTCCGCCCCGACCTTTACTTCCAGGATCCACTGGGAGCTCGAACGCCGCGGGGCCTCGACGTCGATGCGCTCGTCGAACGGATGATGGCCAACCTCACCGGTCGGATGACGCTCACCGATCTCGAAGCCTGGTCGGGCCGCACCGCTCGAGCGATTCAATTGGCGTTTCAGAAGCGGTTCGGTGTCGGGCCGATGCAATGGCTGCGGCAGAAGCGGCTCGACCTGATCCGAACCCGCCTGCTCGCGGCTCCTCCAGGCACGACGGTGCGGCAGGTGGCAGCCGAGTGCGGTATGCCCCGCATGGCGACGCTGGTGCCGGAATACGCAGCCCGCTTCGGCGAACTGCCGAGCGAGACCCTTCGATCGGGCTCGTCAAGCCGCTGAGTCACGATGATGGCTCCACCGGCGGGTCGTGAAACCATCCGAGCCCCAGCTGCTCGAGAGCCCTCGCGACCGTGTCGACAACCCGGTCGGGAAAGAATCGGCGCATCATGATCTCGCCGAACCGGGGAAACTCTTCACAGAGGTCGAGCGTCTCCTCGGCGAATTCCCGGGCGGCCCCGAGGTCACCGCGTCGGCAGGCGACCGCGGCGACGGCCTCGTGCACGGTCAGCTGATCGACAGCCTTTCCAGCCGAAGTGCGGAGGATCTCTTGCGCGATCACACCCGTCTCGTCGGCCAGTTGTCTGGCCAGCACAGCCGCTGTCTCCGCCCAGGCGGTGAGCCCTGTCGTCTCACCGTTGCCGAGGGGTGCCGACCACGACCAGATCTGCACGCCGGTGGCTCCGTCGAGCAGACGGGCCGTGAGCACCATGTGCTCGGCATCGGCCTGGATGCTCACGTCGAGCATGAACGACTCCGGATGGGGCTGGCTGATTGCGAGGCTCATGCCCTCCTCGGTCTTGACGTCTCCCCGCCGGATCGGCCCCACGGCGTGCACGCCTGCGAATCGGCCTAATTCCACGAGCAGCTGCTGGGAGACCGCCTGGGGAATCCAGTCGCCGGCAGCGTCGAGTCCGTACCCGGCAACCTCGATGACGAGCAGGGTGGCCCGCTCGACGGCCCGAAAGTGCCTGACATGGGCCTGCCTCCCTCGCGGTGTGACCCGCAGCCGATACGATCGCCGCGGCAGGTCGATGACGAGTCGATCACTGGCTCCGGGGCCGCGGTAGTAGTCGGCCAACGCCTGCCGGAGTCGCGTTGCCTGCACGCGGATCCGCGGGTTCTGACTCGGATCCAACTCCCGCGGCAGCCGGGCGGGCCGAGGGCCGCGTTGTCCTGAGGCTGAGGCATCGCCATCGTCGCGGCCGAGATCATCGCCCAGAGCCCGCAGGAGCGCCGCGAGTTGCGGTGAGCCCCGGAATCGGTCGCTGTCGCAGATCAGATTGATCTGGTCGTTGATCTCGGTCAGAGAGAGATCCGGCATCCGATCGCCCGCCGAGGAAGGAATATGAAATGGTGCCAGCCACCAAAACCGGGCAGTCTGGCATCTGACCCCTCCCCAGTTTTTGTACCAGTGCTCATGAGAGAGTTGGGGAACAGTCCGCGTGGTGTGTCGGAGGGAGGGGCGCAGCGCCGGTTCGTGTGACGGGCCGGGCACCCGGGGGCCGCGACCGATCCTCGCGTCAGACGCACGGGTTGCGGATACGAAGGGCCGGGAATCTGCCGAAGTCTCGGTCGGCGGTCCAGAGTTCGGTGACCCCGTGCGACAGACAGATCGCTGCAATCCTGGCATCGTGTACTCTCGGACCCGTGACGCCGCCGGCAGCCAGCAGCGACCGAAGGGTGTCCCAGTAGCCCGGTCCTTCAGCGATCAGGCAGATCGTAGGCGATTCGAGGAGCGCATCGACGGCGTCGATCGCCTGGGCCGGCGTCAGCGGTGTGCGGAAGATTCGCGGATTGGTCGTGACAGCCAGAAACTCGTGCACGCAGGGCCAAGGCAGCGCCCAGGCGGCGGCGGCTTCGGCAAGCTCGCGAATGCGTTCGCGGGCCCTGTCGTGATGGGCATACTCGGTTCGCACAAAGGCGACGAGCATGTTCGTATCGACGGCTATCACGTGCCGCGACCCTGATAGATCATGTCCCGAATCCGTTGCCAATCTCCATCGGCACACTCGGGCTGGAAGCCTCCTCCGACCGGTTCGATGGTCCGCAATCGAAAGGTCCGCCGCCGGGGTCGACGTTCTTCGAGCACGCGGCGCAAGCCCTCCTGGACCAATTCCCTGAGCGTGGTCCGATCGCGGACCGCAACCCGCCTGGCTTCCTCGAGCAAGGCGTCGGCAACATCGATTGTCGTTTTCATATTGCTAACAATATTTGCTTGCAAGGTCGCTGTCAACGGTTCAGAAAAGGTGCCTGCCACAGTTATGCAGGGCTCGACTGGATCGTCACCGCTGACACTGTGGTGCGTCCGGATGTGATGGTGGTCTGCGGCAGCCAGCCAGGGCGGCACCTCGAGCGTCCGTCGGCGCTTGCCATCGAGATTCTGGGCGACGCCACGGCCGAGAAAGACCGGACGGCGAAGCGACGACTCTACGAACTGGCCGGTGTCGGCCACTACCTGCTCGTCGATCCACTCGCGAAGACGATCGAATGGCTCGCCCTCGGGGCTGAAGGCACGTATCACGATCGGTCAGCGGACATCGCCGAGGCCGAGCGGTTTTCCCTCACGCTCCCCGACGGGTGCCGGATCGACATGGACCGCGGGATCACGTTTTCCTGAGCAATGGCGGTAGGAGCTCGGCCCGCGAATCGAGTTCCTCTGAATCCGACGTTCACCCGTCGGGATCGTCAATGAGCTGTTGGAGCCGGGCGGCATGTTCGGGCACGAGCCGCGGGAGCCAGGAAGCATCGATGAGGCCGAGCGAGATCAGGTCGCCGAGGTGCACCTGATCCTTGCGGCGAAAAGCGTTGAGCTTCATCCGCACGAGCGCGTCGAGTGAGGCGATGCAATAATCGTCGGCCCGCTCCTGCTCGGTTACGTCGGCCGTGGGCACTGGATACGACTCCCGCACCTTCTCGTTGGCAAAGAGCAGATGCACCGCGTCTCGCGGGCTGCCTCCGGGCCCGTCGATGAAGCAGACCACATCCATCACCGTGGCCCGCACGAAGCCGGCCGCCTCCAGAGCGATGGTGATCCGGTCGAGGTCGGTCCGCCGCACGAGGATGTCGACGTCTTGCGTGTTGCGAACGGCTGCCCGATCGACCCTAGCCACCCAGGCGGCCACGGCGTTGCCGCCGGCCACGCAGTAGGGAATCCCGGCTTGTTCGAGCGCGGCGGTCGCCCGCAGGGCCCGTTCACGAACGGCTTGCACGGCTTGGATCATCCTGTCCCAGGAGAAGTCGTGAAGCTCGATGGCCATGGTGCTGCCTGCTGGCGTGCCGAGGATGATCGCCCCCGCGGCGGCCGACGGCCCGCGGACAGTCCGCCGGTGGTGGCCGCAAATGGGCAAGCGATCGATCCATCATGGTACGTCCTCGGGCCAGCAACCTGATATCGCGATCGGATTCCGCCGCAGGCGGCGAGCCGATCTCGCGAATAATCTATACATGTGTTCATATTTTCGCAGTCCGGTGCGTCCGTGCCGGAACGGCGCCCTCCGCTATGGGCCGTGCGGAGATCAACGGTATAATCGCCGCAGGAAATGCGGTGATTATGTCTTTCGTCCATGAAAATAGCCGCTGGCCCACGTTCTCCTGGGATGCCGCAGCGATCCTTCCGGACGTGGGCCGCACGCGGCACAAGCAGGGGCTGCTCCTCGGGCAGATGCAGCAACTCGGCTTCCGAGAGCGGGCTGAGGCGGCTCTCCTCGTGCTGACCAGCGACATCGTGCGAAGCGCGGCGATCGAGGGCGAGCGGCTGGATGCCGCCGAGGTCCGCTCCTCGATCGCCCTCCGGCTCGGCTTGCCTCAAGGGGGTGTTCGCCGGGTGAGTCGCGACGTCGATGGGATGGTGCAGGTCATGCTCGACGCCACGCGGAACGCGGCCCAGCCGGTCTCGGCGGAGCGGCTCTGCGGCTGGCACGCGGCCCTGTTTCCGGTCGGTTACAGCGGCACTCGCCCGATCGCAGTCGGTGTCTGGCGACCGGTCGAGGCCGGCCCGATGCAGGTGGTCTCAGGGCCGATCGGCCGCGAGCGGGTGCACTTCGAGGCCCCGGCGGCCGAGCGAGTTCCGGCTGAAATGACCCGGTTCGTCGCCTGGTGCAATGCCGAAGACGGCCTCGATCCGCTGCTTCGCGCGGCCATCGCTCATCTCTGGTTCGTCACGATCCATCCCTTCGAAGACGGCAACGGTCGACTAGCCCGGGCGATCGCCGAACTGATGCTCGCCCGGGCCGATGGCTGCCCGGAACGCTTCTACAGTATGTCCACTCAGATCGAGGCCGAACGGAAGGACTATTACCAGCTCCTCGAACGCACGCAGCGAGGCGACGGCGACATCACCGGCTGGCTGGCGTGGTTCCTCGGCTGCCTCGAGCGGGCACTCGATCAGGCCGGCTCACTGACCGCAGAAGTGCTCCGAAAGGCGGAAACATGGCGGCGACTCAACGCCGGACCACCGGTCAACGAGCGGCAGCGACTGATCGTGAATCGCCTGTTCGCCGGATTCACTGGCGGCCTGACGACCTCGAAATACGCGAAGCTCGCCAAGTGTTCGGCCGACACAGCCCTGCGTGACATCCAGGATCTCGTCGCCCGCGGGGTCCTAGAGCGGGGCGGTGCCGGCGGCCGCAGCACGAGTTACCGCTTGGCGGAGTGATTGGCATCCGCAAGAAAAAGTGCCGGCCACGAAAACTTGGCAATCAGCCAGCTTCTCCAGATTTGGGGGCTGGCACCATTTGGGCCGCCGGCGTCTTCGATTTGCGCAGTGCGATGCACGAAAAGCGCAACTCCGGCCGCTGGATTGGCCGCCAGATCTTCCGGTCGCCTGGAGCGATTCGCTCCACCCAGTGGAGCGAATCGCTCCAACCCCCTGGAGCGAATCGCTCCAGGGGGCCCGGGCGGCCGCGGCCGCGATAGACGAGAGAATGGCGAAAAACGCGGGCTTTCCTTGGATCGGCAGGATTTTCATGGAAATGGCACGTGAAGTGCTGCTCATGGGCTCGGAATTGCCCTCAGTGGCGATCCATACCAACCCTTTTGTTTCACCAGCCTCCGGTCTTCCAGTCTGTTCTGAAAGGACTGCTCTTCATGGTCGTCGCCTCCCGCATGCGTCCCGCTCCCTCGGCGGTTCCATCCCACCGGTCAGTCGGAATCGGGAAGAAGATTGCCGCTTTGGCTGGCGCTGCCGGTGCGGTCGCCGCAGGTACCGACGCGCACGCGGTGCCCCTCACCCCCACGGCGGGCGTCACGGCGGGCTCTGGAGCGTCTGCCGCATTAGGTCGAACGGGGATCCCGGGATTTGTCTTCGTGAGCGATACCAACGTCACTCTCGGAGCGCTCGCTCCGGTGGCCGCGGGATCGGTCGAGTGGGATGTAGACGGCGATGGTTCGGGTGACTTCCGGATCGAGAACCGGTACGTAGCAGCTTCCACCTTTTCAGCGGTGATCACGCCGCTCGCACCGTTTTCAAACAACCCGAATGGGATCGTGTTTACGGGCACAGAACCGGCCGTTTTCGTCAACATCGCGACAGGCGGTGTCGTCGGCGGCACCGCCTACTCCGGATTTCAGGGAATTACTCCCTTGGTGACTGCCACGGGAGTATCGCCCTACTTTCCGGACGGAACGGCCGGGCAATTCGGTTTCCGCTTCGGGTTTTCCAACGATGCGGGCGACTATTACTACGGCTGGGCCGAAATGACCGTGCAGCCACGAAATGGTTCGGGGAATGGCGGCTACACGATCTCCCAGGCCTACTACTCGTCGTCACCGATCGCCGTTGGGGCCGTGCCCGTACCGGAGCCGGCGAGCATCGCGCTTCTGGCCATCGGCTCCGCGGGCGTCGCCGCCTGGCGGATGCGGAAGAAGAAGCAGCAGGCCTGACCCGAGGTGCGACGCCGCGTATTGCTCGTCGGCTGGGATGCCGCCGACTGGAAGGTGATCCATCCGCTGCTCGACGCGGGGCACATGCCCTATCTCGCCCGGCTGCTCGCGCGGGGCGTGATGGGCAACATGGCCACGCTCCGGCCGATGCTCTCGCCGATGCTCTGGACGAGCATCGCCACGGGCAAGCGACCGCACAAGCATGGCGTGCATGGCTTTGCCGAGGTGGCGGCCGACACTGGCGATATCCGGCCGGTGTCGGCGCATTCGCGGAAGACCAAGGCGATCTGGAACATCCTCCACCAGCAGGGCAAGACCTGCCACGTGGTTGGATGGTGGCCGAGCCACCCGGTGGAGCCGCTCCGCGGGGCGATGGTGAGCAACCATTTCCAGGTGGCATCCGCCCCGCTGGGCAAGCCCTGGCCCCTGGTCCCCGGCACGCTCCATCCGCCGGGCCTCGCGAACGAACTGGCCGACCTGCGGATCCATCCGCAGGAGGTCGAGGGCGACATGCTACGGCCGTTCGTTCCCCGGGCCCCCGAGATCGATCCCGAACGCGACAGCCGGCTGGGCGTGCTCGCGAAACTGATCGCCGAAGTGGCCAGCGTGCACGCGGCGGCCACACACGTGCTCCACACCCAGCCCGACTGGGACTTCGCCGCCGTCTACTACGACGCGATCGACCACTTCTGTCACGGCTTCATGCGGTATCACCCGCCCCGGCTCGACTGGGTGTCTGAGGAGGATTTCGCCCTGTATTCCCAGGTGCTCGGCGGGGCCTACGTGCTCCACGACACCATGCTCGGCGTACTCCTGGAACTCGCCGGCGACGACACCACCGTGCTGCTCGTGAGCGATCACGGCTTTCATCCCGACCACCTTCGGCCGCGGTCGCTGCCCAACGAGCCGGCAGGCCCCGCCGCTGAACATCGACCGCTGGGGATCTTCGTAGCCGCCGGCCCCGGCATCCGCCAGGACGAACTCGTCGCCGGCGCGACCCTGCTCGACGTCACGCCGACGGTGCTCTCGCTCTACGGCCTGCCGATCGGCCGCGACATGGACGGACGACCGCTGAGCGGCATCTTCGAAGATCCCCCGGCGACGGAGTTCATCGACTCCTGGGACGATGTGCCGGGCGATGCCGCTCGGCTCGAGGCAATCGGCGACGGCGGCTCCGATGCGGCGGCCGCGGTGATCCGCCAGCTCGCCGACCTCGGCTACATCGATTCGGTGCCCGAGGATCGTCAGCAGGCGATCGACGAGACGATCCGCGAGGAGCGGTGGAACCTGGCCCGCGCCCTGGCCGACGCCGGGCTGGTGGAGGAAGCCCTGGCGACCTGCTCGGAACTCTGGGAGCGATGGCCCGACGAGGGGCGATTCGGCGTGGCGATCATGCGGTGGCAGCTCGACCTGGGCCGGATCATCGACGCCCGCGCGACCTTCACCCTGCTCGAAGAGCGGAAGCGGGCCGCGATGCCGGCCGCCGCCGCGGAGTTCGAGGCGATTCTCGCGGAGGTGCGGGCGGAGCAGGGCCTGCCCGCAGCCCATGCCGGCGAGCAGTTCGATGGTCTCGACTTCATCCGGATCGGCGACGCGCGGAGCCGCCGGCTGCGGCGGCTGCAGGGCCGCGCCACCGTGAACAGGCGTTCGTTCGCCGTGCTCGAGGGGCAATTGCTAGCCGCTGAGCGGCGGTTTCCCGAGGCGCTCGCCGCCTTCGACCGGGCGGGGGGCGTGCAGACGAGCCAGCAGCCGGCGCTCCTGCTCGAACGCGGCGAGGTGCTCCTGCGGATGCGACGCCTCGCAGATGCCGAGCAGGCGTTTGCCGGGGTTCTGGCGATCGATCCGCTCAACGCCTCGGCCCGCTTCGGCCTGGCCCGCGCGGCGCTGGCCCGACGGGATTTCGCCCGCGCGGCTGCGGAGGCTCAGGCGGCCGTCGGCTGTCAGTTCAGCTTTCCCCGGGCCCACCTGCTGGCCGGCCTCGCGCTCTGGCGGGCTAGCCGCGTCGACGAGGCCGAGGCCAGTCTGCGAACAGCCGTCGCCCAGGGGGCGGGTCTGCCTACGGCGCATCGCCTCCTGGCCGCGTACCTCGCCCGAGCCAAACGCGACTTCGCCGGGGCGGTCGAGCATCGCCGCATCGCCCGCGAAGCCTTAAGGCTGAAGCGGCAGTGGCGGGCCGGGATCCGGCCGGTCGGCCGGCATCCGCTCGAGGTTCGGGCGGCGCTCTCCCGCGCGGAGCCCGCAGGGCCGCGGGTTGAGTTCACGGCTGCCCCGCGAGACTGTGTGGTTGTCGTCACCGGTCTGCCACGGTCGGGAACCTCGATGATGATGCAGATGCTCGCGGCGGGCGGCGTGCCGGTGCTGGCCGATGATCGCCGTCTGGCCGACGAGAGCAATCCGCGGGGCTATCTCGAATTCGAGCCGGTCAAGCGGCTGCTCAACGATTCGTCGTGGCTTGCCCAGGCCGTCGGCAAGGCCGTGAAGATCGTGGTGCCGCTCGTGCAGCAACTTCCCCGAGGCGATGCGGCGCCGCCGTATCTCGTGGTGGCGATGCGCCGGCCGGTGACGGAGGTGGTGCGTTCGCAGCGGGCGATGCTCGCTCGCGACGGGAAGCCCGGGGCCGACGTGCCCGAGCAGACGCTTGTGGCAGCCTTCGAGCGGCAACTGATCACGTCACGGACGTTTCTGGCCCATCTCGAATCGACCGGGCGGGCTCGGGTGCTCGACGTCGCCTACGACGATGCGGTGGCGGATCCCCGCGGCGTGGCGCAGCAGTTGGCGGCATTCCTGGCTGCAGTCACGGGCGGTTGGTCGTTTGACGAAGTCGCAGCCGCAGCCGCGGTCGATCCCGCCCTCCGACGCACGCGGCGCTAAGCGGCGCACGGGCTGCCGGAGTGTGGCGGGATCAACACCCTCGCCCTTGCCTCAATCGCTTGCCCCCGCAAGAACCCGTCACTATTGTCACGCAGATGAAGACAGCCGTCGATAATGCCGACGACCTTTCACTTCCCCAACGGAAGACCTTCCATCCGAGACGCGGCCCATGAAATCGCTCACCGAGCATCTCACCTTCAACCTTCCGGCCCGGATGGCGTTTCTCAACATCACGCCCCAGGTCGAAGAACTTGTCAGCCGATCGGGCATTCAGGAGGGCCTCTGCCTCGTCAACGCGATGCACATCACCGCCAGCGTGTTCATCAACGACGACGAACCCGGGCTCCACGAGGATTACAAGCGATGGCTGGAGCATCTCGCGCCTTTCGACGCCTCGCCGCAGCGGTACGCCCACAACCGCACGGGTGAGGACAATGCCGACGCCCACCTCAAACGCCAGGTGATGGGGCGGGAGGTGGTGGTGGCGATCACCAAGGGCCGGCTCGACTTCGGGCCCTGGGAGCAGATCTTCTACGGCGAGTTCGACGGCCGCCGCCCCAAGCGGGTGCTCGTCAAGCTGATCGGGGAATGACCTTGCCGCGAGGCGGCTACGCCGGCTTGCCGAATCGCGCAGTATTGTGAGGCCGCCGACGCCGCGTGAGGGACAGGGGCTTTTCGATTCGCGCAATGGTCTATACGAAAAGCGCAGCGTACCTGGAGCGAATCGCTCCAGCGGCCTGGGGCTGAGTGGAGCGAATCGCTCCACTCACGACGCCCGAACGATGCGAATCGCTCCATGGGTGCTTAGCCTGACATGGGTTCGCGGGTGGCTTTCGTCGTCCGATCCCGTGATTTCCGCACCGGGCGAAATCTGAAGCGGT
This sequence comes from uncultured Candidatus Kuenenia sp., assembly GCA_964453165.1. Taxonomy (GTDB): domain Bacteria; phylum Planctomycetota; class Planctomycetia; order Pirellulales; family UBA1268; genus QWPN01. The sequence goes on along the minus strand of CAYVNX010000004.1, from coordinate 10,949 downwards.
TTGGCACGCCGGTTGCATCCGAAAGGGGGCAGATGAGGCCGTCACCGACGGCGGCCTCGACCGCTGAAACACTTCGCTTTTCGGAAACCCCATGGCCGGCCTCATCGCCACTGCCCCGACGTTTGTCACGCTCGCCATCGCCTCCTCCCTCGCTCTCGCCCTCGCCGCCTCGCAGTCGGCCGTCGGCCAGACGCCGACGGTCGTCGATGCCACGAACAGCCCTTACACCATTCCCGGCGGCACGATCACCGCCGGAGATACCGTGCGGGTCGTGCCCGGAGGTTCGCTCGATCAGAACCAGGGAACCGTCACGAACAACGGCGCGCTCGAGTTTGCTCCGACGACTGCCGGCGGCGCGATACAGCTTCAAAACTCGCTCACCGGCACAGGCACCGTCATCAAGACGGGCGACGGCACCGTGAACAATATCAGCGGTGGCAACGGCTTTGCGGGCAACTGGCGGTTCGAGGAAGGCATTATCCGCGCTGCAAACAGCGGCTCCGGTGGAGCCGGCCAGAGCAGCGCCGTCTTTGGCACGAATTCGACGTGGACCTTCGCTGGTGGCTTTTTTCAGGCCAAAAACGACGGTGACTACTCTGTTGTTCAGAAGGAGCTCATCGTCACACCAGACGGCGGTGGAATCGATTTCTCCCAGCAGGTCGTCGCCTCCGGCTTCGGTACTCAGACCATTGAAGGCAACACCGGTGGCAGCAACCTTGGCATCACGGGGGGCGGCACGCTCGACCTCTCGACGAGCAACATCGATAGCGCGGTGGTGGGCACGAGCTATCAGCTGTTCAACTTCTCGGGCACGCCGACGGGCAACTTCGCTTCGCTGACGCCGCTCGGCGGCATCTACTCAGGCATCACCTGGACTGGCCCGGTGGGCGGCGTCTGGACCTCCACCAACGGGACCGGCGGCAACTACCTGACCTTCACCGAAGGCACCGGCACCCTCGCCGTCGTCCCCGTGCCCTCCACCCTCACTCTGGCCGTGATCGCCGGCCACGGCGGCCTCGCCGCCCTCCGCCGCCGCCGGCGGAAGGCGTGAGGCCGAGGGCTGCCTGTCTGTTCGAACTGTCATCCAACGTTTTTCCCGTCCCACGTTCCCCGAGATCACCCCATGAGCCTTCCCCTCGCATTTCGATTCGGTCACCCCGGTGCCTTCACCACCCTGCTTGCCTCGGCCCTTGCCTGCTTCTCCAGCCTCTCCGCCCGGGCGGATCTGATCTACGTGACGCTCGCCAACAACAAGGTTGTGACCTACGACGGGTCGCTGCCGACCAACACGGACGTCGAAGCCTCGGAACAGACACTGGTCAACACGGACGTCACCAACCTGCCGTCCCCCTACGGCATCGCCCGTGACTCCGCCGGCAACATCTACGTGGCCAACTTCACCGATAACTTCATCTCGAAGTTCAACTCCAGCGGCGTGTACCAATCGCAGATCACCACGGCTGGCGGAGCAGGCCCGTTCGGACTGGCCTTCAACGCGGCTGGCGATCTGTGGGTATCCAACGTGTCTAACAGCACGCTCACGAGGTATGACTCCGCGGGCAGCCTGCAGCAGACGGTGACAGACGCCTCACTGCAATCGCCTACCGGCATCGCGATCAACGCCGCCGGCGATATTTACGCGGCCAACAACTCCGTCAACACCATCTCACGATTCTCGAGCGCGGGAGTGTTCCAGAGCACGATCGACGGCACGGGGGGCCAACTGAACCAGCCCTATGGCCTCGCCATCGACACGAACAGTCCTCCCAGCAGCTACTTCCTCAACGGCATCTATGCGACCAACATGGGAAACAACTCGTTTGCGATTTACGACGATTTTGGCTGGGCAGGAACGTCCTTCGGTTTCGTGGACGGGCCGATCGCCATCGGCATCGGCGGCGACGGCGACATCTACGTCGCGAACAACAGCAAAAACACGATCAGCAAGTTCGACTCGCAGGCCGGGTTTCTCTATGAGTGGTTGACCCCGGCCCCTCCCCAAGGCCTCCTGGTCGTTCCGGTCCCCGAGCCCTCCACGCCCAGCCTGGCAGCGATTGCCGCCCTCGGTGGGGTTGCGGCTCTCCGCCGCAGCCGGCGGAAGGCGTGAGGCTTTCCGGGGCACACGTGATCAGTCGTTTTCATTTTCCTTGCCCAAGTCTTTCCTCTCCACGTTTCTTAGGGATATTTCGTCATGAACCTTCACCCTGCCTTCCGCTTCGCTGCGTCTGCCGCCGCGATCACCAAAAACCCCTCGCGTGTACCGACGCTTCTCCGAGTCCTTGTCGTTGCAGTCATCGGCTGGCTTGCGAGCGGGCCAGTCCGCGCGGAACTGCTGTGGTCGGTCACCGGAAGCCTCAACAAGATCGACCCGACCGCCGCGACCAATCCGGCATCCAACGGATCTGCGATCACGAGCCAGATCACGGGTGGCTTCGGCGTTGCCGCCGATGGCGCGATTTATGCGTACTCAGCCAGTGTCGGCGGCGGCACGATCGGCAAGTTCGCCCTCGACGGCACCGTGCTGAACTCGTCCCTCGTGGCGGGCCTCACCAACGTGGGCGAGGTATTGACCCAGGGAAACGACTTCTGGGTCGTGCGAAACTCCCCGTTGGAGGCCCGCCGCTACGACTCGGCGGGATCGCTGCAGCAGACCATCAATCTGAGCGTGATGTCCACCGCCGCCCGTGCCATGGCGATCGACTCGGTCGGGAACTATTACTTTCTCAACTCGAACCAGGTCTTCAAGTACAACTCGGCTGGAAACTGGACTGGCGGGTTTGTGACTATTTCCGGGCAGACGCTGTTCGACATCTTGATCGATTCGAGTGACAACCTCTTCATTTCGAGCACTTCCGGCGGCGCGATCTACAAGACCGACACGGACCTCGCCACGCCGACCAGTTACATAGCCTCACTCAGTACGCCCCGCGGGCTCGCCATCGACGCTGAGAGCAATCTCTATGTCATGAACTCGTTTGCGAATCAGATCAGTAAGTACAGTTCGACGGGATCGCTGATCGAGGCCAACTACCTGTTTGGGATCAGTCCTTCCGGCAGCGGGCAGTGGATGGCGGTCGTCGTGCCCGAGCCCTCCACGCTCACCCTCGTAGCGGTCGCCGGCCTCGGTGGCGTTGCGGCTCTCCGCCGCCGGCGGCGGAGGTTGAAGGCAGCGGAGGGACCCGGAGCGAGCGGCACTCGGATCGGGTAATCTGCAGGGGCGGACGATCGTCCATCTCCCCGGAGAAGAAGTATGGAACGCCTGATTCCTGGCACCTTGCAGATTCGGCGGCTCGTTGCCATCGTCGTCGCGACCCTCCTCCTGGGATCGGTTTCTGGAGGAAGGGCGGGTGCCGCCGACTACGAGTACGCGACCACGGCCGGTTCGACCGCATTGGCCACGGGCAGTTCGGCCACGGTGTCGCTCCAGGGCAATCCGGTGACGATCGACGTCAGCAACAAGGGAGCGGGAGTCACGCTCGGCACGGTGAAGCAGTTTACGTTTGCCGGTGAGCCGCCGGTGACCAGCCTGAGCAATCCCGACTGGGTGGCCGGCACCCGCAGCTTCTTCGACGTCAGCTACAACCGCACCACCACACCCGACAGCACGGTAGACTTCGACATTCAGTTCTCCCAGCCGCTGCCGGCTTCTTCCTACCTCGTGTTCGTCGATTTCGACGCTCGCGAGGTGCTCAACATCAGGGCCTTCGACGCCGGTTCGACGCCGAGCCTGATCCCCAACGGGGCGTTTGCGTTTTCTCGTCAGAACGGCAACACCGTCGACGGCTCGACGCTCACCTACCCGACCTGGGGCACGCTTGCCGGCTACTCCGGCAGCCTCGACACCGGCACGTTCGCCACCACGCCCGAGGCGGTCGTGAGCCTGCTCACCTCCGTGCCGATCAGCCGGCTGCAGTATGAGTTGACGATGAACCCGACGGGCAACGTGTTGAGCAACGACGTGCAGTTCAATTTCGCCGTTCCCGTCCCAGAGCCGGCTGTGTCGATGCTCGGCGGACTGATCGCCGTTTCAGCGGTCTGGCTGACCCGCCGCTGGCGTGCATGAAGTGTCGCATGCAGGCGGTGGCTGGTAGCCGTTCTGATTGGGGTGGTTGATCGTCGCTGCGAGAAATACCGATGGCACTCACCGGCGTGGCCGAGTGGAAGGAGATCGTCGTCATCTCCGACGAGCAGGGGCGCACCTATGTCGTCAGTTGCGGCTGGGGCGTGGAGCCGCCCGTGGCCTACATCCCCGCCGCTGCCGCGTGGCGAGCGCAGGTGCCGGACTGGCTCCATGACCGCCGCGACGAGGTGATCGCCGCCCTCGAATCGCTTGGGCACGTGGTGCAAGACGATCTCGTGTCGTAACCCGGCGCGGACCTTTCAACTCGAGCCCGCCTCCGGAGACGGCGAGCGGATCGGCGGAGCATGTGGCCCGAAAGGCGGCTCGCGGACGTGATCGGTGAGGGGTAGGCTGCCTGGGTGTCGATCGCAGCCAGGCAGCTGTCTCAAGGAATCATCCATGGTTGAATTCACGATCACCGGCGAGGAACTCTGGGATCGAATGGAGCGTGCCGTGGAAAAAGTCAACGAACGACTGCGAAAGACAGTGGGGATTCTGGAGGCGGCCGGCGTGCCCTATGCCGTGATCGGTGGCCACGCCGTGCGAGCCTGGGTGGCCCAGGTGGACGAGGCCGCCCTGCGGACGACCAAGAACGTAGACATTCTCGTCCGTCCGGCCGACCTGCCCGCGATGATCGCGGCGATGACGGCGAGTCTCAGCCGGTCGGCTCGTCTTCTCCGAAGGGCAGCCGCCGCTGCAGGTCAGGAATGGACCGGGAGGCCGGCCTGCCGCCGGCGGGCGGTTTCCGGAGCTGCCGGCGAATCGGGTCTTGCTGCATCGCGCCACGGCGGTCTTTGCGGCTGCCGTGCCGTCGGGCCACCTCGCGGGCCTCTTCCCTGGCGGTGGCGTGGCCGCGGGCAGTCGCCAGACGGCGCTTTGCTTCGCGGACGGCGACGGCATGGTCGATGATCGGTGCAGGGTAGTCGGCATCGATCCGGCAGCCGGCCACCTGCTGCACGCCGGCCGGCATCTTCCAGGGCTCGTGGAGATACAGATCCGGCACCCCGCCGAGTTCGGGCAGCCAGCGGCGGATGAAAATCCCGTGGGGATCCTGGTCGAGGGCCTGCTTCGTCGGATTGTAGATGCGGAGCGTATTGATGCCGGTCGTGCCGCTTTGCATCTGCAGCTGCGACCAATGGATGCCCGGCTCGAAGTCGAGGAAGTGCCGGGCGAGGTGGAGCCCGACCGGTCGCCAGTGGAGCCAGAGCGAATAGGCAGCAAACGAGACGAGCAGGGCCCGCATCCGAAAGGTGAGCCAGCCGGTGGCGAGCAGGCTCCGCATGCAGGCATCGACGAGCGGATAGCCGGTGCGACCTGCCTGCCAGGCCGCGAGCCGGTCGGGATCGACCTCGGTCTCCCGCAGGCCGTCGGCCGCCCGCAGCATGTTGTGAAACTCGATCGCCGGTTCATCCTCGAGTTTCTGCATGAAGTGGCAGTGCCAGTGGAGACGCGATTGCATCGCCCGCAGGCTCCGCTGCCAGGCCCGGAGCGTCTGCCGCTCGGTCGCGGTCACCGCCGTGGCGAGGGCGGCGGCCACGTCCCTTCTCCGCGCCTCGCTCGCCTGCCAGACCGTCCGCATCGAGAGCGTGCCGAAGGCGAGATGCGGGCTCAGCCGCGAGCAGGCCGTGGCCGCCGAGACGGGGCTGCTGATCCCGCCGGAGTAGCGTCGGCCGCGGCGAGTGAGAAAGTCGTCGAGCACCCCACGGGCGGCCCGCTCGCCGCCGGGCTGGCGGTCTTTCGTGTCGGGCGGGAGACCGAGATCGCGGCAGCCGAGGATGCCGGAGGATTCGAGCCGCCCGATGGCCGTGAGGCCGCCCCGGCCCGCGCTCCGTGGCACCGTCGCCTGCCGACTTTCCATCCGTTCTTCCCAGCGGCGATTCCAGCCGTTTCGGGAGACGAGCCGCCGAACCACACCCGTCTGTGGCAGTTCGAGAAACTCGACACCCGCTTCTCGGGCCCAGCGGCGGACCCGCCGGTCGCGGGCGTAGGTGACGGCGGTGCCGGACTCCTCGTGAGCCACGAGCAGCGTGAAGCCCGTTTCGGTGCGGAGTTGCTCGAGCATCGCGACCGCCTCGCCCCGCCGAGTCACGAGCCGGATGCCGAGGTGGCCGAGGGCCGGCGCGAGGTCGCGGAGGCATTCCTCCTGAAATGCGGTGTGGCTCGAATCCCACTCTGGCTGCCCGAGCACCTCCGGCTCGTAGAGAAACGCTGCGAACACGCCCCCTCCCTGGGCCCGGTCTACGGCTGCCGCAATCGCCGCGTGATCGTCCACGCGGAGGTCTCGCTTGAGCCAGACGCAGACCGGGGAACCAAGGGCCATGGCAGCGTGTATTCGGAGATGCGGTCGGAACGGGTAGCCAAGAATAGGCGGCGGACGACGGCCCGACACCGGCGGAGCGGGCAGGGGGCAACGGCCCGACTCGGCGGCCTGGGGCGTAGGGAGCCCAATATCTCGATGCGGGCCGCGTTTGCGGGAACGGTCTCGGGGCGGCTATACCGTTCGTGGGCCGTTTCCTCCCTGGAGAAGTCGATGTTCTCGTCTGCCTCGTTGCCGCGGCTGATTGGTCGGCTTGCTTTGCTCGTCACGACGCTCGGTGGGATTGCGATCGCGTGGCCGAATTTGGCACACGCCCAGCCTGGTGGTCGCCACTCACCGGGGCCGGGCCCGGGCATGGGCGGAGCGGGCAAGGCAGGGCCGGGGATGCAACCGCCGGCTGCTCGCGGTCCTGGGATGGCCGGGCCGGGGGCCGGTGCGCCGGGCGGGCCAGGCATGGCAGGACCCGGTGGACTGCCACCAGGGGCGATGCCGCCCGGTGTCGTGCCGCCGGGAGCCGCTGCTGGTCAGGCCCCGCGGCCGCCCGCCGCACCTGCGGCGACCCAGCCCAGCGGCGCAGCCCGCTCGGCGTCGAGCCTTCCGCCATTCACACCGGCCTGGTACGCCCAGCATCCCGACGCATGGCAGCATCCCAAGCCGTATGCCGACTGGCGATCGACTCCGGCCCCACCCATGGCCGTCGTCAACGCCTTTTTCGGCATCGGCCCCCAGAATCCCTCCCTCGCGTCGATGACGACGGCGGAGTGGCTACCCCTGGGCGTGTTTACCACGCCGCCGCATGCGGGCAGCCAGCCGACGTCGTTTCAGCAGATCGCCGTCAGCAAGGCGGGGCAGGTGAAGGGGGTGATGTTCGACGCCGCCACGAATGCCGTCCAGCCGATCAGCGGGCTGTGCGATGTCTCGTCTCATAAGTTCAGTTGGAGTGTCGGCCAGACTGGTGCACTCGGCTTCGAGACTACGCTCGACGAGATGCTCAAGCAGGCTCCGGCGGTGTCGGTGATCTCGCCCGCCGGCCCCCAGCCCGGGTCGCTCGTGTTCGTTCCTGCTCCTTAGACGCCCGAGACGCCATCCGCTCGCCGGTCGTCCGTCGGGTCACGCATCCCACGATTCTTCCTTTTCCCCCGAGAGCCTTCTCCCATGACCACCCGCCGCCAGTTCGTTCAGAGCCTTCCCGCCTTCGCCGTGGCGGCCAACATGCTCGAGGGAGAGGCCGCGTCGGCTGCTCCGGCCCCCGTCGCGCAGGCTGCAGGCCACTTTCATCCCAAGGGCAAGCCGCCATCCGAGTTCACGAAGGCCGTGCTGCGGAAGGCTCGGCAGTCGCTGCCCTTCGACGACACCCGCGATTTCGATGAGCAGCGGCGGGGACTGGTTGCCCCGATGAAGGAACTCACGATCCGCAACGAGGCGGGCGACGTCGTCTGGGACATGACCCGGTTTCAGTTCCTCGATCAGCAGGACGAATTCGACACGGTGCATCCCTCGATGCACCGGATCGGCCAGCTCAACAACAACTACGGTCTCTACGAGGTCATCCCCGGCATCTACCAGGTTCGCGGCTTCGACCTGGCCCAGACGACGTTCGTCCGGGGCAAGACCGGCTGGATCGTGTTCGACTGCCTGGTCACGGCCGATGCGATGCGGGCCGCCTGGAAACTCTTCCAGGAGCACAAGGGCGAGGGGCTGCCGGTCACGGCGGTCGTCTACTCCCACTCTCACGGCGACCACTGGGGCGGCGTCCGCGGCGTCGTCGATGAGGCCGACGTGCGTTCGGGCAAGGTCCAGATCCTCGCGCCTCGCGACTTCATGGAGTATTCGATCGCGGAGAACGTCTTTGCCGGCAACGCGATGAACCGGCGGCTCTTCTATCAATACGGCGTGTTGTTGCCGGTGAGCCCGTATGGCTACGTCACCCAGGGGCTCGGCCATGCGATCTCCCGCGGCACGTCGGGCCTGATTGCCCCGACCCATGTCGTGGAGCAGGATATCGAGGAGATCGAGGTGGACGGCGTGCGGATGATCTTCCAGAACACGCCCAACACGGAAGCGCCGTCGGAAATGAACACCTACATTCCCGAGATGAAGGCCCTCTGGATCGCGGAGAATGTCTGCGCCACGCTCCACAACATCTACACGCTCCGTGGGGCCCTGGTGCGCGACGCCCTCAATTGGTCGAAGTACATCAACGAAGTGATCTACCGCTTCGGCCAGGAGGCGGTGGTGATGTTTGGCGCCCACCATTGGCCGCGATGGGGCAACGACCGGGTGCTGGAGATCCTCCGCGGCCAGCGAGATCTCTACGCCAACTTCAACAACCAGGTGCTCCATCTCGCCAATCAGGGCGTGACGATCAACCAGATTCACAACGAATACGAACTCCCGAAGAGCCTGCAGCAGCGGTGGGATTGCCGCGGATACCACGGCTCGGTCCCGCACAACGCCCGGGCGGTGGTGAATCGCTATCTCGGCTATTGGGACTGCAATCCCGCGACGTTGATCCCGCTCTCGCCCGCAGACTCGGCGCCGGTCTATGTCGAGATGATGGGAGGTGCGGACACGATCCTGGCGAAGGCCAGGCAACTCCACGACCGGGGTGACTACCTGCTCGCCTCGGAAATCCTCGACAAGCTCGTGCATGCCGAGCCGACGAACCGGGCGGCCAAGGATCTCTTGGCCGACGTCTTCGAGCAGATCGGCTACCAGCAGGAAAACCCCGGCCTGCGAAACAGCTTCCTGGCCGGGGCCTACGAGCTTCGCGAAGGCATCCCCGCCGGGGCATCGCCCAAGTCGAGCGGGCCGGACGTAATCCGCGCGATGAGCACGGAGCTGTTCTTGGACTTCCTCGGTGTCCGGATGGACAGCCGGAAGGCCGAGGGAATGCGGTTCACGATGAACCTGATCACCCCCGACAACGGCGAGATGTTCGCGGTGGAACTCGAGAATGCCACGCTCACAAACCTGCCCGGCTATCTGGCGGCGAAGCCCGACCTCACCCTCACGATCAACCGCAAGGATCTGGAGCAGACGATGATCGGTGCGAAGACGCTCGAGGCCCAGATCAAGGACGGCACGGCGAAGGTCGAAGGCGACGTGACGATCCTCGCCAAGCTTGCGGCAACGATGGTCGACTTCGACCCGCGGTTCGAGATCCTGCCCGGCACGCGGGGGAAGGAGGAGGTAATCCACGCCAACGCCTACGAGGCGGTGCCCGGGAAGACGATCCCCGAGTGAGCGGGACTTCGGGTCGGATCGGCGGCAGGAGCTCTCAGGCTGTGAGGCTGGGAGGGATGGCGAGGCGGCGCGGCTTCAGGGTGGCCTCGGCAGGCGGAATAGTTCACGCAGTCCGCAGGGTCATCCGATAGAGCCGACGTGTGTCGGTTTCCCGGCGGCCCTTGGCGGTCGGGTGCTACCGACCGGCCCATGCCATTCCCGGCCGGATCGGCTGACGGCAGCCCCCGCCCGGGAGCGACGGTTTTCCCCTCCCGATGCCGCCCTCGCTCCACGTCCTCAGAGACCGTCACGCGGCCAGCCTTGGCTGGCTGGCGGGTTGGTGCGCGCTTGTCGCAATGGTGGTAGCCGGATGGGCGACAGCCCAAGCCAGCGAGTTGGCCACCACGAGCGTGGCGGATGCGCTCGTGGAAGAAGACATCATCGTCGAAGCCATTCCGCCGCCGGTAGCGGAGGAGTGGGAGACGGAGTTCGCCGCCGCAGATGCGTCCTGCGCGGGCTGCCTAGGCACGAGCTGCACGGGGGGAACCGCCCGTTCCCCGGGCAGTCGGTTCTACGCGGACTACGACCAGGGCTTCGCCATCCTCCCCCGGGATCCCGAGGCGACGCCCTACTCGCTGCGGATCCGCAACCAAAACATGTTTCGCTACAACGGCTTTTCCCGGGCCGAGCCCACGTGGACCGACAGCGCGGGCACTACGATCCCGATCACGAACTCGAACTACTTCGGGATCCCTCGCGGCCGGCTGATCTTCTCGGGCGACGCACTCGCCCCGAGACTCTCGTACCTCCTGAACATCGACTACAACTCGGTCACGAGCCAGCCGATCGGCTTTCGCGCCTTCTGGCTGAGCTATCGGTTCAGCAAGGCCTTCGAACTGTACGTGGGGCAGTCGAAGGTGCCGGGCACGCGGGAGTGGATCGAGAGCGCCTTTGCACCGCTCCAGAGCGCTGACCGCACGATGGCCACGACCTTCTTCCGCCCCAGCTTGAGCCAGGGCATGTGGGTGATGGGCGAGCCGCTCGACGATCTCTATTACCACGCCATGGTGTCGAACGGGTTCAACACCTTGAACCTGCAGCCGGAGGCCCTCAACAATCGCTTCGCCTGGTCGGGCTCGGCCTGGTGGGAGCCCTGGGGAGAATTTGGCCGGGGCTACTCCGATCTTCAGCATCACGAAGAGGCCGCGGTTCGGCTCGGAGCCTGCTACACCTTCGCGCTCGGCAGCGGTAACCAGGCAGCGAGCGATGCTGTCGAAAACTCGCCCG
>CAYVNX010000003.1:53919-67718 GCA_964453165.1 uncultured Candidatus Kuenenia sp. | reverse complement strand
GCGAGGATACGCCCCGATTGCTCCGCGAGCGTTCGCCGATCCCCGAGCCTCCGATGACTGGCAGATTTATGATCTCCATGCCTTCCGCCCTCAGAGAACCGGGAGGGGCTGCCGGTGTCCTCGAGCGTGCTGTGGGAGCAAGCGAAGCCAGGATGGCGAAGCGCAGCGGACACGCAGTGAGCGGAGGCCGGGAGGGCCGACGCGAACGTCAAGCGAGAGGATACCGGCAGCCCCGACGCCCCTGACCGTGGCGTCAACTCGAGCTGCACCGGCTCAGGACGAGCCTTCGACCGGGCCCGAGCCGTAGAGACTGGAGGCGACCAAGATCACCAGGTCGGCGATCGTCACCAGGCCGTCGTCGTTGAAGTCGCCCTGCCACCAGCCGGCCCTGCCGGAGCTCGTGCCGTACTTCCCGCCGGAGGAGATGGCGATCAGGTCCTGGATGTCGACGCTGCCGTCGAGGTTGGCATCGCCAACGACCGCATATCCCACGATCAGGGAACCGTCAGCCAGCGGCCGCAGCCCGACCCCGCGAAACGGCACGCTGGCCGCTCGGCTGCTGGTGATGCCCGTGCCCGTCCAACTGCCCCCCGCCCGACCGGTCGTGACGAGACCGGCAATCGCCGCGAGGTCGCTGCCACTGGCCGCGATCAGGAGCGACGCGGCGCCGACGTCGAGCGTGGCCCCGCCCGCCAGGTCGAGGCTCGCCAGCGACATCCGCACCCGACCGACATCGAGCACGACCGTGGCCCCGGCCTCGATGATCAGCCCGCCAGAGCCCAGCGCGGCCGGATCGCGAATCACGAGCGTGCCAGCTTCGACGAGCGTGCCGCCGGCATGCTGGCTGGCCGCCGTGAGAATCACCGTGCCGGCGCCCCGCTTGACGAACTGGCCAGGGCCTGTGCGTTGCGTGGCATCCACGACCACCTGGCCAACGCCGACGTCGAGGAGCATCGCATCACCATCCGGAGTGACTCCGAAAGCGTCGAGCACGCGGCCCATCACCGCCGCCCGCTCCGCCGCGCCGACGATCGATTCGAAGGGAAAGCCGAGCACCACCACCGCTCCCCGACCGGAAGCAGCTCCACGGTAGGTGGCAGCCGCCCCGCCGAGGCCACCGACGTAGGCGAGGGCCGACACGCTGCCTGGCTCGGCAGCGAGCACGTCGGGGGATGCGACGTTAAAGGTCTGCTCGGGCAGACTCGAAAACGCCGCTCCGGTGGAGAACCGCAGTTCGGGCAAACCGGCGAACAGACCTCCTGCGACCGGGGCGGCACGGGAGGTCGCCGCATCGTCGGCCACGGCCCGTGCCCCAAGCACGCCACGAAAGAAGCCGCGGCCGTTGTTCTGCCCGTCGAGGTCGTAGCCCGATTCCGAGCCAGACACGAACATGCTTCCACCACCGTTCACGAACGCCGTCACGAGCTCTTGCTCGGCCACGTTGAACGTCCGATCGACCACCGACTCATTGCCTAGGATCCAGATCACCGACTGGTAGTCGGCCAGCCGCACCCGGCCCGCCATCACCGCCTCGTTGCTCGTTGCGTCGACTCGAACGCCCGGGGCGGCCGCCTGAATCGCCGTGAGCGTGGCCGCCACCTGGTCACGCGGGTTGTTGAAGCCCGGCCAAACCCTTTCGGTCGTGCCGCCGCCGCCATACGGATACGCCTGCACGAAGTTCTGCGATCGATCGATCCGGTCGAAGCCCTGGACCACGAGAATCTGCCGCTGCCCAGCCGCCGGGAGAGCACCAACGAGCTCCGTTGGCCGCGATTGGCCGCCGGCGTTCTCGGCAACGACCCGAAAGAAGTAGGCACGCTCCGGATCGAGGCCGGAGAGCGTGACCGACCCGGCTGCTCCCCCCGCTACGACCGTGCCGCCGTCGAAACTCCGACCATCGACCGAGGCGTAGACCCGAAACCCGGTCGCCGGGCCGCCAAACACGCCGCTCGTGCCACCGGTCGAACTGCGGCCGGCCGTCCAGGAGACCGTCACCGCCCCCGCTCCGGCGGCGACGGCCCGCACCTGCTCGGGCGGCGAGGGGAGCGTGACGTCGGCCGGCCGCGGCAGCGAGCCGGGGTGGTTGATGAAATGTTCGAGGGTGGCTTCGTAGGTGCTGCGGGCCAGTTGGTCGCGAGCCTTGGGATCCCGCAGCAGTTCTGCATCGAGCTCATTGTCATGAAACGCCACCTCGATGATCGTGGCGTCGAATTCACCCGCGGCCCGCGAGTTGGTGATCTCCCCGTAACTGCCTGCCAGGGTGGCGGCGGCGGAGCGGGTGCTCCAGTCGTGCTCGAAGCTGCCGTCACGGGCCCGCATGTCGCGGTTGAGCTGCTCGGCCATCGTCGCCGCGAGTGAGTCCTGGTTCGGCGTGGGGCTCGACGTGTGGATGAGACCGATCGCACCCCGGGCGGTAGCCGTGGCTGGATTGCCCGTGGTGGCGTTGGAATGGAACCCCACGTAGACGCTCGTGCCGTAGGGATTGGCATCGACGTTCATGTGCTCGGCCATCCGCAGCGGCGCCGACACGTTGCTCGTGCCGATCACGGCCGACGGGCTGGAGAAGGCCGTGCTCTGGCCAACAGCCCGCCACGCCCAGAGCAGCGAGCCTTCGTCTTCCCGCGGGTAACCCGACACCTTCCCCGTGCCGATGCCATCCGGTCCCCAGGGAAGGTCTCCCATGCCGTTGCCGAACCGGATCGCATCGGCGATCACCACGGATCCACCGGCGTCGGAGCGGTTGCTGATCGTGACCGAACCCCGCTCGGGCGACCGCCCGGCCTCGAACTCATAGCTCCCCAGCCAGACCCAGCCGTTGCCCACCTTGCGGTGATCGACCCGCACCTCGGTGCTGCCGCCGGCATGATTGACGACGTACCGCTGATTCGTGCGATTCGAAGCGGCCGCGACCCAGGCGTAGACCGGGTAGCGGCCCGTCGCTGGGATCGTCGGAGCATAGACCGCCGTCGCCGTCTCCCGCGTCGCGTTGACGCTCGCAAACCGATACTTCGCCGCGTCAGTCGCGGCCCCGTAGTCTTCGTCGAACCAGGCGGGGCCGGCTGTATTCGTGCTCCACGTGCCGGTCCAGATCACCTCCGGCGAATCGTTGTCGAGCACGACCTCGTTGAGTTGTCGGCCGATCGGCCGCATCGGCACCACCGTAGCCCCGGCCTGAAACAGGTATTCGGCGTAGAGCGTCAGCTGATCCTGGTTGCCGAAATCCTCCACCATCCCCAGGAGGTTGGGACGGTCGGTCGCCCAGCGATCGAGCGTGTCGTTCCACTGCCAGCCGTGACCCGCCGACGTGTACACGACCCGGCCGGTGAGCGGGCCCTGCGGCTGGGCACCCACCGGCACCATCCCGAGCGCTACGGAGAGCGCAATCCTCGACTCGAGCGTCTCGATCGCGGCCCCGGCTGGTCGAGATGACCGCCCTCGCGTGGGCCTGCGTCGATTCTTTCGCCACAGCGGCCAACGCATCGATACGGAGACCTTCTGCCTGTCATGGACAGAGGCGGCGAAACCGAACCACGCTGCCCTTTCAGCAAGTATCCAACCGCCTGCAGGCCCGGGCAAGGAATCGGCTGGGGACCCGCCTCTCCCCGTGCCTCCGCCGCCGGTGCCGATAGCCGGCACCGGCGGCAGACACCGCTCAGGAAGCCCGAAACCGGCGCCCGAGCCATCCCAAACCCATCAGGAGGGCGACCGACCCGAGCCCCGACGTGCCAGGCTCGGGCACCGCCGCCACGCTGCCGGATGCGGTGGGCGCGGCTGGGAAGTAATTGCCCTGGCCGTACGCGCCTGCCGTGTTTACGCCGACGAGGTCGAAGACGTTCGTCACGCCGTCGTAATTGAAGTCGCCCTGGTTCCAGACACTCGCCGTGCCTGATCCGTACTTGCCGGAACTATTGATGCTGACCAGGTCGAACACGTTGACCGCGCCGCTCAGGTCGACGTCGCCGGACGCGGCGAACGAAACCCGGGCCGAACCGTCACCGTTGACCACGTAGCCCACCGCCCGCGTACCGCCGGCCGATGCAGCCGTGCTCGACGTGATCCCCGCCGTGCCGTTCCAGGCCCCGCCGTTGCGGCCAGCGATGATGTCGGCCCGCAGATCGGCCGCCGAGATGCCCCCGGCGGCGACGCTCACCTGCCCAGCCCCCAGGTCGAGCCGTCCGCCGCCCGAAGCCTGATCGACCGAGAGTCCACCCACGCTGACCGTCACCCGCGCGTCCTGCACGAGCGACATCTGTCCGCCCGTGCCGACCGTCACGGTTGGCGAACCGGCGATCGTGCCGGCATTGATCGCCAACGACGTGATTCCGGTCGAGGAATTCACCGCCACCGTCGCGGCCGAGAGCGTGCCCCCGTCCACGATCACCGAGGGCGACTTCATCGTCGTACCCGACGCGATCGCCAACGTGGCACCGGTGTCGACGGTCACGTTCGTACCGCCGAGGGCGTCGGCATTGGCCACTTCAAGGGTGCCGGCCGAAATCGTGGTCGGCCCGGTATAGGCATTGGCCGCATCGAACACGACCGTGCCGGCGCCGGTCTTGGTGACCGAGGTCGCCGTCGCGATCGTGGGATAGCCCGCCTGGGCCTGGGTCTGTGAACCCGAGGCGACGTTGATCACGATGTCGGTCGAGGGATTGGCCGAGGTAAAGACGAGGTTCAGATTGTTGCCGCTCTGCACCAGGCTGAACGTGCCGCCGGCCAGATCGTTGGCAAAGCCCGCCGCGCCGTTGGTCGCCGCGGTGTTGATCACGAACTTCTCCGGCGCGAAGCCGGTGATGCCGCCGGCCGCCGAGGCGATCGTCCAGGTGTAGTTCGAGCCGGTGCTGAAGTTGACGGCATTGCCGCTCGTGACGTCCGGATCGACGGCCGACAGGCTCCAGAGGTTGATCTGGAACTGCTCGGTGTCGGTCGCGGCGATATCGAGCCGCCCGCCGATGTCGGCCAATCCCCAGCCGGTCGGACTGCCGGCCGTGCCGGCGGCGTCATAGACCTGCCAATTCAGATTGCCCGTCGGGCCGAACGTGACGTCGCCGGTGACGGTGAGCGTGCCGGTGCTAGCACCAGGCAACAAGCGGCCGCCGGCCTGCACGACGACGCTGCCCTGGACCAGCCCATCACCTGTCAGCGTCTGGGCAGGCTCAACGAGCAGGCCGGTCGTGATGGCAGAGACGTCGAGCGTGGCACCCGCGTCGACCCGGATCGTGCTGGCACCGATGTTCGGCAGGATCAGGGACAACTCGCCCATCTTGAACGTGCCCTCCATCACCCGCGTGGTGCCTCCGAGCAGGGCGATGCCCTCAAAGACAAGCGTACCGGTGCCGGTCTTATTGAGCCCTTGTCGGCCCCGCATGTCCGACGCGATCGTGGCCGTGACGCCGGAGTCGACGTTGATCTGCACGGACGCGCCGGAACTAAAGATTTGGGAGTCGCGTCTGGTGTCGGTGCTGGCCGTGGCACCGATCCACAGCGGGTCTCCAGCGATGACATACCCGTCGGCCTGGAAATCGAGTCCGCCACCGGCCGTCACGCCTCCGCCTGCGAGCGTGACCGTGCCTGCCGGCCCTTGAAAGATTGCCGGTTGGTTCCACTGCCAGGTCGACGGAGCCACGGCGCCGAGCCAGGTTCTCTCGAGGTTTGACCAGGTGCCCGATCCGCCCGCACTCGCACCGTCGCCAGCCCAGACGAGCTCGGTCGTGGCCGCCGGGCTCGCGATTACACGAACGTTGTCGTAAAGACCAAAAATATCGCGGGCGGCGAGCGACGCGAACAGGTCCATGTAGCCCAGCATGATGTTGCCATCCGGTACCACGACCGGCGGCGTGGCCCAGGTCTGACCGTTGACGGTCCACTGTGCCTGCGCTGCGTCGACCCGCACTCCGATCTCGAGCCACTGGTTCTCAGGCGCGTCTCCCTGGTAGGCGAAGAAGTACGGGGCCTGGTACTCGTCCTGCTGGAACGTCGCGGGCGATTGGCGGGCATAGCCCCCGTTGTTGCCCGTGCCAGTCTGCTCGGCGCCATTGACATACACCCGCACGTCACGGCCAGCGCCCTCGTCGCCGGTCAGAGAGAAGTCGACACCGTTGTTGCTCGGGCCGACGCCGGGGGTAGCGCTCGTCGGCTGCTGGGCCGCGGTCGAGGTGTGGCCGACGCCAAAAATCGCGTTTTCCGTCGTCGCGGTGGTCCCCACCACGTTCATCCAGAGGTCGAAGAGGAGTGTGTAGGAACCGCTCGTCGTACTGAACGACTGTCCGTTAGGAAAGGCCATGATGCCGCTTGCCGCACCGGTCGGGCCGATGTTGGCCTCGAGCTTCAGCCCGACGGTACCGGTGCCGTTCGGAGCTGCAGGAATTCCAAGCGTGCTGTAATCGAACGCGAAGTCCGCCGCGGCGGTCCCCCCCGCCTGTGACACGGTCCAGCGACTGGCGGCGTTGCCGTCTTCGAAATCTTCGCTGTAGTAGATCTGAGCCACAGCCGCCGCCGGCAGCATGGCAAGAATCAGGGCACAACGAGCGACCGACCAACGCGACGATGCCATGAAACACCTCCTGGTGAAAAACGATCCGATACCTTGAACGTGAACTTCGTGCCTACAGGTTCTTGATGTACCTCCATCAATGATTCGCCCACCTCCATCGCCTGCTCTGCCTCGTCCACCACCGCAGCCTCCTCGGCCCCGGCCGACAGCCGATCCTGCTGCCGGCACGTCAGCTCCGGCGATAAAGGCCGAGCCGGCGCCGGACCGAAAGTGCCATGAGCCCACAGAACCCAATCGCCGCGGCCATACCGGGCTCCGGCACGGCGCTTACCTCGAGGTTGTCGTAGACGACGAACACACTGGCCGGTGAGAGCGACGTGAAGGCGTCGGTCGCGCCGAGGCTGACGAGCCCTTGGAGCAATCCGGTGAAGGGCGTGGGGCTGAGCGGATTCGGGCTGTTGTCGAAGATCAGCTGGGAATTCCCGGCGGTGTCGGTCATCGAATACGTGATCGTGCCGGCCACGTTGTCCACGTCGATCGTCACGGTCGTCCAGATGTTGCCGGGTGAACCCGCGGCGGTCGACGGGGGATTCGGGAACAGGCCCTGGTAGAAGGCCCCGCTGCCGTTCGAACCGTGCCCGAGGTAGCTGGGGTCGGTGTTCGGCACGGTCGTGGCTCCGCCGTTCGCGCTGGAGAGATACCAGCGGTAGTCAGAAGCCGACCCGCCATCACCCGTGAACGCCATGAACGAGCCCGACCCCGAGATCGGTGTGAAGATCGAGTTGTAGGTCGTGCCGTCGCCGCCCACCCCGGGCTCGGCGTAGATCGTGGTGGCCGTGGCCCCCTGGTAGGCCATGAACACGTCCACCAGCATTCGATACTGGGCCGCCGTCACGGCCGTCGAGTTGAAGACCGTCTGCGAATTCACGGCACCGAGCGACGTGTTGACGGCCAGTTTCAGGCCGCTTGTGTCGCCGGAGACCGACCGGGGTGCGAGCGGAATTCCTGCCGTGACATAGTCGAAGGCGAAGGTCGCCGATCCGTTGGCTGGGTTATCGCTGACGACCGCGTAATTCGCCGATGTGTCCGTCTCGAAGTTGTCGCTAATGAGCACCTGACCATGAAGGGTCTGACCAACGAACGAACCGAGGGCAAATACCGCAAAGAAAAACATGCGATGCATGGGACGATCCTTTCTTCCGTAGGAGCGAGTGGAATGCAGAACCATGGCGGCACACCAAGGGCGGCCTCGGCCTGGATCAGGCAAACCGTCGACGCGAATGCGGTTCAGAAAGGCACCAGCAAGAAGCTAGCCACCCGGAAGAAACACGGGCGGGGGACGCAACCTACTGGGGGAGACTCTGCTCGCCAGGCCCGCCGCACTCGCAGCGGGCTTGATCACGACGGCGGTCAACCTGAGCCAGTAGCAGCCCCTTTGATCAAACGAACTTCCCGGTACGTCACGATCGGCACAAGAAACGCCGTGGAACGCACCAATCCC
This sequence comes from uncultured Candidatus Kuenenia sp., assembly GCA_964453165.1. Lineage (GTDB taxonomy): Bacteria > Planctomycetota > Planctomycetia > Pirellulales > UBA1268 > QWPN01. The sequence continues at coordinate 59,724 of CAYVNX010000003.1, read as the reverse complement.
GCCTAACCGGATGGGAGCATACTGTTTCTCCTCGACTTGTCAAGGATCGTGGCCGCGACGCCCCAGACGTTGACCGCGGCTCGAAGGTCCGAACGCTCCGCCTGCATACCCTGCCTGGGGTATCCCATGCGGGTCGACGCGCCTGAACGCTCCACCCTCCTCGACTCCACATGAAACCGTGTGTCCACCACGCGGCCCAACTGACGAAACACGCTTGGCTTTCACGTCGTTCTCCTACTAGCATGGAGTTCGGCGGAGGGCACATGGTCTACGGGCACCGCGCCCTCGCGTCGCGATGGATGACAACAGCAAGAAAGGTGGTTGCGATGCTCTTCAACGCTCCGAGAACAAAGCGAATCGCTGCCTTCACGCTCGTGGAACTGCTGGTCGTGATCGCGATCATTGCCACGCTCATCGGCCTCCTCCTTCCGGCGGTTCAAAGCGCCCGCGAGTCGGCCCGGCGAATCCAGTGCGGCAACAACATCCGCCAAGTGGCGTTGGCTTCACTCAACTACGAAGCGGCCAATAAGCGGCTTCCGCCCCGCCGGTTCACAAAGGTCTTCACCGACCCCCAGCGGGGTCGGAAGACCACCGTTCCGCCGTCCTCACAGAACTCGGCCCCGACGTTGGTGTTGATCATGCCGTACTTCGAGGAGTCGTCTGGCTTCAAGCTCTTCGACCTCGACTATGGCACCAACGACGACGCCCCGATCCACGCGGGCATTCCGTCGAAGGCGAATGCAAACGCCGCCGCCCGAACCCAGCAGGTCGCTTCGTTTCGCTGCCCCTCCGATCCCTCGACGGGCAGCGTGCCTTCGTGGGGCACGTCTCTCCCTTCGGGCCGATGCAACTACATGGCGAACGTGGGCGGGTCGAACATGCGGGGAGGTACGCCGATCGACGGCATGTTCGCGATCCCAGACCCTCCCGAAGGTTCCGTGATGCAGGGTTTCAAGATCGCGAAAATCGGCGACGGCATGTCGAACACCGCGATGTTCGCCGAAGTGATGCGTGGCACGTCTGACTGGCAGTCGAGCACCAGGGACCACACGTCCGCCTACATCGGTAGTACGGCGTTCTCTGGGGCCCAACTCGAAGATGGTCGAGGCGTGCGGCAGTGTGGCACAACCGGCGACCGAACGGCGACCCAGACGATCGTCTACACGGGCAACCAATTGCACCGCGACTTTGTCTTCACCTTCATGTACACCCACACGCTTCCGCCCAACTGGAATGCCCCGTCACCCGGCGGCCAACGGTGGAACTGCGGATCGACCAACTACACCCAGGCTCACATCGCAGCCTCGAGCTACCATCCCGGCGGGGCCACCGTGTGCTTCGGCGATGCGTCGACGCGATTTGTCAGTGACAACGTCGACTTTGCGGTGTGGCAGGCCGTCGGCAGCCGCGACGGCGGCGAGTCCGAAGGGCTCTAGGAATGGTTGAGCACGTCGAGGCGGCCCGAGGGAGACACATGCGAAGTCAGAATTTCGGCCGCTGCGTGTGCAGCTGGCTTGCCGCCATCGCGATCGGCGTCATGGCAGCGGGTGGCTGCGGGTCGGGAGAGAAGGAGCAGGTCTTTCCTCCAGACGGCGGGCTGCTCGACCTCAAGGCGTTTCTCGAATCCGCCAAGGCTAGCGGGCAGGCGACGACGCGGGAGGCCGCAGCGCCGGTCCTTTCGGCCGTCCATCTCGGCGCCGACTACTACATTCGATCGGGCCAGATCGAATACATCTGGGGCACGAAACTCGCCGACGGCCCCGAAGCGGCCGGCACGGTGATCGCGTTCCAAACGTCGGCGGCAAAAGAGGGCGGTTGGGTGCTCTTCCAGGATGGCTCGCTCAAGCGGGTCACGGCCGAGGAGTTCGCGGCCGCCCCGAAGGCGACCCCCTGACCGGCTCGCGTGCCGCACCCGCGGATCGCGGCATGGACAACGGGATTCGCTGCCACGCGGAGCCCCCCGAGCCTTCGGAGTTGGTTCAACCAACGTGGCCGGTCACTTGAACGCGATCAGCATCCCCACGAGGAGTCATCCATGGCGGCGAAATCCGACGCGAGTGCCGTCACGACCGGTCTCGATCAACTGGTGGCAGAAGAGTTCGCCCGCTTGCGGGGCAAGCGGGTGGGCCTCGTCACCCACCCCGCCGCCGTCGATCGCCAACTCCGCGACGTGGCCAGCCTGATCGAGGCGGCTCCGGGGGTGCGGCTCGTGACCGTCTTCGGTCCCGAGCATGGCCTGTTCGGCCAGGCGCAGGATCTCGAGAGCGTACCGGACGAACAAGAGAAACAACCCGCCGTGCGGCTCTACAGCCTCTACGGAACCACGGCCGCCAGCCTGCGGCCCACACCTGAGCAACTCGCTGGCATCGACCTGCTCGTGGTCGATCTCCAAGACGTCGGCAGTCGCTACTACACCTTCCAGGCCACGATGAAATATTGCCTGGAGGCGGCGAGCCCGCTCAACCTCCCCGTGCTCGTGCTCGATCGCCCGAACCCGCTCGGAGGCTCGGCCGTGGAAGGGCCGCGGCTCGTGCCGGGCTATGAGAGTTTTATCGGGGCTCACGACATCGCGATCCGGCACGGCCTCACGATCGGCGAACTCGCGCTACTCTATCAGGCCGACCTCGAGGCCGGCGGCCGACCGGTGGACGTGGAGGTGGTGCCCTGCGGCGGGCTGCGTCGGAGCATGTGGTTTGAGGAGACGGGCCTGCCCTGGGTGTTGCCCTCGCCCAACATGCCAACCGTCGAGACCGCGGTGGTCTATCCTGGCCAGTGCCTGATCGAAGGCACGAATCTCAGCGAGGGCCGCGGTACCACTCGCCCCTTCGAACTCTGCGGTGCCCCCTGGATCGAACCCCGAAAGCTGGCGGCGGAGATGAACGCGGCCGATCTGCCCGGGGTTCGCTTCCGACCGGCGGTGTTTCGGCCCACCTTCCAGAAGCATGCCGGCGTCGATTGCGGCGGGGTGCAAGTCCATGTGACCGACCGCGACGCCTTCCTGCCGGTGCGGACGAGCCTGGCCCTGATCGCCGCGATCCGGCGGCTCGATCCGGAACGGTTCGCCTGGCGGACGGAGGAATACGAGTTCGTGAAGGATCCGATCGCGATCGATCTCCTGTTCGGCTCCGACCGTGAGCGGAAGGCGATCGAAGCGGGCCTCCCTTGGCAGGAGATCGCCGCGACCTGGGAGCCAGAAGAACAGGCCTTCGACGCCCGGCGACACCGGGCCTGGCTCTATGAATAGCACCGGCTCGGAGGCGGCAAAAGTCGCATCGCGGCATGGACGATGGGATCCGCTGCGACGCGGTGTCCCCCGCCTTGCGTCGGGGGCTTCGATTGGACGCGTCTCGTCAGAGCATCTCTTAAATGAAGAGCGTTCCCGACCATAGAAGCCCCGGACGCGAGTCCGGGGGCTCCGGGCCGTTGGGCGAGACCGGCCACGATCCAAACGCGCCAAAACCCGCCTCCGCGAGCGTTCGCCGACCCCCTCGCCTCGCCTCGACTCTGGTAGCACCGGCTCGGAGGCGGCCCACGTCGCATCGTGGGCTGAGCTAAAATGCTCGCATGACCGCGTCGCAACTGATTCCGCCGCCCGAACTCGCCCCACCGGGCATTACCCATCTCTCGCCGACCGACCGCATTCGGCTGTGGGCACAGTTGGTCGATGAGGGTGACCGGTTCATCTACGACGGATTCCGTCAGCGACTCGGCTCCGACGCTGCCGCGCGGCAGGCCTGTCTGGCATGGCTCGAACGACGTGATGCCGAGAGCACGGCTGCGAAGGTTCGCATGCTGAAGGGCCGCCGACCGGAGGGGCAGCATGGCCAGTGAGGGAGTGCTCGCCACGCTCCGAAGCGGCTGGGAAGCGATTCGTCCGATCGCTGCCCCAAAGGCGCTCATCGGGGGCTTGGCCCTGGCAGCCTGGAACCATGCCCGCTACACCCGCGATGCCGATGTGCTCGTGGCGATCGCGGCTGGGCAGGTTGATGAACTCGTGACGGCACTCGTGAAGGCCGGTTTCCGGACACGGCATGATCCACCCCTGCGAATTATCGACGGCCAAGGCATCGTGCAGTTCGCCTTTCAGCCGGCCGATGCCTTGATGCCCTTCCAGTTCGATGTGCTGCTGGCGACGACGCCCTTCCAGCGGGATGCTCTGCGGAGGGCCGTACCGCGGAGTCTCCCCGGTGACGATACGGCCGTAGCTGTCGTGCGACCAGATGATCTGATCGTGATCAAACTGCTGGCGAGCCGTATCATCGACCGGGCCGACGCGGCCATGGTGCTCCGGGAAAACCGCACCGACATCGACTTCGATCATCTCCATCGCGTGATCGTGGCCGAGGGGCTGCAAGACGACTACCGCTCGATCTGGTCAGACGCCTACCCCGACGAGCCCGCACCCACCGGCCTCTGAGGGGGAGCCCGGTCACCTGCCCCCCATCCTGCCAGAGAAGCCCCGGACGCGAGCCCGGGGGCTCCGGACCGTTGGGCGAGACCGGCCACGATCCAAACGCGCCAAACCCCGCGCCTCCGCGCGCACCCGCCGTGCTCTTGGCCTCTCTCTCGTTGGTCCGCCGACGCATCGCTCTGTGAGCCGCGAGGCGCCTCAGCGGTCGAACCGCTCCGCTTCGAGTTGCTCCCAGCGGCCGAAGGCGGCTTCGAGGTCGGCCTGGAGCGCCGCGGCCCGGGTCGAGACGGCTGTGATCTCGGCGGCCGGTGATTGGTAAAAGGCCGGGTCGGCCATCTGCGCATGGATGGCGGCCAGGGCGGTTTCGAGCCGCTCGATCTCGGCAGGAAGGGATTCGAGTTCCCGCTGAAGCTTGTAGGAGAGTTTCTTGGTGTCGGCCTTGGGAGCGGTCTCGGCAGCAGCGGCGGCGGACACCCGAGCGGCCGCGGGAGCGGCAGGAGCCGCCGGCCGCTCGCCCCGCTGCCGCACCCAGTCGGCATGGCCACCGACGTATTCCTTCACTCCCTCTGGCTCAAACACGAGCGTGCTCGTGACCACGTTGTCGAGAAACTCCCGGTCGTGGCTGACCACGAGCAGCGTACCCGCGTAGTCCACCAGCCGCTCCTCGAGCAGTTCGACCGTCTCGGCATCGAGATCGTTGGTCGGTTCGTCGAGCACGATCACGTTGGCAGGCTTGGCAAACAGCTTCGCCAGCAGGAGCCGGTTGCGCTCGCCCCCGGAGAGCCTTCTGATCGGGGTCCTGGCCCGCTCGGGAGTGAACAGGAAGTCGCGGAGATAGCCGACCACGTGCCGCGACTGGCCGCCGACGGTGATCGTGTCGTTGCCGTCGGCGATGCTCTGCTCGGGAGTCTGCTCGTCGTCGAGCCGGGCCCTGAGCTGGTCGAAATAGGCGATCGCGAGGTTCGTGCCCAGCCGCACCCGGCCGGCCGACGCCGCGAGTTCGCCGAGCACGACCCGCAGGAGGGTGGTCTTGCCGGCGCCGTTGGAGCCGATGATGCCCACCCGATCGCCCCGCATCAGCGTGGTGGAGAGGCCGCTGAACACGGGCGGCCCGCCCGGGTGGGCGAAGCCGACGCCTTCCAGCCGGGCCACGAGCGCGCCGCTCCGCTCGGCCTCGTGAATCGCCAGTTTGGCGGTGCCCTCCCGCTCCCGCCGGGCCTGCCGCTCGTTCCGCATCGACTTGAGCGCCCTCACCCGCCCCTCGTTACGGGTCCGGCGGGCCTTGATCCCCTGGCGAATCCAGCGTTCCTCCTCGGCGAGCCGCTTGTCGAAGAGGGCATTCTGCTTCTCCTCGGCCTCGAGCACCTCTTCCTTGCGGCGGCAGAAGGCGTCGT
>CAYVNX010000003.1:18595-53819 GCA_964453165.1 uncultured Candidatus Kuenenia sp. | reverse complement strand
TTCTGCTTCTCCTCGGCCTCGAGCACCTCTTCCTTGCGGCGGCAGAAGGCGTCGTAGTCGCAGGCCCAGTCGAACAGCCGGCCCCGATCGATCTCGATGATCCGGGTGGCGATCCGGCGGAGAAACGCGCGATCGTGGGTCACGAACACCACGGTCGTGGGCCAGCCGAGCAGGAGCCCCTCGAGCCATTCGATGCTGGCGAGATCGAGGTGATTGGTGGGCTCGTCGAGCAGGAGCAGGTCGGGCCGCGACACGAGCGCCCGGGCCAGCCAGGCCCGCCGCGCGAGCCCTACGGAGAGTTCCCCGAGCGGTGTCTCGCCACCCCGAGGCAGCTGGTCGAGCCGGGTGGCCGCCAGCAGCCGAGTGACTTCCTTGTCGAGCCGCCAGGCCTCGTCGGCCGGACCCCGCCAGCCGCCCCGAATCAGATCCACAACGCTCATCTCGGCCGGCATGTCGGCTGGCGGCTCCTGGGTGAGGAGCGCCACGTGCGCCCCCGGCGCGAACCGCACGCTCCCGCCGTCGGGCACGACGTCGCCGGAGAGGATTCGCAGCAGGGTGCTCTTCCCAGCTCCGTTTCGACCCAGGAGGCCGATCCGCTCGCCGGGTTCGATCACCGCGGAAACTTCATCGAGCAGCGGCGGGCCGCGAAAACCGACGGAAAGCGAGTCGAGAGAAACAAGCGGCATGGAGGGGCGGGAGTGAGGGCGATGGAAGATCTCGATCATCGTAACCGAGCCGCCTGGGTTGAAACCAATCAGGCTCGTCGTTGCGCAGCCTCTGGCGGCTCTCCATTGCGTCGGGCCGCGGGGCTGGGATACTCGCGGGCTGAAAGGGGGGCGGACGTTCCCCTTCCTTCACCGGCTCGGAGAATCGCCATGCACCGCTTGGGCTTGTCGTTCGTCTGCCTTGTCGCCTTCGGGCTTGGCTCGCACCGTAGTCTCGCGGCGGAGAAGCCCGCGTTGGCAGGCGAGTGGCGGTCGATCTTCAACGGTCGCGACCTGACCGGCTGGACGCCGAAGATCCGGGGCTACGAGGCCGGCGACAATTTCGCCGACACGTTCCGCGTGGCCGACGGGATGATCCAGGTGCGCTACGACGGCTACGACCAGTTCAACGACCGGTTCGGCCATCTCTTCTACGAGACGCCCTTCACGAACTACCGGATTCGCTTCGAATATCGCTTCGTGGGCGATCAGTGCCCTGGCGGCCCCGGCTGGGCGATCCGCAACAGCGGGCTGATGGCCCACGGTCAGACTCCCGAGTCGATGGCCCGCGACCAGGAGTTTCCGGTGTCGCTCGAGATGCAGATTCTCGGGGGCGACGGCCAGCAGCCGCGGCCCACCGGCAACCTCTGCACGCCCGGCACCCACGTGGTGATGGACGGCAAACTGCACACGGCGCACTGCAAGAACAGCACGAGCGACACGTTTCATGGCGACCAGTGGGTGACGGCCGAGTTCGAGGCCCACGGCGACGGCACGATCCGGCACTTCATCAACGGCACACTGGTGCTCGAATACGAGAAGCCGCAGTATGACCCCAAGGATGGCACCGCGAAGCCCTTGATCGAGGCGGCCGGCGGCCGGCTCGCCATCGGCGGCGGCACGATCTCGCTCCAGTCGGAGGGGCACCCGGTCGATTTCCGCAACATCGAGGTCATGGATCTGTCGGCGCCGGCCGTGCCGGCCGAAGAGGCGGCGATCCTGGAGCGGATCAAGGCCCCGACCTTTCCCGACCGCGACTTCCCGATCACCGACTTCGGGGCCAAGGCCGGGCAGGACTGCACCGCGGCCATCGCCCAGGCGATCTCGGCCTGCCACAAGGCCGGGGGCGGCCGGGTGGTGATCCCGGCAGGCGCGTGGGCCACCGGTGGCATCCGGCTGCAAAGCCGGGTGAACCTCCACGTGAGCGAAGGGGCGACGCTCGCTTTCGACCCCGACCCGGCCCGCTACCTGCCCGTCGTGACCACCCACTGGGAAGGCATGGAATGCCGCAACTACGCCCCGCTTGTCTACGCGGCCGACGCCACCGATATCGCGATCACCGGGGGCGGCACGCTCGACGGCTCCGCCACCTGGGAGACCTGGTGGGCGTGGGTGAGCCGCGAAGACCGGGCGGCCAAGCGGCCGGTCAAACAGAAGGCCGACCGCGACGCGCTCGTGGCGATGGTGGCCGCCGGCACGCCGCCGGAGGAGCGGATCTTCGGCGAAGGGCACTACCTCCGGCCGAACTTCATCCAGCCCTACCGCTGCACCAACGTGCTGATCGAAGGCATCACGCTCGTGCGGTCGCCAATGTGGGAAGTGCATCCCGTCCGCTGCACGAACGTGACCGTCCGCGGCGTCACCGCCCGCACACTCGGCCCCAACAACGACGGCTGCAATCCCGAGTGCTGCCGCGACGTGCTGATCGAGAACTGCCTGTTTGAGACCGGCGACGACTGCATCGCGATCAAGAGCGGCCGCAACGACGACGGCCGCCGGATCGGGATTCCGTCGGAAAACATCGTGGTGCGAAACTGCAGCTTCAAGGACGGTCACGGAGGGGTGACGCTCGGCAGTGAGATCGCCGGCGGCGTCCGCAACGTGTACGTCTCGAACTGCCGGATGGACAGTCCCGAACTCGACCGGGCCTTTCGCTTCAAATCCAACGCGGTCCGCGGTGGCGTGCTCGAGAACATCAACATCCGCGACGTGCAGATCGGCCAGGTGGGCGGCGAGGTCTTGGGCGTGGAGTTCGACTACGAAGAGGGTGCCGCCGGGCCGCACCATCCCGTGCTCCGCGGGGTGACGATCGAGCGGGTCACGAGCGAACAGAGCGGCAAGGTGATCAGCATCCGCTCGATTCCCGCCTCCACGATCGCCGGCATCGTCCTGAAAGACTGCGTCTTCCGTGGCGCGACGGCCCCGCCCGACCTCCGCGGCGGCGAACTCTTCCTCGACAACGTCCGGATCGAAGCCTCCCGGTAAACGCGGATGAGCCGGCGTTTCCCCGCGCCGAAGGCTCGCCCGGCCGATGACACTTCCGTCAGGAATTCTTCGCCGGTGAGTCGCGTGTTCCGGCCTCAATTGCCGGAAACAATAATGGTCCCCCGAACGCCTGTCTTGCGCCCGGGAGGGCGATTTCTCGGGGACGGCAGCGGGTCTCTCCGAGTCGTCTCACAGTCTGCGGAAGCGGTTGCCTGGGATGCGATTGTTCCGCTATGATCCGCCGGAGTTTCGTTTTTGGAGGGATCGACTCAACCTGAAGGAGGGCATGCAAAATGCTCGTGCGGAAGCGGAGCCAACAGCAACCCGGTAGACGCTCCTGGTCGCTGTGCGCGTACGTTGCGGCCGTGTTGGCGACCTTTCTGACGGGCCAGAGTGCTTCGGCCCAGCTGGTATTTACGAACTACAACTCTGCCAACTCCGGTCTGGGCAGCAATTTCGTTTATGACGTCGTCGCCAGCGGATCGACGATCTTCGCCGCCACAGTAGGTGGGGGCTTGGGCGTCTCGATCAGTGGAGGCTCGAGTTGGGACAATCTTACGAACGCCAATTCCGGACTCGGCAACAACGTGGTCTTCAGCGCCTTCTTCGACAGCGACACGCTGTATGCCGGCACAAATGGGGGCGGTCTGTCCATTGCGACCAGCGGATCGTCGACGTTCACGAATAGGACCACATCCAACGGGCTGGGCAGTGACGTTGTCCGAGGCGTCTATGCCAGTGGGAGCACGATCTACGCCGGCACATCAGCTGGTTTGAGTATCTCCACGAACGGGGGCTCGACCTTCGTAAACCGCACAGTCTCCGACGGGCTCGTATCCCTCAACATAACCAGCGTTACCGCCAACGGCAGCAATGTGTATGCGGGGGCAACCGGTGGCCTCAACATTTCAACCGACGGAGGTGCCCAGTTCGTGAACTTCACCTCCAGCAATGGGCTGGCAGGCAATATCGTGAATTGGGTCTACGCCGACGGCGGCACGGTCTATGCCGCCACCGACGGTGGCTTGAGCGTCACCACCAACAATGGTGCGAGTTTCACGAACTTCACGACGGCCAGCGGCTTGATCAACAATTACGTGGAGAGTGTCTTCGCCAACGGCAGCACAATCTATGCTGGCACGATCGGTGGTTTGAGTGTTTCGACAGATGGCGGCGTGAATTGGACGAACTACACCACGAACCTCGGCGATAACGCCATTTACGGGGTGTACGCCGATTCAAATTTTGTCTACGCGGCAACGGGCGGTGGCGTGAGCATTGCGCCAGTTCCCGTGCCCGAGCCATCGACGTGGATTATTGCGGCAGTCGGTATCGCCTTGGCGAGTTGCAGTGCATTGCGGACTCGATTGGCTTAACGGCCACGAGCCCATCGACGTGATACCGACGGGAGGGAGCAGGTAACAAAAGGGGGCCTGCTCCCCTCGCTGTTTGCCGGCGGGCGGCATTTCATCCGCGACGTCGGCCAGGGGGACGCGGGAGGAGAGCAATCACGCCTCCGAGGCGGGCCACAACTTCGGCTGGCCCACGACGGAAGGTCGCAACTTTCCGGCACCCACACCCTTAACTTCAAGGGTCTCCCGTCCTGGAAGGCCCAGGGCGTTCCGCGGTGCTCGCCTCCGGCTCACCCCTCGATCCAGTACGGCTCGATGCCTTCCGAGACCTGGCCGTTGCACTGGCCTGGAACCAGGCGGTCCTCGCCGAACAGGACGAAGCCTGACGGTTCCCACCGCCTCGGGCAAAAGGCGTACAATCGCCGCATGGTGGCGCCCGTTCCCAGCAATGATCCGCAGATGTGTGCCCACTGCCGGTTCTGGCGGCGGGGCGGCCCGGCAGGCCGCGACATCGACTGGGGCGAGTGCCGGCGGATGCCTCCCACACTGCCCCAGATCGACGAAGAGAAACTGCTGCACGTCGGTCTCTGGCCTCACACTGCCGCCGACGACTGGTGCGGCGAGTGGGAAGCAACGCCGGCCTGATGACGCATGCCGATCGGCATTCCGCTCAGCGGGTGGTTCCAAAGCCCCGCCGCCGACTCGTGAGCCAGGCCGTGGCGACGGCCGCAACCGACGCTGCCAGGCCAAACCCGACCGGTTCCGGCACGGCGGCAGGAGCCATGGCTGCCGGCAGGTAGCTGCCACGATTGAAGACCTCGGCCCCCGATACCGCGACGAGGTCGAAGACATTAGTGACGGCATCGTAGTTGAAATCACCCTGGCTCCAGACGGCGGCCTGGCCGGTGCCATACTTTCCCGCGGAATTGACGTCGACCAGATCGAAGACGTCGACCGACCCGTCGAGATCGGTGTCACCGGGCGCGGCGTAGGCCACGGTCGAACCACCCAAGGCATCGACGAGATAGCCCACGGCTCGCGATCCTGCCGCTCCCGCAACGGCCGCCGACGTGATTCCGCTCGAACCGTTCCACCCGCCGCCGCCGCGGCCCGCGAGGAGACCGGCCCGGAGATCGGCCACGGCGATGCCACCGGCGGTGATCGTGAGCCGGCCGGTGCCGAGGTCGAGGAGGCCGCCGGCGAGCCGCAGGGCGGGCGTCTGGGCCGTGAGGCCGTTGGTGATCACGGCCCGGGCGCCGGATCGGATCGCGAGCGGGCCACCGGCAACCGCCGAGCCGCCTGCAATCATGAGCGTGCCCTCGGCCACCTCGATCCCGCCGACCAGACTCGTGGTGACAGCCGAGACTTTCAGGCTGCCTGGGCCGGCTTTTCGCAGGCCCGCTACGCCCATGAGACGGGCGGAGAGCGTCGCTGTCGCGTCGGCGGCCACGGTCACGGTGTTGTCTGCCAGGTCGAAGCCCGAGAGGTGGAGCGTGCCGCCGGCGACCGTGTAGCCGTCGGCCGCGAATTCGAGCCCGCCGCCCGCCACCAAGGTGCCCGACACGGTCACCGTGCCCCCTGCCCCGTCGAAAATCCCCCGGGCATCCCGCACCCAGATCGTCGAGCGGTCTTTCCAGGTTTGGGCGAGCGTGCTCCAGGTACCGCTTCCCCCTGCCCCGTCGGCGCCCGCCCAGCGGACGGTCGTGAAGTGGGGATTGGCGGCCGGTCCGGTGCCGGCCACGTCGTAGTAGGCCCGCAGTTGGGAGTTGTAGTTGGCGGCGTTGCTCGTGCCGGCCTGTGAGACTCCCTCGCTGTACCAGATCGAATGGCCGAGCGGCCCGTCGGCCCGCGAGTCGTCGATCATCTGCTCGAGATCGGCCCAGGGCGTGGCCGCCCCCGACCCGAGCAGCCGCAGGCCGGCGGCCAGTTCACCGGCCCCCCCCACGGCATTGATCTGATTGGTCCACTCGGTGGCGAACGAGCCGTAGGTCGAGCGGTAGACCTGCGGCACGATCTCGTCGAACAGGCCGGCGGCCGCGTAGTCGGTCCAGTCGGTGCAGTAATTGGCGGCGCTGAAGCTGGCGACCGATGGCGAGAGCGACACGATCACGTCCGGCTTCGCCGCCCGCACCGCTCCCACGAGTTCAGTCACGAACTCCTCCATCTTCCCCTGCCGCCAGGCGACGAATCGGGAATTGCTCGGGCTGCTCGGAAGGTCACGGCCGGTCTCGGCCTTGTAGGCGTTTCGCGTGATCGTGTCGTAGCCGAACTGCACCGGCCAGCTGAGGTGGTCGTCGAACTGCACGATCTGAAGATCGAACTGGTTCACGGCATCGACCACGATGCCCTTGATCAGGTTCCGCACCTCGGGCACGAGCGGATTCATCCAGGCGAACCCGTTGCTCGCGTTGGCATACTCTCCGGCCGAATCCTGAAGAAGCCAGCCGTTGTTCTGGGCCTTGATAGCCAGCGGATTCGAAGGAAAGCCGCCGGCCCCGATGTATTCCGCCATCAGGCCATATTCGAACCAGGCCCCGTGCACGAGCCCAGCGTTGGCCGCCGCCGTCCGCGATTCGTCGAGCAGAATCCGGCCGCGGAGCGAGGGATTGAGTGAGGAGCCGCCGATGAAGGCTCCGAGCGTGGGCGAGTTGAAGTTGGTGTAGCCGTTCTTCCAGGCCTCGACGTAGACCGTGTTGAGCCCCACCTGCCGCAGCGAGGCCATCGCCGTCGCGATGTTCGCAGCTGCGAGGTCATCTGACGAGGTCGTCGTCATCCAGGTGCCGCGGAGCTCGGCGGGAGCGGCCGGTGCGTTCCTCCACGGCCCGGCGGCCACGACCAGCACCGCTGCGATCCCGACTGTCGCTACGTGTGAACGGCGTTCGTGCATGGCACTTCCGGGGGCTCAGGCCGAGCGGCACATGCATGCTACTCCACCACCGCACCCGATGGTGCCAACACCGGCAGGCAGGGGTCAAGGATTCGGTCGTCGCACGTGCGTGTCACCGATGGGTGCAGCATCGGCTCGGGTTCACTGCCCGCTTGCGGGGAGCGTCCAATCGATCGGGGTCTTGGCCCGCACCAGGTCCTGCAGTTCGCCGATGGCGGCGAGAGCCCCGCGGCTGGTGCGGCCTGTGGCCGCCATGTGGGCTGCCGCGACGCCCGCAGCCGTGCCAGTGGACCACTCGATCGGATGCAGCCGGGTGGCAGAATTGGCCAGGAACGACTGAGACATCGTCTTGCCGGCCACGAGCAGGTTGCCGAGTTCGCGGTGGGTCAGGGCCCGAAACGGGATGCAGAAGGGGAGCGTGTCGTGGGCGGCCACGACATAGCCGGGCATCCTGCAGCCGGAGATCGGGTGCACGTCGGCCGGGTAGGCGCCTAGGGCGATCCGGTCAGGAAAGATCGTGCCCGTCTTGGCCCCGGCGGGGCCGGTCAGGTCGGCGAACCGGAGCACGAAGCCGTCGAGGCCGATCGCCCGGCGGGTGTCGCGGATGTAGGGAAGCTTGGCGAGGCCGTGGCCGGTGCCGAGCGCGGCCGGGCAGAGGGCGATACAGGCCGGGTCGATGCCCTCTGGTGCCTGCCCGCGAAACCACTGATGCCAGGCGTAGGCCCGGTCCTCGGAGGCGGCGAGCGCCTCGAGATCGATGCCGCCCTGCCAGTCACCGCGTTGCAACTCGGCCTCGGCGCGAGACAAAAACAGATAGCGAAACGGGTAGTCGTTGCCCCCGTCCCCATGCTTCTCGGAGTAGCCCCAGTTCTGGAGGCAGATGTCACCCGCCGCGGGCTTGGCCCGGCCGCGAATCCGCCGGTAGGTCCAGATCTTCTCCCAGGCGTCGGCCTTGTCGGCGTAGGAGCCGTACCCGAGCCGATCGGCCTGCGTCGCTCGATCCGGCTCGTTGACGGGCTCCGCATGGAGTTCCTGGGCGAAGCAGTAGACGGTGGCCTGTCCGCAGGTGTCGTCGCACTCAAGGCTGTCGGCGGTCCGTTCGACGCCTTGGAGATAGGGCAGCCCAGAAAGCGCGAGCAACTCGCCCCATTCGGTGGCCTCGATGAACACCGTGCGGCGTCCGGCTTCCGGAGCCGGCATGGCCGCGAACCGCAGCAGCTTCTTGGTGAACCGCTCGGAGTCGCGGGGGGAGTACCAGTCGGCCAGGTCGGCCGAGGGCAGTCGATCGTAGCCGCGGTCGGGCACACCCGGGCGGGGCGTGCGGGCGATGCAGGTGAGCGACTGGACGGCATCACCCGCCTCGGTCAGCTCAACCTCTTTGACCACCGTGTCGAGAAACACCACGAGGTTGTCACTGACTGATCGCTCGAGCGGCACCAGCTGATCGGCCACGAAACGGTCCGGGCGGAAGCAGAACCGGCTCACCCAGCAGTTGCCCCGATCTTCGATCGCCTGGAGCAGACTGAGGAACCCGGGCGTGATGTTCTCCGGCATCCGTGCCACCTTGGAAACGCTGTAGGGCATCCCGGCGGGATCGGCCGGCTTGATCGAATGCCAGGCCTCGTCGACCGCGGGCACGCCGCTCGAGGTGAGCTGGCCGCCGACCCAGTCGGTCGGCTCGATGAGCGCCGTCCGGGCCCCGCTCTCGGCCGCGGCGATGGCCGCGGCGAAGGCGGCGGTACTGCCGCCGGCGATCACGACGTCGAAGTCGGCATGCACGATCGGAGCAGCAGCCCGCAGCGAGGCCGGCGCTGCCACGGCCGGAACGAGCAGGGTCAGAATCGCGATCCAGCGATGGCTCATGGGAACGGCGTCTCCGGAAAGCAGGTCGGCACGAACTCTCAGACGATTGCAAGCGTAGCAGTCAGCGCGGCCGACGGCGTCCCTCGAACTGGTGACGGAGTCGGTCGCAGCGGCTGGCTTTAAAAGGGATGGCAATCCCAGCCGGGCTCGCCCCACGGCCCGCAGCCCCCTGAATGGCATCCGGGGCTCTTCTTGAACCCCATGAATCCAGCATCACCCCAATCCAAGCCCCCGACGCGAGTCGGGGGGCTCCGCGTCGCGGCAGATCCCGTTTTCCACGCGCGATCGCGTCACAACGGCTTCCTGCCATTCCAGCAACCCGCACGACAACCCGGCAAAAAACGCTTGAAATCTCGGATTTTACCCTCGAAAGGGTCTGTCAGCGTTCGCCCGAGGCTGCGTATTCTTTTGACCGGCGATCAATCTCGGCCGATGATTGTGTGGGAGTCTGCGTGGGGTCATCAACGCCACCGTCCATGGGGAGACGCACCTTGAAGACAAGCCTCTTGAACCTTCCGACTGCCGCTGCTCCTCGTCCGGTGGACCGCGGTCGCCCCGCCGCCTTCACGCTTGTCGAACTGCTGGTCGTGATCGCGATCATCGCGACGCTCATCGGCCTCCTGCTCCCAGCCGTGCAGAGCGCCCGCGAGGCGGCCCGCCGCACGGCCTGCAACAACAACCTCCGTCAGATCGGCCTCGGCTGCCTCGTCTATTCGTCGGCAAACCGCGACAACCTCCCGCCTGGCTATGACGGCAAGGCCCCGTCAGGCAATTTCCAAAAACTCGGCCTCTTCACGACGATCCTGCCCTTCATCGAAGAGAAGTCGACCTATGACGCGATGCAGTTCACCTACACCGACCCCTTCAGAGATCCGGTTCGCGACCAGGTGATCAGCAGCTTCATCTGCCCCAGCTATCCGTTTCCCAAGGTCGCGAGCGGCCGAACGAACGGATATGAAAACGGTGCTCTGGTCACCTATGCGGGCTGCGGCGGCGCCGGCACAGGCAACACCTGCAACGTCAA
This sequence comes from uncultured Candidatus Kuenenia sp., assembly GCA_964453165.1. GTDB lineage: Bacteria > Planctomycetota > Planctomycetia > Pirellulales > UBA1268 > QWPN01. The sequence continues at coordinate 43,724 of CAYVNX010000003.1, read as the reverse complement.
CGGCACCTACCCCAACAGCGGCGCCTTCCTTGTCTCGGGTCCACCCTGCGACGGCACCGAACGAATCTTCACTGGCCGACGGCGTTCGATTCGCCAGGTGTCCGACGGGACGAGCAAGTCGTTCTTGGCCGGTGAGTACGTCCACCGTGACTACACCGTGAGCCGGGGTGTCTGGCAGGACCCCCCGGGCAACATGCGGCCCTGGTATCTGGCTGCTTTTCAGTCAGCCGAGGGTGCGCTCCCCGACATCTATCACATCAAGGAGTTTGAGTTTACTCCGAACACGAAGACGTCCCGCTCGGCGGTGGGCAGTTTTAACTCCCTCCCCATGGGCAGCCATCATGTCGGCATGACCTACTTTGCCTTCATCGACGGCAGCATCCGCGGTGTGGACGACAGCATCGATCAGACCGTCTACCAGAACATCGCGACCGTGAAGGGTGGGGAACTCGTTCCGGATGCATACTGAACCGCCGCTGCCCCGCACGCTCCTCGCCGGCCTGACGCTGTTTTCCCTCCTGGCCCTTTTTGCCGGCTGCACGCAGACGCCCTCGGTCGTGCCCGTCTCGGGCAAGGTGCTCTACAACGGGGAGCCCCTGCCGTTCGGCATCGTCATGTTTCAACCGGAGAAGGGCCAGGCCGCCCAGGCTGAGATCCAGCCCGACGGTTCGTTTCAGCTCTCGACCTACGGACCGAATGACGGCGCCGTGCCGGGCCAACATAAGGTCAGCGTTCGTTGCTTCAGCACCCAAAAGGCGGGAGCCGACGGCGGCGACGCCGGGGCTCCAGGCCGGCTGCTGATCCCGCAGCAATACACCCGATTCGGCATGAGCGGCCTGTCGGCCGACGTGAAGCCTGGCTCCACCGAGCCGATCGTGCTCGAGCTCAAGGGTCCGCCCCTGCCCAAGGGGCTCTGATCACGACCGCTGAGTCACGCCTTCATGGCTCACGGCGGGCGTTCGTGCCGCAGTGCACGTTGCCCTTCATCCGGTGGTAGCAGGCGTCGTCGAGAAACTCGACCTGCTTCGCCCCGGCCGCGAGGAACGCTGCGCGGCAGGCGTCGATGACGGCCGCCGGCATGCCGGCATTGCCGCAGATGACGGTGCCGTTGACGAACAAGGCATTGACCGGATTGCTCCAGAGCGACGTGGCGTCGGTGAGTCCCGCCAGGGGTAACTCGCCCGGAATCTCGAAGGCGACCGGCAGACGAACGACCCGCTCCCGGTCCCAGCCGAGCAATGTGAGCAGGCCGGCATCCTCGGGTTCACCGGCCCCACGGCGCGCGGCCGCTCCCGCCCGCGGCTCGCCCCCACCACCCGCGAGCATCGCCTCGACGATCGCCGCGATTCGGCGATTCGTTTCGGCAAACGCCTCGGCCTGCGAGCCCACCGCCGGCTCGAGCCCGGCGGTCCGGGCCTGCTCGAGGCCGGCCAGCGGATCGACCACCACCAGACAGCCGCGGCCATCACGGCCGGGCAGGAAGGCCACGATCTCGTCGACATGCTTGATCAGGAGCCAGGAGGTGTCGATCCACACGGGCGACTGCACCCGCTGGGCCGCGAGAAACCCGATCACCGCGGGATGAAACTCCACGCCGGTTGCGACGTTCCGCCCGTAGATCACCCGACCCCGCGGCCAGGCTTCCGTGGCCGGTGCGGCCATCAGGTTGCCGTACCAGTCCGCCCAGGCGTCGCCTCCGGCGAGGGGCCGCTGCGTGGCCACCTCCGCCACCGCACCATCCGGCCCGAGCAGCGTCGGTGGGAAGGGATCGACTCCGCGCAGCCCCGCCAGCACGACGGTCATGCTGCCACCCTCCGGTCCACCAGCGCGGCCCGGCACCGCAGTCGCCCCCAGTTCCATCGTGTCCTGCATCCACATCTCCTGCCAGGCACCGGCGTCGTGCACCCGCAGCGGCACCGCGAGCCCGTCGAGGAGCGAACTGAGCCTCGCGACGAAGGCCTCGTTGTCGTAGCGGCCGCGAGACACGTAGACCTCGTGGACCGGGCAGGTCTCCGGCACGAGCAGCACGGGGGCCACCTGCACCGACAACTCCGCCCGGGCGAGTTCCTGGCCCGCGGCATCCCGGCCCGCGGCGGTGATCGTGGCCCGGCCGTCCCAACCCGGGGGTGCCGTCGCCCAGGTGCGACACTCGACCAGGAGGTCGGCCCGGCCCGCCTCGAGCGGCAGCAGGTCATCGGCGGCAAACTTGCGCCAGCCGTCGCCGTCCCGTCGAAACCATGCGATCGCCGGTGCATCGCAGGCAAGGGCGACCGCCGTGATCCGGGGATCGGCGGCCTCGATCACGACCGCCGACAGATCGCCGAGATCGGCGGCCCCGTTCACGCGGTCGTCATCCGCGTCGGCTTGGCCATCGCAATCGTCGTCGTCGCGGTTCGCCAGCAGGCACAACGCCCCATCGCCCTGCCCCGCGAATCGCAACAGCGGCCCCTGCTCGCCAGCCTCGGCAACCAAGCCAGCAAGCACCGCGATTCCGCCTGAGAGCAGCCCGATCCGAAGCCTCCATCGAAGCATGCCGTGGTGTTTTTCAGGACTCATGTCACGAGGCCACTCGCATGTTCCTGTGCCGCCTCAGGCAGCCCGATAGAGCCAGACGCCAACCCGCTCAATGTGATCCCGCAGAGGCAGATGCCGGATCGATTCCAGCGGTTGCACCTCGAAGCGATAGGGGATGGGCAACTCGTCCAGCTCGGCCGCGATCGCCTGGGCCCTAAGGGGAGTGATGTCGCCAGTGACGGCCAGGTCGACATCCGACCGCGCCGTGTGCGTTCCCTTGGCACGCGATCCGAACAGGATCGCTCCCGAAACCTCCGGATGCTGCTTGAAAATGCCTTGAATCAGCGTGAGCTCTCGCTCCGTCAGCCATGCACGATTCATGCCGTCCTCCGCGAAGCGAGACTCTCACGCAGGCCCCGAAAAGCAGGCAGGTACCTGGCCGCAATCGCTTCAACGGCCTCCTCGAAGTTCGCTGGGTCGTAGGTGTACGACAACAGGCTGCGATGATCGATCATGTCGATCCACACCTGCCCGTCGGCCAAAACCTTGGCAGCAAACGCATCCTTGATAACCTGCCGAGGCGTGACCGCCGCAAAAACGAAACCGCTCTCCTCAAGGTAATCCTTGACGGTCTTCCCGGCGAGTTCCAGGGTGTACTCAAAACGCTGAACCGCCCCCTCCTTTTCGAGTTGGTTGAGCGCAGCCGGCCCCGCCTGCAGTGCCGCCGAGAGCAGAGTCAACGCCCGGTCAAAACTCTCGAACCGCTGCTGCCAGCGAACGTCCGCACTGCCATTCATCCGAGTTCTCTCGCCGACTCCTGACGGGATAAGGAGGAGCTTCGCAAAAGTATAGTTCCGAACGGGGGGGGCCCTCGTCGGGGTACGGCTTCGCCCGGGCCAGGTCGAGAGGCAGGTTGGGCATCCTGAGCGCGAGGCCGTATCATCCGCCCATGGTCGATTCACCGCAGGGATTTCTCGCGACGGTGCTCGTGCTGTCGGCGGCGTTTCCGCTGCTCGCGGCCAGGTGGAAGGCCCGCCTGTTCGACGTTCTGCCGCCGATCGTGGCAGCCTACGCCGTCACGATGCTCTTGGCGGTGGCCGGACTCTGGCGGCAGTCCGAGCCGGTGGAATCCGCCCGCAGCGGACTGCTTGCGGCGCTTGTGCCGACGCTCGTGTTCCTGCTGCTCGTGCCCTGCGACCTGCGGGCCGTGGCTCGCGTGGGGCCGCGGTTGCTGCTCGCCTTCGCGGTCGCCACGCTCACGATTCTCACGGGCTTCGTCGCAGCCTGGCTCGTCTGGCGGGCCTGGCTCCCAGCGAACGCCTGGCAGGTGCTGGCCTGCGTCGCCGGGGGCTGGGTCGGCGGCACGGCCAATCTCGTCGCCGTAGCCGGCGGACTCGAAGCGTCTGCCGATGCCGTCGGTCTGGCCGTCGTCACCGACACGGTCTGCTACTTCTCTTGGATCCTCGTGCTCTTTTCGGCAGCGCCGGCCGCGGCCGGCTTCAATCGCTGGAGCGGCGGCGCGCCGCCGGGCATCACCATCGCATCGGAGTCCGCGACGCCGACGATGCCAAACACAGTCGGTCTCCTCCCGCGCGTCGCCTGGCTCGGCGCGGGACTCGTGGTGGGCCAAGCGGCCGCCTTGGTCGCCCGACGGCTGCCGGCCACGGAGTTCCTGTCGACGTCCTCGTGGACCGTCCTCATCGCGACGGCTGCCGGCGTCGCAGTGGCCCAGACACCGCTGCGACGACTCCCGGGGGCGGCCGTGACGGCATCGGCCGTGCTGTTCGTGGTCGTGGTCGCGATGGCAACCCAAGCCACGCTCGCCGGGCTGGCGTCGGCCCCGGTGTTCGTGGCGGCAGGCTTCACGGTGCTCGCCTGCCATGCCCTGGGCATGCTCGCGGCGGCCCGACTGCTGCGGCTCGATCTGGCATCGTGCAGCGTGGCGTCGCTGGCGAACATCGGCGGCGTGGGCTCGGCTCCGCTGATGGCGGCCCTGCATGCGCCGGCGCTCGCCCCTGTCGCCGTGCTGCTGGCGCTGCTCGGCTACCTGCTCGGCCTGCCCGCCGGCCTGGCCGTCGCCGCGGTGCTCCAACGGCTCGGCCCGAGCCTGGCCCCGGCGGTCGTCGTGGTCGCCTGCCTCGGCGGCCCGGCGGCGGCGAGCGACGACGCAGTCGACCGCCGCACGTCCGAGTTCTGGGTTTCACAGTGCCCAGAGGCCGATCGCGTGCTGCTCGATGCCGAAGGTGTCGCCGCGTTCAACGCCCGCGTCCGCGAACTCGACCCGACTGTCCACGACCTCGCCGCCCTGCCAGAGAGGCTGACGCGGGCCGACGTCATGGCCCTGTTCTCGGCCGCCCCGCAGCCTTCGTCGGCCCCGCTCTTCCATGCCGATGGCAGGGCTGTCACGCCCGAAGACCGGGCCGCCTGGCTGGCTGCCTGTGCCCTCGGCACGATCCCCGACGAGGTCGAACCACGCTTCGGCCTGCTCGTGCGGAGGTCGATCGTTCGCAGCCTGCCCACCGCCGAGCGGCTGCTCAAGACGCCCGCCGACACCGACCTTGACCGGCTCCAGGAGACCGGGCTCTTTCCGGGCACACCCGTTGCCATCCTCCATCAGTCGCACGATGGCCGATGGGCATTCGTGCTGAGCCCCGCATACACCGGTTGGATGACGCTCGATGCGATCGCGACAGGTTCCCGCGAAACCGTGCTCGGGTATGTCGCCCGGAGCACCCGCGTGGTCACCGGGAGTCAGGTGCGAACGGTGTTCACCCCCGAGGCACCTGCCTTGTCACGGCTCGTCCTCGACATGGGCGTCGTGATCCCGGACCACTCAAACTGGCCGCAGCGTCAGCCTGTCAATGGCCAGGTGCCACTCGCCGCCCATGTGGTCGACCTGCCGACGCGAAACCCGGACGGCTCGCTCGCGATCATGCCGGCGCTTCTGCCGCTCGCCGCCGACACTCATGCCGGCCCGCTGCCCGTCACCCGAGCGAACCTGATCCGGCAGGTCTGCAAATTCCTCGGCGACCGCTACGGCTGGGGACATGATTACGAAAGCCGCGACTGCAGCGGGCTCGTCGGCGAGACCTATCGAAGCCTCGGCATCGTGCTGCCGCGAAACACGGCCGACCACGTTCGGTCACCGGCCCTCGACCGAATGCCCATTGCGGCCGACCTCGATCGCGAGCAGCGACTCGCCGCGATCGCCGCGCTCTTCCCGGGCGACCTGATCTACGCCCCGCGGCACGTGATGATGGTGCTCGGCCACGCCCCCGACACCTGGATCATCCACGCCACCCACGGTGGCTGGGACGGTCCGCCGGTCAACGGCGTCGTCATCATGCCCCTGTCCGAGGTCGGCTCCGCCCAGGGCCCGATCGTCGACACGGTGACCCACCTGATCCGCGTGCTGCCCCGGTAGGCGCGCAAGCCCAACGAGCACTTCAAAAACGGTTACTCGGTCGGGGTTGCCCGTACCCCGGGAGCCGGCGTAGAGAACCAGCGAAGCCATGGATGGCGGAGCGCAGTTCTCTCCGAGTGAGCGGAGCCCAGGATGGGCGCAGCGAACGTCCGGCGACGGGGCACGGGCAACCCCGACCCACCAGGCGACGCCGCCTCCCGCTCAGTGAGCGAGTTCGCTCCGCCGCCATCCATACTGAAACAGGTTGCGGGTATCGGTGTAGCGGGCGTCGGAGGAACTGCTGCCGAGAACCACCACGATCAGTTCCTGGCCGGCCCGTTCGCCGCACGAGGCCAGACAGCAGCCGGCGGCGAACGTCGTGCCGGTCTTCACGCCGGAATAGCCCTCGATGCCGAGTAGTCGGTTGGTGTTTCGCCACACCACCGGCCGCGAATGGCCGGCAGCGTTTGCGAGCGTGGCCCATCGCTCCCGGGTGCCGACGATCTCCCGAAAGTGCGGCAGTCCCAGGGCGTGCCGCACGAGAGCAGCCGTTTCGCGAGCCGTGGAGCCGCAGCCTTCGACGGTCTTGCCGTGGGGATTGCCGTAGCGGGTCGCTTCAAGCCCGAGCGACGTCGCCCGGGCGTTCATCGCCGCTACGAACCGGTCATGAGCATCGCCCCCACCCTCCCCGAGCCGTTCGCCGAAGTGCTCGGCGAAGGCCACGGCGGCATCGTTGCCCGAGGGCAGCATCAAGCCATAGAGGAGGTCACCGACCGAGACGCGATCGCCCGGCAGGATTCCGGCCCGGGAACCGGTCTCCAGGCCTGCTCGCTCGGAGACGTGGATCGTCTCCTCGAGCACGGCGGGATCGGCCGCGGCCGCCTCGAGCACCAAGACCGCGGTCATCACCTTGACGATGCTCGCCGGATGACGAAAGGCGTCGGGTTCGTGGCCGGCAACCAGTTCGCCCCCCGCCCGATCGACGATCGCCCAGGCCTTGGCGGTGACGAATGGGGGTCCGAGCGGATCGTCGGCCGGCTGGCGGGCCGGCAGTTCGACCTGCTCCGGCCGCGGCCCGGCTGCCGTCACCAGTTCCCCAAGGGCCCGCCAGGTCGCCTCGTCCACGGTGCCGGTCGCCGACAGTCCCCGGGCCTCTTGGAAGCGGCGAACGGCCCCCGCCGTACCCGGGCCGAACTCCCCATCGACGCTGATCGCCGCCTCGGGCGGGAGCCGGGCGTTGAGCGTCCGCTGAAGGTCGGCCACGAGTTCGCCCTGCCCGCCTTGGGCCAGCGGCCCGGGTGGCGGCGGGGCCAAGGCGGTCGCGTAGGCGACGAGTTCCGCGGCGAACCGGGCCGCCAGGTCATCGGCCGACCCACCGGGCCCCCGCCGGTCGCGATTGTCGGTCGTGAGCAGGCAGAAGGCGATCGGCCCGGCCTCGGTCTCGATGATCCCGGCGTCGGTCCGGGTGCCCGACACCCAACCGGTCTTATGGGCGACGGTCACACCCGCCGGCAGATCGCGGGGCGACATGCTTCGATCTTCGCAGGCCCGAAGATGATCGAGCATCTCGCCGCAGGCCCCCTCGGCGACGAGGCCCTGCCGTTCGAGTTCCCGCGACTCGATCAGTTCGGCCAGCCGCACGAACTCCGCTGCCGTTCCCTGCCCGAGCCCGAATCGTTGGCTCGCCTCGAGGTCGACCGAGGCGCCGCGGCGATACACCGGCGAATGAATCCGCAGGCCGGGCAAGCCGAGACCGTCCATCGTGGCCTTCACGGCATCGAGCCCGATCTCCCCGAGCACGAGGTTGGTGGCGGTGTTATCCGACTCGGCGATCATCATCCGGATCGCGTCGCGAAGCGATACGGTCGTTCCCGGCGACAACTTGTCGAGGCTGCGCGAGCCGGGCACGAGGTCGTCCGCCGTCCAGGCGAGCGACGCATCGAGGGTAGTCGTGCCCGATTTCACGGACGCATAGGCCGCGACCATCACGGGCAGCTTGATCAGGCTCGCCGTCGGCATCGGCTGATCGGCCTGAAACCGGAATTCCACGCCCGAATCGAGGAGCCGGGCGGCCCCCGCCACGGTTCCTTCGTGGGCCTGGAACAGCGGCAGAACCGCATCGTCGAGCGAGTCGGCCGACTCGGCCCTGGCCGGCAGCGGCGGGAGCCCCGTCAGGCACACGACGAGAGCCAAACCGCCCAGCCACCGCTCGTTGACGGCCATGCCACTTCCTCCCCGGGACCTCCATCCGGAATACCGACGCTCGTTCGGGAATATCTCGCCCCGGGTCCGGTCGCGTCAAACGTCCTCCGCTCGACACTGGCCAGGCCGCCTACTACAACGGCAAAATCCTCGAAAGCACGCGGACCGACGGGGCCGATGAGAAACACCATGCGCGGGCGAGCGAACCTGGCTCGGAAGGCCATCGGCCTGCTCCTCGCAGCGACGGCCCTCCCCGCAATCGGAGACGATGTCCGGCCAGAGCCGCTCGCATCCGCCGTTCGACAGGTGGTGGTGGTAACGACGGCCGGCTGGAGTGCTCCCCACGGGGAACTACGACGCTTCGCCCGGAACAATGGCGAACCATGGCGGCCGGTCGGTGCCCCGTGTCGGGTGACGATCGGCCGCGCGGGCTGCGGCTGGGGCTTGGGCGAGCATCCGCCGCAGGACGGCAAACCGATCAAGCAAGAAGGCGACGGCCGCTCCCCGGCCGGCGTGTTTCGGATCGGCCCCGCCTTCGGACGGGCCGACCGCATCGAGACCCGACTCACCTATCTGCCGCTCGACCGCGGCCACTGGTGCATCGACGTCCCCGATTCCCCCCACTACAACGAGATCGTTCACGAGGATGCCGTGGGAGAGGATGCCGTGGCGGGAAGCACGGAGCCGATGCGGCGCGACATCCATCTCAGCGATGACCAATACCGGATCGGCTTCGCGATCGGGCACAACCCGGCCCGCGACCCTGGGGCCGGCAGCTGCATCTTCGCCCATCTCTGGGAGGCCGACGGCGTTCCCACCGCCGGCTGCGTTGGGATGGACGAAGCCGACCTGCGGGAACTTTTGGCGTGGCTCGATGAGGCCAAAGCAGCCCGAATGGTGCTGCTGCCGAATTCGGAATACGACAGGCTGCGGGGACCATGGCGACTGCCGGAGTGGCCGGAGCCGGCCCAATGAACGGCGGGCTTTTGACCCTGATTGGCCTCGTCGCCGGCGTCGCCGCAGGCCTGGGACTCTCGGCCGGTCCACCTGCTACCGCGGAGGCGGCGGCAGCGATCTGCCGGCCGGTGGGCAAACTCTGGCTATCGGCTCTCCAGATGACCGTTCTGCCGCTCGTGGTCGCGACGCTGATCACCGGCGTGGCCGAGGTCGCCGACGTCGCCCAGACGGGCCGCCTCGCCCGCCGCGCCCTGGCCTGGATCGTCGGCCTGTCGTCGGCGGCTGCGGTGCTGGCAGTCATGCTGGCGCGGGCCGCCTTCTCGGCCCTGCCCCGCGGTCCTGACCTGGCGGGCATCTTCTCCCATGCGTCTCCTCTGCCACCCCAGCCAACCGGCATGCGGGATTGGCTGGCCAGCCTGCCCGACAACGTCGTGGCCGCGGCAGCCAACGGTGCCATCGCGCCGGTGGTCGTGTTCACGCTGGCCTTCGCGTTGGCCCTCTCACAACTGGAGACCGCCCGGCGGACGGCGGTGACGGACGTCACCCGGAGCGTGGCTGCGGCGATGACGGTGTTGATCGGCTGGATCCTCACGGCAGCCCCGGTCGGTGTCTTCGCGCTGGCCTTGCCACTCACCGCCAACTCGGGCGGCCGGGCGCTCGGCGGACTCGGCAGTTACGTGGCGGTTCTCGTCGCCGTGTATCTCCTGATCACGGCGGCGGTGTATCTCATCGCGATCGGCCCCGGCCGCTCGCTGCGACGGTTTGCTGCGGCGGCCCTACCGGCCCAGTGTGTCGCTGCCGGCACGCAGAGCTCGCTCGCCAGCCTTCCGGCCATGCTCGAGGCGGCTGCGAGATTTGGATGCCCTGCCGGGATCGCTGGCCTAACGCTGCCGCTGGCCGTGTCGCTCTTTCGAATCACGAGCCCGGCCCAGTATCTGGTCGTCGCCGAGTTCATCGCCTGGACGCAGGGCATCCACCTGAGTTGGCACACGCTCGCGGTGCTCGTGCCCCTGGCGGTGGTGATCAGCCTGGGCAGCGTCGGCCTCCCTGGCCAGGCGAGTTTCATGGGCACGCACCTTCCGATTGTGCAGGCGGCCGGGCTGCCGCTCGAACCACTGGGCCTGCTGCTCGCGGTCGATGTCATCCCCGACGTGGCGGCGACGGTCGGCAACGTAACCGGCGACCTCGCCCTCACCGCGCGCGTGGCAACTGCGGGAATCGGCGAGGCGGTGGCCGAGGCCGGTGCGACCGTCCCTCGACGCGGGTAGGCCGACCGTGAGATCCACCGCGACAGCGGCGTTTCCGGCCGGCTGCCAGTTGACGCTGGCCCACTCCCGATGAGAGTATTTGCGCTTCGCCGGGCGACCATCGTCCGAGAATCTGAATCGTCTGCGAAAGGAAAGGATCACCCTGATGCTCCACGCTTCCCGCCGTCATTTCCTCACCACATCGCTGGCCGGGGCCAGCTATTTCGCGGCGGCCGGCACGCGTAAGGCCTGGAGCCAGTCGGCGAACGAACGGCCCCAGGTGGCCTGCATCGGTGTCGGGGGCAAGGGGAGCAGCGATTCCGACAACGCCGCCCTGTTTGGCGACGTCATCGCCATCTGCGACGTCGACCGCAACACGCTGGCGAGCAAGGGCAAGTCGGAGAAGTTCAAGGCGGCCGAGCAGTTCACCGACTACCGGGAACTCTTCGCCAAGTACGGCAAGCAGATCGACCTCTGCACGGTCAGCACCCCCGACCACATGCACGCCCCGGTCACGCTCGAGGCGATGCGGCTGGGGATCGGCTGCTACACCCAGAAGCCGCTGACCCGCACGATCTACGAGGCTCGGCTGCTGGCCAAGGTGGCCGCCGAAAAAGGCGTCACCACCCAGATGGGCAACCAGGGCACCGCGCTCGACTCCTCCCGCGAGGCGATCGCTCAGATCCAGACCGGCGTGCTCGGACCGCTCAAGGCGGTCTATGCCTGGTCGAACCGACCGGTCTGGGCCCAGGGGCCCGGCCGGCGGATGAACCTCCGCAAGTACCAGCTCCAGGCGATGAAAGAGGTGGAGGAACAGGAGGATCCCACGACGACGGCGGCCGAAGTGGCCGAGATCGTGGCCGACCTCGTCGGCGAAAAGGAGAAGGAGATTGCCAAGGCGCTCGAGCGGCTCGACTGGAAGCACTGGCTCGGCGTGGCTCCGCCTCGCGAATATTGGCCCGGTCTCTACCACTCCTTCCAGCACCGCGGCTGGTGGGACTTCGGCACCGGCGCCCTGGGCGACATGGCCTGCCACCAGCTCACCGTGCCCTTCGCCTCCTGCGGCCTGCGGGATCCGGTGTCGGTGGTGGCACGGACCACCGGCCACGACTTTGACAGCTTCCCGGCCAGTTCGATCATCAAGTTCGAGTTCCCCGAAACGAGCGAGCGGCCGGCGATTCCCTTCTGGTGGTACGACCGCAAGGGCAATAAGCCCCCGATGGAGGTCTTCGCCGAGTGGGGAATCGACAACGTCTCCGACAGCGGCGTGCTCGTGGTCGGAGAGAAGGGTGCCTTCTACAGTAACGACGATTACTGCGGAAAGTACGAACTCAAGGGTGTCAAGACGGTGAAGGCCGACTACGAGCCGGCCGAAGACCATGGCAAGGGCTTCGACGTCAACAACATGGCCGAGTTCTTCCGGGCCAAGCGGGAGGGCAACCCGAAGATCGCCAAGTCGAACTTCATCGACCGGGCCGGGCCCCTCACGGAGACGATCCTGCTTGGCAATCTCGCCGTCTGGGCCGCGGCTGAAGGCGGCCCAGATGGCACGATGGGCGAGTGGGGCGAGAAGGTCGAGTGGGACGCCAAGAATCTGCAGGTCACCAACCTGGCCGACCTGAAGACGCCCCACGTGGCCGACCTGATCAAGCCCCGGTATCCCGACGGCTACCGGCTCGACTGAGCCTTATCCCGAGGGGTTCGTCTTCCCAATTTCCCTCAGGAGAGCGTCATGCTCCTCTCTGTCTCGTTCTGCACGCGTCTCGGCCGTCGGTTGTCGGTGTGCTGGTTGGCGCTGGCGGCCGCGTGGCTGCCGGCGGCCCACGGGGTCGCGGCCGATTCCGTCGCCGTCGCCTCGAGCGCGGCGTCAGCGGTCGCCGCCCGCGTGGCAGACCTCGGAGGCACGGTGGCAAAGGCGGCCGACGGCAGCCTGTCGGGCATCACGATCAGCGACGGCAGCGGCGTGACGGCCGACGACCTGCGGCTGTTCGGTGATCTTCAGGGCTTACAGGCGCTCTCGATTCTCAACTGCCGCACGATCGACGATGCGGCGCTCGAGGCCCTCGGAACCCGGCTCCCGCTCCGCACGCTCGCCGTCACGAATTCCGCGGTCACCGACGCCGGGGCGGCCTGGGTCGCCGCCTCGTTTCCCGAGCTCGAGGAGCTCGACCTTTCGAGCAACACGAACCTCACGGGGGCCGCGATGAAGTCGATCGCGTCGCTCGGCTCGCTCAAGCGGCTGATGCTCGTGCAGACTCGGTTCAACGACCTCCACACCCGCCGGCTCAAGGCGCTCGAGAATCTCGAGGTGCTCGACCTCCGGGGCAACATGGAGGCCGGCGACATGACGCTCGGCGTGGTCGGGAAGTTCCCCAAGCTCCGTGCCTTCAAACACCGCAGCACGATCGTCACCGACGCCGGAATCGAGAAGCTCGCGGAAACTCAGACGCTCTCCGCCCTGCTCATGCAGGACTTCGCGATCACGAGCGCGGCGGGGCCGCACCTCGCCGGCTGCAAGAAGCTCTCGTCGCTCGAGATCTTCCGCTGCCAGGGCTTCGGCTCACCGGGCGTGTTGGCCCTGGCCGGCATGCCGCTCACCCGGCTGACGCTCCGCGATCTGCCTGAGGTGGGCGACGACGCCCTGGCCGTCGTCCCGCAGCTCCCGAAGCTCAATCGCCTCGCCCTCCACGAACTGGCCTCGGTGGGCGACGCCGGAATCGCCCAACTCGCCGGCGCCGCCAACCTTGCGGCGCTCGACATCTGGGCGCTCCCGCTCCTGACCGACGCGAGCGCCGCCGTCATCGCGACGCTGCCCTCCCTCGAGGAACTCTCGATCCGCGAAACTGGAATCACCGCGAAGGGCATCGAGGCCATCCTGGCCAACGACAAGCTCCACTCGCTCACCTACCGCGGCGATCTGCCCGCGACGACGCTGGTGAAGATCAAAGCCCGCGAGTGGAAGAAGCTCGACATCGCTCCGTAGGCTGCTCATTCCAGCCGGCCTTGAGCACCAAGCACTTCGTGGCCGTCATTCGGTCGGGGTTGCCCGTGCCCCGAGAGCCGGCGTATGCAGACGAGCGCAGCAAGGATTGCGCAGCGAAGTCTGCATCCGAGTGAGCGGAGGGCAAGGATGCCCGGAGCGAACGTCCGGCGACGGGGCATGGGCTACACCGACCCACCTGGTATCGTCACCTCCGCCCCTGCAAACGCCCCTCGCGTACCTTTCAAACACCCGCACGTCACACCGACCGAGCGGCAGCACTGGCCGCAGCGAGGGCGAGGTCTGGGACGAGCGTGACGGATCCCGGCGCGAAGCCGGCGGCCGAGAGACAGGCGACGAGACCGTCCCTAAGAAGCGGAGCGTGGCAGAGCAGCCCGCCGGTGAGCCGCAGCGGGTACTCGCCGGAACGAACATCGAGGCGGCATGCGACCGCGAGCGACTGCCCGCCGAGATCGGCCGCCGCTTCGGCGACGATGCGCCGGGCCTCGGCATCGCCCTGCTCGGCCAACGCGACTACGTCCGGCGCGAAGCTGGCGATCGTGCCGCGGGTCATGCCCGACGCAGCAAGGGCGGCGGGGAGCTCGGTCGGGTCCGCGACGGCGAACCGCCGCGTTGCCGCCACCGCGAGCTTGGTTGGCGGTCCCCAGCCGTCGGCCGAGCGAACGGCCGCCCGCAGGCCGGCGATCGCGATCGCATGACCGCTGCCCTCATCGCCGATCAGTCCGCCACGGCCGCCGCAGCGATCGAGGTCACCTGCCGGATTGCGACCCCAGACGATCGAGCCGGTTCCCGACACCACGACGAGTCCCCAGGCCGGGGGCCCGCTGCTGCCAAAGGCCGACACGCCATCGGGCACAACCTCGACCCGGTCGGCGAGTCGCCGGTCGCGTGCCCAGGCAACCCAGCGGTCGCGAATATCGAGCCGACCTGCGCCGGCGAACCCCAGGCAGGCGGAAGCCACCGGCTCGGGAACGCGTGCGGCGGCAGCGAACGCGGCCGCCACCGCATTCGCCACGTTCGCGGCCGCCCTGTCGAAGCCCACCGAAACCGCGTTGGCCGGGCCGCCATGGCCGCGTCCGAGTTCGTGAACACCGTCGGGGTTCGCCTCCGCGAGCACAGCCGTGCACCGTGAGCCGCCGCCATCGATGCCCAGCACGAGCCCGGCCGCGTGGCCTGCGGCCTCAGGATGTGCCGTCATCGGCCTGCTCTCCTGCTAGCGCCCCGCGCAACTGGCCACCGGCAGCGGCGAGCAGCCTACGGGCCTCGGCCGGACTCACCCCCCGCATCCGGCTGACCACAGCCGTCTTGAGCTCGCCGTCGCACGCGGCGAGCAACTGCTCGGCTTCTTCTTCCGAAACCTCCGCAAGCCGGGACACGAGCCGACGGCTCCGGACCAGCAGCTTCGAGTTCGTGGCCCGGAGATCGACCATCAGATTGCCGTAGGTCTTCCCCAGCCTGACCATCGTGCCGGTCGTGAGCATGTTGAGCACCATCTTCGTGGCGGTGCCAGCCTTGAGCCGGGTGGATCCGGCGATGATCTCGGGACCGACCTCGACCACGATCACGACATCGGCGACCCCTGCCAGCTCGGGCTCGGGCGTGCAGGCGAATCCGATTGTCGTCGCGCCCACGCTGCGGGCATGGGCGAGGCCGCCGATGGCGTAGGGCGTACGGCCGCTCGTGGCGATCCCGACCACGACGTCGTTCGGGCCCACCGCCACGGCGGCGAGATCGGCGGCGGCGAGTTCAGGGCGATCCTCGGCGCCTTCGACGGCGGTCGTGAGCGCTGTCGAGCCGCCGGCGATCAGGCCGACGACGAGTCCCGGGGGCGTGCTAAACGTGGGCGGACACTCGGCGGCATCGAGCACGCCGAGCCGGCCCGATGTACCCGCTCCCAGGTAAATGAGCCTGCCGCCGTTCGCCAGCCGGGCGGCGATGAGCTCGATCGCCTGAGCGATCGCGGCTTCCGCGGCCGCCACGGCGGCGGCCACGCGGGCGTCTTCGGAGTTCATCAGCCGCACGAGCCCGAGCGGGTCGAGCTTGTCGATCGAGGCGGAGGCCGGATTGACCGCCTCGGTGGCGAGCGAACGAGAGAGGGTGTTCATGCCCCCACGATACCAGCCGGCCTCAACGGATACACTCCGCTTGTTGTTTCCGTAGCCTCCTCAACTCCCTGGGTTTCCCTGGTATGGGAGGAGTTGCCCGTACCAATCGAGCGGCGTAGGAAACCGAGCGGAGCCACGAAGGCGAAGCGAGGTTTCCTCCGAGCGAGCGAAGGCCCGGATGGCCGGAGCGAGCGTCCGGCGAGATGGTGCGGTCAACTCCGGCGCGTTCGTTTGGCCCCACTTGCATCTCCGATGAGCCTTTTGCTGTCATGACGCTTGCGATCGGCCCCATCGATGCCGCGGTGCTGCTGGCCTCGCTGGCCGGAGCGATCGCGGTCGGCCTGTTCGCCGGGGGCCGGGCCCGCTCGCTCGACGCCTATCTCCTTGGCGACCGCAGCCTGCCCTGGTGGGTCGTGATGGGCTCGATCGTGGCCACCGAGACGAGCACGGCCACGGTGCTGAGCGTTCCCGGCGAGGGCTACGGCCCGGTCGGGCTGCGGTTTTTGCAGTTGCCCCTGGGATTCATGCTGGGGCGGCTGGTGATCGTTCGCTGGCTCTTGCCGCTCTACTTCGAGGGCCGGCTGAACACGGCCCACGAAGTGCTCGGCCGGCGGTTCGGCCCTGTCGTGCAGCGGGCCGCCGCGTTGCTGTTTCTCGTCACCCGCAACCTCGGCGACGGGCTGCGGCTCTTCCTGGCGGCGATCGTTCTCGCCCGGCTCACAGGCCTGCCGTTCCTGGGGGCGCTCTTGATCATGGGCACGATCACGATCGCCTACACGGTGCTGGGCGGCATCCGCTCCGTGGCCTGGAACGACTGCCTCCAGCTCGTCGTCTATCTGCTCGGCGGCATCGCCGCCGTGTTCATCATCGTGGGGCAGACGCCCGGCGGCTGGATGGCGGCCTGGCAGCATGCGGCGGCGACAGGGAGGCTCGAGCTGTTCGACTTCCGGTTCGACCTGGCAAACCCCTGCACCTTCTGGGCCGGGGTGATCGGCGGCGGAGTGCTCTCGATCGGCACCCATGGCACCGATCACATGATGGTGCAGCGGTATTTGGCGAGCGGTGGACTCCGGCCCGCGGGACGGGCCCTGGCCGGCAGCGGCCTGGCCGTGGTGCTGCAGTTTGGCCTCTTTCTCGGCATCGGGATCCTGCTCTCGGCCTACCATGCCGGCACCGGCGAGGCCGCCCCCGCCCGGGCCGACGAAGTATTCGCCGCCTTTGTCGTCAACCATTTTCCCCGCAACGTCGGCCTGATCGGGCTCCTCCTGGCGGCCATCCTGGCGGCGGCGATGTCGACCCTCTCGAGTTCGCTCAACGCCTCGGCATCGGCGGTGATGCACGACTTCCTGCTGCCCGCCGGCGGCGGTGCCATACGGCGGCGTCCCGAATCACTCCTGCTCCTCTCCCGCGGCCTGACGGTCGTGTTCGGCCTCATCCAGATGGGCGTGGGGATCGCCGCCACTCGACTCGACGAGACGGTGATCCGCGCGGCCTTGTCGATCGCGGGAGTCGCCGCCGGGTTGCTGCTCGGCGTCTTTGCGCTCGGCATTGGCACCAAACGGGTTGGCGGTACTGCCGCGCTGGCGGGCGCCGGCTGCGGGCTCGCCGCCCTGCTCACTGTGCAATTTCTCTTGCCTGGCCGCGGCATCGTGGTTGCCTTTCCCTGGTACGCAGTCATCGGCGCCTCCACCACCTTCGTGGCGGGAGTCGCCGCCTCGTTTCTCTGGCCTCAAGCTCAGGAGCATCCTGGATGAATCTCTCGTTCCGCGTGGCCCTCGCCCTGGTGCTCGGGGGGAGCATCGCCGCAGCTGATACCACCGCCGAGTCCCTGGGGCTCGATCCGGTCCGGCTCGCCCGGATCGACGGGCTCGTCGCGGAGGCGATCGCGGCCGGCGAGATGTCGGGATGCGTCGTCTGCATTGGCCGCCGCGGGGGCATCGGCTGGCTCCACGCCGCCGGGGAGCGGCAGATCGAGCCACTCCACGAGCCGATGACGACCGACACGATCTTCGATCTGGCCTCGCTCACGAAGCCCGTCGCCACCGCGACGGCAGTGATGCAACTGGTCGAGGAGGGAGCCCTGCGGCTCGGCGACCGGATCTCGCTCCACCTGCCCGAGTTCACGGGCCAGGGCAAGGAGGCGCTCACCGTGCACCACCTGCTCACCCACCAGAGCGGCCTGATCGCCGACAACCCGCTGGCCGACTACGAGCACGGCCCCGAGGAGGCGTGGCGCCGGATCTGCGGCCTGGAGCTCGTCGCACCGGCCGAGACGAAGTTCATCTACTCCGATGTCAACTTCATCGTGCTTGGCCGACTGGTCGAACGGCTGCGAGGAGCATCGCTCGACGCGGTCGCCCGCGAGCGGATCTTCGTCCCGCTCGGGATGCACGACACCGGCTATCTGCCGCCGCAGGAAAAGCGTGACCGCTGTGCGACGACCGAGCAACGAGACGGCGAGTGGCTCCGGGGCGAGGTGCATGACCCGCGGGCCTGGAAGCTCGGGGGCGTGGCCGGCCATGCCGGCCTGTTCGGCACCGCGGAGGATCTCTCACGCTACGCCCGAAGCCTGCTCGGCGGAGGCCAGTTCGAAGCGACGCGGCTGATCGCGCCGGCCACGCTCGCAACGATGGTGCGGCCGGTGCGGCTGCCCGGCGGCGCCGTCCGCGGCCTCGGCTGGGATGAGCGCAGCGGGTTTTCCAGCAATCGTGGCGATCTGCTCTCGCCAGCCGCGTTCGGCCATGGCGGATTCACCGGCACATCGCTCTGGATCGACCCCGGCCTCGACCTGTTCGTGATCTTCCTGAGCAGCCGGCTCCATCCCGACGGTAAGGGCACGGTCAACCCGCTGGCCGGGCGGATCGCGGCGGTGGCGGCCGGGGCGATCGTAGCGGCTGCCGAGCCGGCCGCCGTCGAGCCGGATCGCGGCGTGCTCACCGGGATCGACGTGCTCAGCCGCGACGGCTTCCGCCAACTCGCCGGTCGACGCGTCGGCCTGATCACGAACCACACCGGCCGCGACCGGGCGGGCGTTCCCACCACGCGGCTCCTGGCCGACTCGGCCGAGGTGACGCTCGTAGCGCTCTTCAGCCCCGAGCACGGTCCCACCGGCCGGCTCGACCAGGAGCGGATCGACGACGCTACCGACGCCGACACGGGCCTGCCGGTGCGAAGCCTCTACGGCACGACCCGCCGGCCCACGCCCGCAATGCTGGCCGACATCGACACGCTCGTGTTCGACGTCCAAGACATCGGCACGCGGTTCTACACCTACGTCTCCACGATGCTCGAAGCGATGAAGGCGGCCAGCGCGCACAGGCTGCGGTTCGTGGTGCTCGACCGTCCCAATCCGATCAACGGAATCGATGTGGCCGGCCCGGTCGTCGCCGCCGGCAGCGAGACGTTCGTGGGCTGCCATCCGATCGCGCTGCGACACGGCATGACCGTGGGGGAACTGGCGCGGATGTTCCGGGCGGAACTCGAACTCGATCTCGACCTCGTGGTGATTCCCTGCGAGGGCTGGCGCCGGCGGGATGCCTTCGACGCCACCGGCCTCGAGTGGGTCGATCCGTCGCCGAATATGCGGAGCCTGGCCGAGGCGTTTCTCTATCCCGGCATCGGCCTGCTCGAATTCACGAATCTGTCGGTCGGCCGCGGCACCGACACACCCTTCGAGGTCGTGGGAGCGCCCTGGCTCGACGGCCGCGGTCTGGCGGCGGCCCTGACCGCCCGTCGGATTCCGGGCGTGGTGTTCGTGCCGATCCGGTTCACGCCCACCGCGAGCCGGTTCGCCGGCGCGGAGTGCGGCGGCGTCAACATCATCGTCACCGACCGCGAGCACTTCGAACCGGTGCGGACCGGCCTGGAAATCGCGGTTGCGATTCGCCGGCTCCACCGCGACGCCTGGGAAACGGCCAAACTGGGTACCCTCCTGCTCGATGGCGACACCCTCGACGCTATCGTCAACGGAGACGACGCGGACGCGGTGCGAACGATCGCCACGCGATCGCTCCGTGACTTCGTCACCCGCCGCTCGAGGTTTCTGACCGACATTGAAACTTACCCTGAATAGGGCACCCCCCTGAGGCGGCGCACCTTGGAATGCAATTCACGAGTATGTTGAACGTAGGGAACCTCTCTTTAGGAGTGCTTGTCATGACGATCCACCGGCCAGGACTCCCCTTCTCCACGCGGTGCGCCCGTAGCCCGCTCGGCTTCGTCGCCATCGCGGCGGCGATCACGATCGGCTTGCCGCAGCCAGCCGCCCGCGGTGTCGAGCTGACCGAGATCTCCCGCTTCTGGCTCGACCGCACGAGCAACGCGACGATCGAAGGCAGCCCCAACCCAGTCTTCATCGGCAGCAATCCCTCGGCCATCGCCTGGGACGGCTCGCGGATGTTCATCGCCGGCTTCAACAACGGCTCCGGACCGGTCGGGATCACGGAGGTGCTCGACGCCACCGATACCGGGATCGTCTTCCAGCCATCGTTCACCAATGCGTTCAACATTCAGAACGCGCCGCTCAGCCGGGGCTACTCAGGCATCACGCTCCTGGGAAACACGCTGGCCGCCACCGTCGACATGGACCCGGAGCAGCCCGGCAACCTCTCCGCTTATGACGTCTCGTCGGCAACTCCGACGCCGCTCTGGTCGGCTGCTGGCCGCGGCAGCGCCGGCGTGGCGATCGATCCTGGCTATGTCGTCGGAGGAACCAGCCAGGGTGGTAGCGGCATCGGCTGGGGCTCCTTCGGCGGCGGCGTGGCCGGATCCGCGCTCCGCCGGGCCGTCAACGACCCCGTGACCGGCGCAGCGATCTATGGCTTCTCCTCAGCGCCCGATGCGCCGGTGCCGGCCGGGCTCCAGTACTGGGATCCTGCAAACCCGGCCATCCAGCCGGCCCCGATCACGGTGCCCCGTGACATCGCATTCGACCTCAACACGGGCGACATCTTCGGCCGGGTCAACAACACCGTGACCAAGGCGGTGCGCACCGGGCCCAACGAGAGCGGCACCAAGTCGGTCCTCTACAGCACCTACCAGGGTCTGGCCATCGGTCAAAACATCGCCGTCATGAACGACACCGTCGACGGCGACCTCGTGATCTACAACGTCCGAGACGACGGTGGTTTCCGCCAACTCTTCTCGGTGGCCAATGAGATCATGACCACCTCTGGGACGCCCCAGACGGTCACCTACAACTTCCTCGATGACCTCGATCTCGAATCCACGGGCTATTACGACTTCAGCTTCGACGTCGCCTCGCAGACGCTCGCCGTGCTCGACTTCGGCAATCGGCGGGCCTCGGTCTTCCGCTTCGGTGCCCCCGATCCCGACACCCAGCTTCGCTGGGCCGCCGATGGCGTGACTCTCGGCGGCAGCGGCATCTGGGATGCCGTCAGCCTCACCTGGCGGGGGGCCTATGGAGCGTCGGCTTGGCAGCCGCAGGCCAATGCCTACTTCGGTGGCGAGACGAGCGGCGTGGTCACCGTCGCCGCCGGCGGCACGAGCGTTGGCCGCGGTCTGTCGTTCGTCACCGACGGCTATGAACTCACCGGCGACACGATTTCGCTCGACGGCGCTGACACGTTTACCAACAACGCATTCGTCGAGAGCGGCATGACCGCCACGATCACGGCTGGGCTGGTCGCTCCCAACGGGGCTGCCAAGTCGGGCGCCGGCACCCTCGTCATCGGCGGCACGATCAGCGGCGGCCCGCTGTTCGTCAACAACGGCACGCTCACAATCGCCTCGACGGCCTCGATCGTCGGCCAACCGCCGGATATCACGATCCTCGCCCCCGGCACGCTCGATGCGACCCAACTGCCCTTGGGATTCGGCGTCGTGGCCGACCAGGTGATCGCCGGGGCGGGCACCGTCGCTGGCAGCCTGTCGCTCCTCTCGGGGTCGACCGTGTCCCCGGGCTCCAACCTCGGCACGCTGACCGTCACCCAGGGAGTGAACTGGGCCGGCGGCGGCAGCTACAACTGGCAGATCGTCGACGCGACCGGGACCGCCGGGGCGGCACCGGGCTGGGATCTGCTCAGCGTTGGGGGCGCGCTCGACATCGCCGCCACGAGCGCCGACCCCTTCGAGGTCAACCTCTGGTCGTTGTCCGCGACGGGGCCGGACGTCAACGGCGACGCCATCAACTTCAGCCCCACCCAGGGCTACACCTGGACGATCGCCTCGGCCGCCGGCGGCATCACCGGCTTCTCGAGCGACGCCTTTGTGATCAACGCGGCGGCGACGAACGGGACGGCCGGTTTCTCCAACGATCTCGGCGGCGGCACCTTTAGCCTGGCGGTTGCGGGCAACGACCTAAACCTGGTGTTCACCCCGGGCTCCGGGCCGACCGACATCGTGATCGACGTGCCATCCGGCTCGCAAACCCAGGCCCAGGCCGGCTACCCGACGATCGCCTCGGCCAACTCGGTCACCAAGACCGGTGCCGGCACGCTCGTGTTCGATGCGGCCAACGCCTACTCCGGCCCGACGACCGTCTCGGCTGGCACGCTCCAGGTGGCGACTGCCGCCGCCCTGGCGGCCAGCCCAGTGACGGTCGACACGGGGGCGACGCTGGCCGTCGCATCCGGCACGACGATGCAGGCTCCCTCGGTGATCGTCGACGGCGGTACGCTCTCGGGCGCCTCCATCGCGGTCAACGCCACCACCGGCATCGCCGCCCTGGCGATCAACGCCGGCACGATCTCGGGTTCGCCCACGGTGAGCGTCACGGCCGGTGGCCAGATGTCGCTCGTGCAGGACGCCCGAGTGACGGTGGGCATCGGTGGGCTGACGGTGGAGCAGACCGCGGGCGGCGGACGGCTCGACCTCGGAGCCGGCCAGGTGACCATCGCAGCCGGTGGCATCCCGGCGGCCGACCTTCGGGCCGACATCATCGCTGGCCGGAACAACGGCGGCTGGAACGGCACGACCGGCATCATGTCGAGCACCGCCGCCGCCGCCGGTGGCACGCGGGCCGTGGGCTACGTCGTGGCCGGCGACGGTTCGGCCCGCGTGTCGTTCGCCGCGGCCGGCGACGTCGATTTGAGCGGTCAGGTGAACGTATTCGACCTCGTGAGCATCAACAGTTCCGGCAAGTACGGCGCGGGCACAGCCAGCGTCTGGAGCCAGGGTGATTTCAACTACGACGGCGTGACCAACGTGTTCGACCTGGTCGGGATCAACACCGCCGCCATTTACGGCCAGGGCAACTACTTCCCGGCTGCCCCCTCGGCCTCCGGCGGTGTTGCGGCCGTGCCGGAACCGACCGGCGCAGTTCTCGTGGCGGCTGGCGTCGCCCTCGGCGCAGCGATTCGTCGCCGCCGCGCACGCTAAGGGGCGCAGCAGCAGATCGATGGCGTTCGCGGAACGTGTTTATGATGGGAGGGTTCGTTTCCGAGCCCTCCCATCCTGAGATTTCCCCGTGCCCCGCCCCGTGATTCCCGGCTGCCAGTTCGCCAGCGACAACACCGCTCCGATCTGCCCGGAGGCCTGGGAGGCCCTCGCGCGGGCCAACGCCGGCTGCCTACCGAGCTACGGCAACGATTCCTGGACGGCCCGGGCCTGTGACCTGATCCGCGAGATGTTTGGCGGCCCGGCCGAGGTGTTCTTCGTTTTCAACGGTACCGCGGCCAATTCGCTGGCGCTGGCCGCGATGTGCCAGTCGTATCACGCGATCCTCTGCCACGAATTGGCCCACGTCGAGACCGACGAGTGCGGGGCTCCGGAGTTTTATTCCAACGGCACGAAACTCCTGCTGTTGCCAGGTGAGCACGCCAAGCTCGAGCCCGCGGGCATCGCACATGCCGTCGAACGCCGCCGCGACGTCCACTACCCCAAGCCGCGGGTGGTGAGCGTCACCCAGGCCACCGAACTCTCCACCGTCTACTCGATCGAGGAACTGGCCGCGATCGGCGAAACCTGCCGCCGCTACGGGCTGCGATTTCACATGGACGGCGCCCGGTTCGCCAATGCGGCCGCGGCGCTCGGTGTGCCACCGGCCCGCATCACCCGCGACGTCGGGGTTGATGTGCTCTGCCTCGGTGGCACCAAGAATGGCATGGGCGTGGGGGAGGCGATCGTCTTCTTCGACACGGCGCTCGCCGCGGAGTTTGCCTACCGGTGCAAGCAGGCCGGCCACCTCGCCTCCAAGATGCGGTATCTCACGGCTCCCTGGGTTGGACTGCTCGAAAGCGGTGGCTGGCTGGCCAATGCGAGCCGAGCCAACGCCGCGGCCGCCCGCCTCGAGGCCGGCCTCCGAGACCTTCCCGGCGTGGAGGTGCTGGGGCAGCGGCAGGCCAATGCCGTCTTCGCCCGCCTGCCGACGTCGCTTGCCGCAAGACTCAGGGCCGAGGGCTGGCAGTTCTACGACTTCATCGGCTCCGGGGGCTGCCGGTTCATGTGTTCCTGGGCCACCACCGACGCCGAGGTCGACGCCCTTCTCGGCGATGCCCGGAAGCTGGCCGGAGCCTGACGTCCCCGGACTCGCGTCTGGCGCTTTTTTTCGCTTTCTTGTCCGACAGGTTTCCGGCAGTGACCGTGCCGAACGGGATTCCGGCCCAATCCCCGGGCTTCGCCTGGCCACCGGGCCGAGTTGTGGGAATCTGGAAAAAATGCTATTCTTTCGGACGTTCGACAGACTCTCGTCCGCACTCTGGTCTGATGGGGAACTGAGGCGTGTGCTCCGGCGAAGGTCGATGCAGTCGATTTGGCTCGTGATTCAGTTCCCATTTTCTCGAGGTTGAGAGTTTTATGGCTCGGAAGATTTACGTGGGGAACCTCCCTTGGTCCACCACGTCTCAGGATCTTGAAGCGATGTTTGCGCCTCACGGTGCGGTCCGCAGCGCGGAAGTGATCTCGGATCGTGAGACCGGTCGCTCCCGCGGTTTCGGATTCGTTGAAATGGAGACCGACGAAGGCCTCCAGGCTGCGATCTCTGCTCTGAATGGGCACGAGATTAACGGCCGGCCCCTGACGGTCAACGAGGCCCGCGAGCGGACGCCCCGTGCCGGTGGCGGCGGTGGCGGTGGCGGCGGTGGTCGCGGCTACGGCGGCGGCGGCGGCGGTGGCTACGGTGGTGGTGGTGGTGGCGGCGGCCGTGGTGGCTACGGCGGCGGCCGTGGTGGCTACGGCGGCGGCGGCGACCGCTACTGATCGCGTGCCTTCTGCTGTGAGCCACGCTTCGTGGACTTCGCGGCACACGTGCTTGGCATTCACGGGAGCCGGTGGTTTTTTGCCCCGGCTTCCGTGATCGTTTTTACCGTGTATCATCCTCATTCGGATCTCGATCGAGGCATCGAGGTCGCTTCCAATTTCCTGGCCGCTTTTCCGGCCAAAGCAAAAAGACGAATCCACGATGAGCTTTGCTGGACCCCGTTCCAAGCCCGCCAAGATGGCCCGCAAGAAGGCCAAGCCGAAGCCCAAGATCAAGAAGCGGGATCCCATTTTCATCGACGGCGCCCGGCCGCGGCCGATGTACGTGGATTACAAGGATCTCGAATTGCTCGGCAAGTTGATCAATCGCCAAGGCAAGATCACCGGCCGTCGGAAGACCGGTTGCACGGCGGCCAGCCAGCACGCGGTCACCAGCGCGATCAAGCGGGCCCGGTTCATGGCGTTGCTGCCGTACGTGGCAGACTGATGTACGCCTGCACGGCCATCCTGGCCCGTGCAGTCTGAGCGTGGGGGCCGGGCATCC
>CAYVNX010000003.1:0-18495 GCA_964453165.1 uncultured Candidatus Kuenenia sp. | reverse complement strand
TACGCCTGCACGGCCATCCTGGCCCGTGCAGTCTGAGCGTGGGGGCCGGGCATCCGGCCCGGCAGCGTTTCCCGCCTGCACGGCCATCCTGGCCCGTGCAGTCTGAGCGTGGGGGCCGGGCATCCAGCCCGGCAGCGTTTCCCGCCTGCACGGCCATCCTGGCCCGTGTAGTCTCAGAGGGGTGCCCGCTCGCTGCGGGATGTCGCCGTCCGAAGGCTCCCCGGGCCCTGTTCTGCATGCCACCGCTCCTCACCCGCCGTCGCGTGGAGTTTCGCGACACCGATGCTGCCGGAATCGTGCACTTCTCGGCCTTCTTTTTCTGGATGGAGTCGGCTGAACACGAACTCCTCCGCGCGGCACGCGTCGACGTGGTCGATCGAGGAACCGACGGAATCGACACCAGTTGGCCGCGGGTCTCCGCAGCCTGCGACTACGTGTCGGCCGCGCGCTTCGGCGAGGAACTCGACATCGCCGTCGTGGTGGAGACGGTCGGACGCAGCAGCGTCACCTACGGCTTCGCTTTCAGCCAGGCGGGCCGCGACGTCGCCCGCGGCCGCGTCGTGGCCGTCCGCTGCCGCATGCACCCCGGTCGGAAGCCGGAAGCGGTGCCAATCCCCGATGACATCGTCGCCCGGCTGTCCGAGTTTCGCGGTGCGTGAGCCGAGGGGAGGTGGCCGATGCTCGAAGTGACGGGCATCTCCAAGTCGTACCCGGGAGCTGGCGAAAACCTCGTGGTGCTCCACGACGTCTCGTTTTCGCTCGAGCCCGGCCAACGGCTGGCGATCATGGGCCCGTCCGGGTCGGGCAAGAGCACGCTCCTGGCGATCCTCGGCGGCCTCGAATCACCGACGACAGGCCAGGTCCTGCTCGACGGGGTCGACCCGTTTGCCGGCTCGGCTGCCGACCGGGCCGCCTATCGCAATCGTCGGATCGGGTTCGTGTTTCAGGAGCATCATCTCCTGCCCGGCTGCTCGGCCCTCGACAACGTGCTCGTGCCTGCGTTGGCCACCGGCCGAGTGCCGCGGGAAATCGCCGCCCGGGGTCAGCGGCTCCTCGAGCGGGTCGGACTCGGCGCACGGATGCACCACCGGCCCGGTGAGCTCTCTGGTGGCGAACGCCAGCGGGTGGCGGTGGCCCGGGCCTTGCTGCTCTCGCCGCGGCTGATCCTGGCCGACGAGCCAACCGGCCAACTCGACTCGCACTCGGCGACCCGGGTCGCCGACCTGCTCGTCGATCTTGCGGGCGAAGATGGAAGCATGCTGGTGGCGGTCACCCACGCCGAACCGCTGGCCGCCCGCGTCGGAAGCGTGCGACGCCTCGTGGATGGGCGGCTCGCACCATGACCGCACCCGAGGGAAGATCGAGTCAATCGCTCCTCGGGCTTGCGGTCATCCTCGCTCGAGCCTGGTGGCCGCAGTTGGCCGCGCTGGCTGCCGCCTGCGGAGTCGTGGCCACCACCATCGCCGGCGCGCTCTGCGTGGGGGGCTCGATGGAGGCGGGGCTCCGCCGACTTGCCGTGGGGCGGCTCGGCCGCATCGAGGCGGCGGTGATGGGCGAACGGTTCTTCACCACCGACCTGACCGAGCGGGTGCAGACGCGGGCCACCGCCGGCGGTCCCACTCCGCTCGTCTCCGCGCTGGTTCTGCCAGTCACGGTGTCGGCCTCCGGCAGCACGACCCGAGCGACCCTCCTGGCCTGTAACGACCCTGCCGGCCTCGGCTTCGAGCCGCCGCCGCCCCCCCTGGCCCCCGCCCGGACGCTGGTCAATCAACCGTTGGCCGACAGCCTCGGCCTGACGGCGGGCGACGCCCTCGTGGTCCGCCTGCCGCGTCGATCCCTCGTGCCGGCCGACAGTCCGCTCGGTCGACGGTCGGGCGAGTCGGATGGCCGGCGACTGACGGTGGCGGCGGTGCTCCCCGCAGCTGGGCTCGGCAGCTTCTCCCTGCGACCCGTGCAGGCCACCGGCCCGCTGATCGTCATGTCGCTGGCGGAAGCCCAGGCCATCCTGCGGCGCAGCGGGGTGGCCAACGTGGCGTTTGCGGCGGGTCGGCCGGTCCAGGGGGACGCGGCAGCGTGGCTGCGGGATGCGGTGAGCCCCACGCTCACCGACCTCGGCCTCGCGCTCGAGCGGACGGCGACGGAACCGCCGAGCCTGCGATTGGTGGCCGACCGCCTCGTGCTCTCGCCGGCCGAGGACGAGACGGCGGCGGCGATCCTCGGACCGCTTGGCGGCCAGCCCACCCTCGCCTTCTTGGCGACGGCCCTGACTCCGCTCGACGGCCCAAGGCCCGCCCCCGCGAGCGTTCCCTACTCGACCGTCCTCGGCATCGAGTCGTGCGGGCTGCCGGTCGGCGATCTGGTGGACGACGCAGGCGCCGTGCTGCCTGTCCCGCCCGACGACGGCATCCTGATCAACCGCTGGCTGGCCGACGACCTCGCCGCCCAGGGCCGGCCGGTCGCCGTCGGCGACACGCTGCGGGTCACGTTCTTCGCGCCGGAGACACAGGGCGGCCGCGTGGTGGAGGCCTCGGCCGATCTGACCATCACCGGGATCGCGGCGATGCGCGGGGCTGCCGTGGCCAGGGAACTCGTGCCCGAGGTCGAGGGGATCACCGACGAAGCATCGATCGCCGACTGGGATCCCCCCTTCCCCTTCGACGCCGGCAGGGTCCGCTCCACGCCCCCGCATGACGAGGACGACCGCTACTGGAAGCAGTATCGCGCGACCCCCAAGGCATTCGTGTCGCTCGCGACGGCCCGCCGTCTGTCCGGAAGCCGATTCGGGAAGACGACCGCCTGGCTCGTGCCAATCGGTGACGGAGTTGACCCTGCCGCAATCGCTGACGAACTGGCTGCCGAGATCCCGCCGGAGTCGGCCGGGCTCCGGGTGGTACCGCTGCGGGCCGAGGCCCTGCAGGCCTCCCGCGGCTCGACTCCGTTCGGCTCCCTGTTTCTCGCGCTCTCGAGCTTCGTGCTCGGTGCCGGGCTGCTGCTCGAGGGGCTGCTCGTCGCGCTGCTCGTCGCCGCCCGCCGCACGGAGCTCGGGATCCTGGCGGCCGTCGGGTTTCCGCCGAGCCGCATCACACAGCTCCTGCTCGCCGTCGGCGGCCTCGCGGCGGCCGTGGGCGTGGGAGCCGGCACACTGCTCGGACCGCTCTGGGCCCGGGCTCTGCTGGCGTGGCTCGGGTCGGCCTGGACCTCCACGGTCGAGGCTGGCGCTGGCAGTGCCTTCGCCGGCGGTACGACCGACGCCGGCAGGCTCGTGACCGCGGCCGCAGCCGCGCTTGTGATCTCGCTGGCGACGCTGGGCTGGTCGGCCTGGCGGGCCGCCGCGATCCCCCCGCTGCGACTCTTGCGCGGCGGTGATCTTCAGGGGCACGCCTCGCGTCGCCCTCGCCGACTGACGCAGGCTTTCGCCGCCATCGGCCTGGCCATTGCGGCGGCGGCCGCGGCCGCCGGCCGGGCCTCATCGGCGGAGGCGTCCATCGGGCTCTTCTTCGCCGCTGGCTTCGGCGGGCTCGTCGGGCTCTTGGCATCGGTGCGACTCTGGCTGGCAGCCGCTCCGCCCCGGGCGAGCGTTCGCTCCCTCGGGCAGTTGGCCCGCCGCAATCTCGCCTTCGCGCCCGCGCGGGCCTTCTCGGTCGCGGCGATCGTGGCTGCCGCCGCCTTCCTGATCGTGGCCGTCTCGTCGTTCGCCCAGCGGCCACCGGCCGACGCGACGGCTCGCGCCTCGCCGACCGGCGGCTGGAGCGAGATCGTGACCTTCGGCACACCGACCAGTCTCGATCCCGCCGATCCAGAGACCCGCGGCACCCTCGGGCTCTCGGCCGGCCAGGAGGCAATCCTCGCCGGCTGTTCGATCGCCAGGCTCCGCACGAGCGACGGCGATGACGCCGCCTGCACCAACCTCTACGCCTCGCTGCGGCCCACGGTCGTCGGTGTCGGGCCAGACTTCGTGGCACGCGGCGGCTTCACGTTTCTCGACCATGCCTCTGTGCCGGCCGAAGCGTCCGAGCCGGTGAATCCCTGGCGGCTGCTCGGCGCGGCTCAGACCGACGCCGCGATTCCCGCGATCCTCGACCAGGCCACGGCGCAGTGGGCCTTGAAGCTCGGCGGCATCGGCAGCCACTTCAACGTGCCCGACGACGAAGGCAAGCTCGTCGACTGCGTGATCGTCGGCCTGCTCGAACCGGGCATTCTTCAGGGGCGAGTGATCGTCGCCGAGCGGGATTTCGAGCGGATGTTTCCCGACCGCTCCGGCTACGGCATGGCCCTGGTCGATGCCGCGGACCTCCCGGCCGCAGAGCGAAACGGCCTGCCGGCGGCCCTCGCGGCCGCGTGGAGCGACGCAGGCGTGGCGATCGAGGCGGCGACGAAACGGCTCGCGAGCCTCCAGGCGGTTCAGAACACGTTTCTGACCGGCTTTCAGGTGCTCGGTACGCTCGGGCTCCTGCTCGGCACGGCAGGGGTGGCGGCCGTGCAACTGCAGGGAGTCTGCGAACGGATCGGGCCCTTGGCCGTGCTGCGGGCAGTGGGCTTCACGCTGGGCCGAGTCCGCTGGATGCTCGTGCTCGAAACGCTCGTGACGGTGCTCATCGGCCTCGCCACTGGGATCGCCGCCGCGACGCTGGCCGTCGCCCCGGCGATGGCGGGCGGACAGGCACAGCTGCCGCTCGTCTGGATCGGGATCACGGTCGCCGTCACGCTCGCGAGCGGTGCGCTGGCGGCCGCGGTCGCCGCGAGCCGCGGCACGATCCCCACCCGGCCGCCGCAGAACTGAGTGCCGCGAAACCGCTCTCGCCAGCAGCCGTTCCCACCGGCTACCGTGACGGCATGCACATCGCCGTCATCATGCCCCGCTGGGTGGGCGACGCCGTCATGGCCACGCCCGCGCTCCGCAGCCTCCGCGCTTTCGCGCCGGCGGCGCGGATCACTGGCGTGATGCGGCCGGTGATCGCCGATCTGCTCGCGGGCACTCCCTGGCTCGACGGGACGATCCTTTATGACCGGCACCGGCGATCGACCGAGACGAGCTTCGCCGCGGCGGCGCGAGCCCTGCGGGCCGATCGCGCCGACCTGGCCTTGATCCTGCCCAACTCCCTGTCGGCGGCGGCGCTCGCGTGGCGGGGAGCCGCCCGGCGGCGGGTCGGAGCGGCCGGCCATTGGCGACGCTGGCTGCTGACCGACGTGGCGCAGGAGCACCGGGACGACCGCGGCCGGATCACGATCGTGCCGCCGCCACAGGCCTTCATGGATGTAGTGGCCGCGGCCGGCGCGCCGCGGGGCGATCTCGGCGTGGAACTGGCCGTCGCGGCCGCCGACCTCGCGGCCGGCGACGCCCTGCTCGAGCGGCTCTTTCCGGGACGCGCTGGCCCGCTCGTGGTGCTCAACGACAACAGCTCGAACGGCCGAGCCCGCGCCTGGGGAACAGCCAAGCACGCCCAGTTGGCCACGTGGCTCCTCGAGCGACTGCCCGCCGCCCGCGTGCTCGTGCACTGCGGTCCGGGCGACCGCGACCAGGCCAGGGATGTCGTCGAGCAGGCCGGTCACCCAGCCGTCCGCGGCATGCACGAGGAGGCCGATCTGCCGATCGGGCTCTCCAAGGCCGTATTCGCCCGCAGTCGTCTGGCGGTGTCGAGCGACAGTGGACCACGGCACTTGGCAGCGGCCTTCGGCGTGCCGACCGTGGCGCTCGTCGGTCCGGTCGATCCCCGGCTGGGCCGGTCCGATCCGGCTCGCTGTGCCGAAATCCGGCTCGAACTTGCCTGCTCGCCCTGCGGCCAGAAGGAGTGCCCGCTCGGCCATCACGACTGCATGCGGCTGATCGGCGTGGAACAGGTCGGGCGAACGGCCCTCGACCTGCTGGCTCAGCACGCGACGGCCAGCCGGGCCGGCTGATCCGCATCCGAGTGAGTTGGGGCACCGGGCCGTTGGCCGCGACAATCCACGATTGCCTCATGCAAGCCCCGGATGCCAATCCGGGGGCACCGGACCGTTGGGCGCGACAGTCCACGATTGCCTCATACAAGCCCCGGACGCCAGTCCGGGGACACCGGGCCGTTGGGCGAGAACGGCACGATTGCACGATGTCAGAGGCGTCAGTCCGCGAACGTTGGCCGTCCCCCGAGCCTACCTCGCCCTCTCTGCCAAGTCGTCGCCACGCCTATCCGAAATGCGGACCAGCGGTTGGGTATGCTTTCGCGGACTGGTGCGGCCCGTGAACCGGCCCTGGCGGCCTCGAGGAGTCAACTCTGATGCAGTTCTTCGGCATGCTGGCGGCGATCGCGCTCACGGCCCTCTGCTGGGGCGTCTACGGACCGGTGCTCCACATCGGCCGGGAGGCGATGCACTCGGCCCTGCGGCCGTTCATGTGCGTCGGCGCCGCCTACTTCCTGATCGCGGTCATCGTGCCGGCCGCGTTGATCGCCCGCGGAGGCGAGAAGGGCAGTTGGACGATGACCGGCGTGATCTGGAGCCTCGCGGCCGGGGCCTGCGGGGCGCTCGGCGCCCTCGGCGTGATCATGGCCCTCTCGTTCGGCGGGCGGCCGATCTACGTGATGCCGCTGGTCTTCGGCGGCGCGCCAGTGATCAACACGCTGCTCACGGCGACGATGAATCGCTCCTTCAACCAGCTCAAGGCCCCGTTCCTGGCAGGACTCTTGCTCGTGATCCTCGGCGCGGTGACGGTGCTCGTCTTCAAGCCCCAGCCGGCCCCCCACGCTGCGGAGCCGGCCGCGACGGCTGAGACAACGGCGGCCGAGGGGCAGCCCGCCCCAGCCCAAGACGCTGCAGCCAAGACGGCCGCCGGCCGGGCTGCCCAGTCGCTCGAGCGCCGGGCCGAGCAGTTCGTCGAGGTGCTCTTGGCTGTGGCGCTGGCGATGCTCTCGTGGGGCGCCTACGGCCCGGTGCTGCATAAGGGTCAGGCGGCGATGGGAGGCAGCCGGCTGCGACCGCTCCTGTGCATAGGTCTGGCCTACTTCCTGATCGCGGTGCTCGTACCGCTCGCGCTGTTGGGTCCGCTCGGCGATCAAGGGTCGTGGAGTTTCTCGGGCGTGAGCTGGAGCCTGGCAGCGGGCGCCTTCGGCGCCTGCGGGGCCCTGGGCACGATCCTCGCCTTCACGCTGGGCGGCAAGCCCTTCACGGTGATGCCGGTCGTGTTCGGGTGTGCTCCGGTGATCAACACGCTCACCTCGAGCCTGCTCCAGGGCGTGTCACTCAAGGACGTGAGTCCCTTCTTTCTGGCCGGCATGCTGATCGTGGGCATCGGCGCAGCCACCGTGCTGGCCTTCGCCCCGCGGGGCCACGCCCCCAAGGCCGCGTAGCTGACGCGACGCGACTTTTGCCGCCCCCGAGCCGGTGGGCCGGAGTTGACCCAAGGCGAGGGGGTCGGCGAACGCTCGCGGAGCAATCGGGGCGTATCCTCGCCCGCGACGCGACTTTTGCCGCCCCCGAGCCGGTGAGCCGGAGTTGACCCAAGGCGAGGGGGTCGGCGTCAGGTGCCGCGGGTGTGGCCGAACCAGGCCACATGGTGCCGCGGCGCCAGATGGAAGCCGAGGCGGTGGCATTCGGGCTCGAGCCAGGCGGTCGTGGCGGCGAGTTCGGCCGCGGTTCGCCCCTGGGGCATGAGACAGACGCGGCCGGGATCGATCCGCCCGGCGGCGAGCCCGAGGTCGTCGAGCCAGGCCAGCGACTCGGCCAGATCGGCCGGCGAGTCGATCACAAACTTCAGCTGATACGACCCAGGGGCGATGAGGGCCTGGAGCACGTCGTCTCGCCGGCGGGCTGATTCGTGCCGCGGCCCCCAATTCCCCGGCGTGTCGGGGGGCGGTGCTGACGAGGCGAGCTTCGGACTGATCGACATCAGATCGGCCACCGGCCCGGTTGTTGGGCCGGTGGGCAGCACCGTGCCGGCCGTTTCGACGGTGACATGCCAGCCTTCCTGACGGAGCATGCGGCAGAGCTCAGTGGCCTCTGCGAAGAGCAGCGGCTCGCCGCCGGTCACGACGGCATGGCGGGGCGGCAGGGCCCGCACGCGCTCGAGCACGTCGGCAAGCGACAGGTCTTCGCCCTCTGGCTCCCAGGATGTGTAGGGCGTGTCGCACCAGATGCACCGCAGATTGCAGCCGCTCGTGCGGACAAACGTGCTGGGCGTGCCCGCGAGCAGCCCCTCGCCCTGCAGCGATGCGAAGATTTCGGCGATCCGCATGGCCCGCTCCGGCTGCCTCACCGCCACTGCGCGGGATCGGTCCGCGGATCGTCGAGCCCGGCCGCGGCGAAGCCGGCCGCTCTCAGCCGGCAGGAATCGCACTCTCCGCACGGCTCGCCCCGCGGCCCAGGATCGTAGCAGCTGCTCGTGAGCCCGTAGTCGAGGCCGAGCGAGTGGCCCAGCCTGATGATCTCCGCCTTCGAGCGTTCCACGAGCGGTGCGAGCAGCCGCGGCGCACGGCCTTCCACGCCGATCTTCGTCGCCAGGGCGGCGAGCGTCTGAAACGCCGCCAGGTATTCCGGCCGGCAGTCGGGGTAGCCGCTGTAGTCGATCGCGTTGACGCCCAGCACGATCGCCTCGGCCCCGCGGGTCTCGGCGAGCGCTAGCGCCAGCGACAGGAACACGGTATTGCGGGCCGGCACGTAGGTCGAGGGGATCCCCGTGCCGATCTCAGCGTCGGTTCGCCCCTTGGGCACGGCCGCGGTGGCATCCACCAGGGCGCTGCCGCCGAAGGCCGCGAGGTCGACCCGGAGCGTCACGTGGTCTGTGATACCGAGGGCCTTCGCCACGTCGCGGGCCGCCGCGAGTTCCACCGCATGCCGCTGGCCGTAATCGATCGAGAGCGCCGCGAGCGTGTAGCCCTGGCCGATCGCCCAGGCCGCCGCCGTGGCCGAATCCAGCCCGCCCGAGAGCAGCACGACGCCCCGCGTGCCACCGTCGCTGCGCGACGATTTCTCCGATGCTCGCTCCACGGTCACGATTGGCACCTCCCGGGCCAGGTTCTCAGTGCGGGCCCACGCATCCCGAGGTACACGACTCACGCCCCGCCCATGAGCTCGCGGCCGAAATCCTGGAAATCACCAAGCCGATGCTCGACGACCGTCCGCACGATCATGGGATCGAGCCTTCGGTACTCGTGCACGGCCACGTTTCGAAAGCCGACCATCCGCCGCATCCGGTCCGCGATCACCGGTGAGAGCAGTGAGTCTCGTTCGAGGAGGGAGAAGGCATCTCCACTGTCGGCCGGCACCCCCAGTCCGCGCCGCGACACCTCCCGACACGCGGCGTCGATCGCCAACTCACAGGCTCGCTGGAGGTTGAGCACCACGGCGTCGAGTACCATCGGATCGCCAAGCCGTTCGAGGTCGCCGGCGACGTATCGCCGTACCGACTCGAGGCAGCGGTCGATGCTCGCCAGTTTCTGAATCACGACGTCATCGGTCACGCACTCTCTCCTGGAAGGCGCGGGTCGCGGCACGCCGGCGGGGCGCGAAGGCTGCATGATCGGCCAGTGCGTGGGTCGCGAACAGGCGGGCTTCGAGATCGAGCGGCACCAGCGGCCGCCCGCGATGCGTGGCCTCGACCCGCAGGAGGGTGCCCGCGCGACGCAGGTCGACGAGATCGACGGCCGTCCCGCACCGGGCCGCCAGCCGGCCCCCGGCATCGAACACAGCCACGGGATCCAGCGGCTGATCGCAGAGCAGGCCCACGTCGATGTCGCTGTCACGGCGGGCCTCGCCCCGGGCGTGGCTCCCGAACAACCAGGCGCCGTGCACCTTCCGCTCGGGAAAAGCGGCGGCGATCTCCGCTGCCAGGCTCTCGGTCAATCGCTCCGCGACGTTCATGCCACCATGATACCTGGCCCACGACGCGAGAAACCGCCGGGCGAGCGGCCGCTGCGACTCCTGCCACGCCGGTCACCCGGCCGCGGCAGTTTCTGCCACGGCCGGGTCGCGACCGGCCCGCACGGGTCACTCCCAGAAGAAGACCTGATCCGCGGGCGTTGTGGCCGGGAAGAGTTCGAATTCGTCTCGGTTGTCAGTCAGCGTGGGTTTGAGACCGACGAAGGTGCCGCCTCCCTTGGACTGGAACGCCGCTTTGGTACAGCCGCTGAGCTGGCACGGGCTGCCCCGGAATGCCACGTGGCCATTGTTAGTGGCAAGACACCCCCAAACGCTATCCCGTAGCGTGCATCCAGACAGATGCACGGTGCCTTCAGCCGAGTTGACTGCCCAGCTTTCATTGCGCACGAATTGACAGTCTGAAACCGTCGCCGTGCCGCCAAGGAAAGCCATAAGTCCACTCATGTTCCCTTCGGACGAACAGTTCGTGAGCCACACACTTCCGCAGCTGCAACCACTAAAGCCGTGGTGCCATCCGGAGGCCTCGCACGATTCGCAAGACAGATCGCCGCCGGTGGCGGCCAAGAACCCGAAGGAGTGATTGTTTTCTCGCTTGCTATTTGTTGCCTTGCAGCGGACCAATCGCATGGTTGCGTTACGCAGCGCCTTAAATCCGCCGGCGTGTGACCGACGACTCGCGGCACACGACCGGGCCCTGCTCGGCTGCTCCGACGGCAGCGTGCGGCTGTGGGCCGTCACGTCGGGCGAGCCGACGCCGATCGGAACCGGTCATGGCAGCGGGCCGGTGCTGGTCGCGGCCAGCCCGGCGGGCGATCGCACCGCCTCGGTCGGTCCGGACCAGACACTCCGCGTGTACGACAACGCTACGGAAGAACCGCTCGCCGCCGAGGTCACGCTCGCGGGCGAGGCCCGCGCCCTCGCGTTCACGACCGAGGGATCGAGGCTCGTCGTGGCCGTGCGCGGACAGGCAGACGCGGTCGATTGCCTCCAGAGTTTCCGCCTGGATTCGGAGCTCGGGCGGCCTCGGAGAATCAAGTTGAGCGTCGACCAATCGCAGCCGGTCACGATTCGCGGCCTCGGCTTTGCCGCAGGGGAGCGGATGGCGATCTTCGGTGACGCAACCGACGGCGCATCGATCGCGGGAGTCTGGCCGGCGAACGCCCTGCCGGTTTCCCTCCGGCCCGTCAGACCCGGGGCGGATCTGGTACGAGCGCCTTGATCGATTCCTTCGCCTCCCGCCAGTGCCGCTTGATCGTCTCGACCGAACAGTCGCAGGCCCGGGCGATGGTGGCCTGATCGGCCCCGAGAAACCAGGTCATGTGGAAGATCTCCCGCTGGAGTTCCGGCAGGGCATCGACGGCCTGAAAGAAGGTCGTCCACCGGTCGTAGGTCATCGGCCCCGTCGCGGCATCTTCGGCCTCCTCGACCTGCAAGTGTCCTTCGTCAGCGACGACGTTCGTGCCGGCATGGGCGAGCGGATTGCGGCCCGCCCGATAGTGCCTGAGTCGATCGACGACCACCTGCCGGAGCTTCAGGGCCGCGAGGTTGAGCAGATGCCGTTCCGATTCCGGGGGCTTCTCCCTCAGGGCGAAGCAGAGCCGCAGCGTCGCATCCTGCACGAGATCGCTCGGCCGGTCCCAGCGGGCCACCTCCGGATACCGGGGAAGGATTTTTTTCTCGGCCAGCACCTGCAGCCAGGCGTGGCAGTGCCCGAGCAGTAACTCTTCGGCCTCGGGGTCGCCCCGGCTGAAGGCATCGAGGGCTGCAGCGAGCGTAGAATCCGATGCATCCATCGCACAATCGTTCCCGAAGTCTTATCGAGTGTACCGTCGCCAACGGTTCGTGGCCGTGCACCTCCATCACCACGATTCCTAACCGTCGGATATGCCCCCCGGCCTTGAGCCCCGGTGCACACCCGATCGGCAATGTCTCGAACCCGAACTCAGAGGCCAGACGGCGATGCGGCGACTGACACGGCACGAGGTGCGGGAACTCGACCGGCTGGCAATCGATGACTACGGGCTCTCCGGCCTTGTACTCATGGAAAACGCAGGCGCCGGAGTGGTGCGGCAGATGGCTGCCGAACGGGCCGCGGGGCCTGTGGCGATCGCCTGCGGCCGGGGCAATAACGGGGGCGATGGCTTCGTGATCGCCCGGCATTTCTCCGCCCTGGGCCATGCGGTGCGGATTCTCCTGGCGGCGGCGGCGGAAGCCTATCGAGGCGACGCGGCCGTCAACCTCCGGATCGCCGAACGCAGCGGCCTGGAGATCCGCTGCCTGGCCGACGCCGACGAGCAGACCTGGCAGCACGCACTCACCGGCATGCCCTGGATCGTCGATGCCCTCCTGGGCACCGGGGCGAGCGGGCCCCCGCGTGGCGCTGTGGCCGCGGCGATCGCAGCGATCAACGCCGCTCGCGGCGGCTCGCCCACGACTCGCGTCGTGGCGGTCGACGTGCCGTCTGGACTCGATGCCGACACGGGCGATGCGCCGGGGGTCTGCGTGCGGGCCGACCTGACCGTCAGCTTCGTGGCCGAAAAGGCCGGCTTCGCCAATCCCGCTGCGGCTGTCTGGACCGGGCCGATCCACGTGGCCGCCATCGGCGTGCCGGCCTGCCTGCTCTCCCGCTACGGCCTCACGCGCCGAGTTCCCTGAGACGTCGCTCCGAACCTCGGACGACGGCCAGGCCGCCGCGAGCTCATTGACTTCCTCACGATGCGGCGGTTGCCGAACGTGGGGGCGGACGTACCAATCAGCATACTCAGCCTGGCAGGTCCACCCGCGTTTTGCCGCCGCGGCTTTCGCGAGCCTTGGATTCGTGGCACACTCTTCCCACCATGACACATACGCCGCCGTCCCGAGACCAGTTCGAGACCTTCCCCAATACGTTTCCGGGGCGGGATTATCTGATCGAGCACATCTGCCCGGAGTTCACCTCGGTCTGCCCGAAGACCGGCCAGCCCGATTTCGGCACCCTGATTCTCCGCTATGTGCCCGACCAGATCTGCGTCGAACTCAAGAGCCTGAAATTCTATCTCCAGGCCTTCCGCAACGAGGGCATCTTCTACGAGCACGTCACCAACCGGATCGTCGAGGATCTCGTGGCCGTGCTCCAGCCCCGGCGTCTGACCCTCGTGGCTGAATTCACGCCGCGGGGAGGCCTTCGATCCCGGATCGTGGTCTCCCATCCCTCCGGCGAACACCTCCCCGCGTTTTCCTGACTGCGGTTTCCCGCCCGCGGTTCCGAGACCTTCTGTTCAGCCTTCTGAAACCCCGTCGCGAGATTCCCATGCCCAGATCCCAGGTCTTGCTCTCCGCGCTTGCCGACGAGGCAGCCTTTCACCTTACCGCGGTCGAGCAGTTCGCCGCCCTGGCGGCCCTGGGCCTCGAGTACTACAGCCTCCGCAACATCGACGTGGGCAAGGGCGTGAAGAACGTCATGAAGCTCACGCTCGGAGAGATCCAGAAGATCCGCCACCTCGAAGACGAATACGGCCTGAACGTCGCCTCGATCGCCTCGCCGATCGGCAAGGTGAAACTCGTCGACAAGCCCGACGGCACGAAAAACGCCTTCGTGCCCTTCAAGCAATACCTCGCCAAAGACGTGGCCCGCGCCTGCGAACTGGCCCATGCCTTCGAGACCAAGCTGATCCGGGGTTTCTCCTTCTATCCCCCGCGGGATGCCGCTCCCGAAGACCACCTTGAACAGGCGGTGGACCAGATCGGCCGGATCGCCGAGGCCTGCCATCGGTCGGATCTCACCTTCGGCCTGGAGGTCGAGGCCAACCTCGTCGGTCGAACCGGCCAGCTGTTGGCCGAGATCCATCGCCGGGTGAATCACCCCGGGCTCGTACTCGTATTCGACGCCGCCAACCTGATCGTGCAGGGCTTCTCCACCGCCGAGGTCTGGAAGCAATGGCAGGCGATGAAGCCCGGCCTCGGCTGGGTTCACGTCAAAGACTATAAGCCGGTCAAGGCCGCGGCCCGCGGCAAGCACGTCGAGGAAGACGCGCTCGCCCACTTCGTACCCGCTGACAAGGGCGCCGGGGGCCACGAGAAGATTCTGGCCGACCTGGGCGAGATGCTGCCCGCCCTGACGAAGAAGCTCGCCCGCCGCGGCATTCCGGGCGTCTTCGTCGATCTCGAACCCCATGTCCGCGGGGGCGGCCAATTCGGGGGCACGAGCGGCCCCGACGGCATGGGCATCGCCCTTCGCGGCCTGTGCCGCGTGCTCGACCGGGCCGAGGTAGGCTATCACCTCCGGGACTTCGACGACCTGCTGGCTGCCCGCGGGCTCTGAGCTTCGGGCCGTCCGAAAGCCCACCATGAGTGACACCACCGAACCGGGCAGCTATTTCGTCGCCAACTATCCGCCGTTCTCCCGCTGGACGCCGGAGGCGGTGCCCGCGGTGATGGAGGCCTTCGACGCGCCGGCCACCGACGCACCGCTTGGCCTTTACCTCCACGTGCCGTTCTGCCGCAAGCGGTGCAAGTTTTGCTACTTCCGCGTCTACACCGACGTGGCCGCGGCCGACGTCGAACGCTATTCGCAGGCGCTGGCCCGCGAGGCGGGGCTGGTGGCGACCAGGCCGGCCGTCGCCGGCCGGACGCTGCGGTACGTCTATTTCGGCGGCGGCACTCCCTCGTTCCTGTCGGTCAAGCAACTCGAACGGCTCGTGGCAGGGCTTCACGAGAGCTTCGGCTGGAACGATGCGGAGGAGGTGACCTTCGAGTGCGAACCGGGCACGCTCTCGGAACCCAAGGTGCACGCGCTCAAGGCGCTCGGCATGACCCGGATCTCACTGGGCGTCGAGAACTTCGACGACGCGATCCTCGAGGCCAACGGCCGGGCCCATCTCTCCGCCGAGATCCTCCGGGCCTGGGATTGGATCAAGGCTGCCGACTTCCCCAACACGAACGTCGATCTGATCGCCGGCATGGTGGGCGAAACCGCCGAAACCTGGGAGCAGACGATCTCCCAGACGCTCGCCCTCGAGCCCGACAGCGTCACGATCTACCAGATGGAGCTCCCCTTCAACACGGTCTTCGTTCGCTCGGCCAAGGATGGCGACGGCACGGTGCCGGTCGCCGATTGGCCCACGAAGCGGGCCTGGGTGAACCGGGCCTTCGACCGGTTCCTCGAGCATGGCTATTCGATCTCGAGCGGCTACACGCTCGTGAAAGATCCGGCCCGCGTCCACTTCCGGTATCGCGACATGCTCTGGGAAGGCGCCGATCTGGTGGCCCTGGGCGTGGCGAGCTTCGGCCACGTGTCGGGAGTTCATTATCAAAACGAGACCCACTGGGATCCGTATCTCGACGCGGTCGAGGCCGGCCGACTGCCGATTCAACGGGGCCTCGTTCCGTCGGCCCGCGAGCGACTGATCCGCGAACTGGTGCTGCAGCTCAAACGTGGCTGGATCGATCCGCGAAGGCTCCGCGACCGGCACGGCATCGACCCCCTCACCGAGTGGGCGGATCAATGGCGACAGCTCCACGAGGCCGGGCTTCTCGCCGCGGTGGATCCCGAACCTCGGCTCACCCGGGCCGGACTGCTCCAGGTCGATTCCCTCCTCCCCCGCTTTTTTGATCCGCCGTTTCGGCCCCAGCCCGGCTGATGCCCGCCCGCAGTTCTTTCGGCTGTGGCATTCTGCCGCGGCAGACTTTCCCAGGCTTTTGGTAAGGTTACGTTCGGGCTGTTTTTACGGTTTTTCCTGGAGTGGCACGCCCGAAGGCTGCATGCGGAACCCAGACAAAAAGCGAGAGGTTTTGGTGCGAAACTCGATGCTTCCAGCGCCTCCATCCGTCCGGCTTTCCTGTCCGGCCTCCAAGTCTCTTCGCGAGCGTATCCGGGCCATTGCCGCCGACACCGTGGCCTCCTGGCTTGCCGGCGGCGTCCCCGCCGAGATCCGGTCGGCCGCCGGGCTGCGCCGGGTGGCTGAAGCAATCGTCGCCCGAGCGGGCGGATCGGCCGACCAAACCGGCTGGACGATGGTCACGCTCGTTTCGGAGTATTGGCGGCCACGGCTCGCGATGGGAAGTTCGGGCCGGAGGCTTCTCTTGCTGCCCGATTGCCCAAAGTGCGGGGCTGCGGACGGGGCGACCTCCGGTGTGCCGAACACCTGCGGTCCTGGCTGCGGCCTCGCGACGATCTGGGCCGCCGCACGGGACTGCGGCTGGACGGTCGAACCCACCTCGAGGGCGATCTCGGCGATCGGATCGCTGCTCACGGGGCAGTACGACGGCATTCTCGGCATCGCAAAACTCCAAGACTTGGAGAAGGCCTTCGGCATGCTGCCAGCCTTCTCGCTCCCCGTCGCCGCGGTTCCCTATGAGTCGTCCGCCGACCGGGAGGGAGCAGGCGACTCGTGTGCTGACTCGCTGGCAGCAGCCGCCATCGACGTCGAATGGGTGCTCGGCCTGTTGGGAGTGGCCGGCGGTTCGGCAGCCCCGGTCGGTGACTACCTGCCGCTGCTCCGCGAGGCGGCGGAGATGTTCACGCCAGCGGCACTGAGCGAACTCGCCGATCGTTCGAATCTTCCCGGACTGTTCGGCGGAGTAGCCACTGGGTTCGATCCGGGGGAGGTCGCGCCGCTCGAGGCGACGGCCGCCATGTCGGCCGATTTCCTCTCCCGCGGCGGGAAGTTTCTCCGGCCATTCGTCACGCTGGCCGCCTTCGACGCCGTGGTGGCCGACGGCAGTGACCGCGGCTCCGTGTCTGATCCCGCCGCACCGCGGGCGGCGGCCCGGGCCGCCGCGGTCGCCATCGAGATTTTTCACAAGGCATCGCTCGTCCACGACGACATCGAAGATGACGACGCGATGCGGTACGGCCGACCGACGCTCCATCTCGAGCGGGGCCTGCCGTCGGCCCTCAACGCGGGCGACTACCTCCTCGGCGCTGGGTACCGGCTCGTGTCACTTCTGCCGGGCGTGGAGCCGCGGACGACCGCTGATCTTGTGGGCATTCTCGCCGATGCCCATGTCCGGCTCGCCCAGGGCCAGGGGGCCGAACTCTGGTGGCGAGACGCCGCTGACCGCGGGCTCTCGCCAGCTGAGGCGCTGGCGATCTACGGGCTCAAGACATCGCCTGCCTTCGAGGCGGCGGTGGCGATGGGCATCCGACTGGCGGGCCTGCCTCCGGAGTCGGTCGCTGCCATCGGACGCTACGCGCTCCATGTCGGCACCGGCTTCCAGGTGCTGAACGATCTCAAGGACTGGGGCGGCGATCTCGAAAACGATCGCCGGGCCGCCGGCGACCTGCTCGGTGGCCGACCGACCCTGCTGTGGGCGCTGGCGATCGAACGACTCGACAGGGAGGACGTCGATCGGCTGCGGGAGATCGCGGCCGCGGCGATCGGCACTGACATGCCGTCCGAAGCGATCGGGGCCCTCCTGCTCGAGGCTCGGCAGATCTATGATCGGGCGGACGTGGTATCCCGGGCAACCGGCATCGCTGCGGATCAGCGACGGCTCGCCGCGGACGCCATCGCCGGCTGCCGGCTACGGCGCCTGCGTGACGTGCTCGAGTTCCTGCTCGACCTGGCAGTGCCTGACCAGGTCTCCGTGGCATGACCGCGCGTTCAGACGACCGCGCCCAAGCCCGAGGCAGGGCGCTCGTGGACGTGTTTCACTCCTCGTCTGAGCACTTTGGCGAACTTCATCCGATCGCCCCCGAGCACCTCCCTGAGCCCGCCCGAACGCTGCTGGACCACACC
The DNA here is from genome assembly GCA_964453165.1 of uncultured Candidatus Kuenenia sp. GTDB lineage: Bacteria > Planctomycetota > Planctomycetia > Pirellulales > UBA1268 > QWPN01. The sequence continues at coordinate 928 of CAYVNX010000003.1, read as the reverse complement.
CGGCACATGACGGTGGCCATGGAGCGGTTTCACGGCGGTCCGGTCGGCCTTCGCGTCGTGCAACGGACCGATGGCCTCGACGGCCCGTATGCCCGGGAGATCCTCCTGCACAGGGCCGACGGTCGCGTGGTGCAGCATGGAATCGTGCGGATCGACCTCGGCCGGCTGCCTCCCGACGTTGCTGCCGCGATTCGCACCGAAGCCGCCCCCCTTGGCCGAATTCTCCTCGACGCGGGACTGCTCTGCGACGTTCACGACGTTCAGTTGTTGAGCATCGTGACCGGCCCCTGGCTGGCGAGGCTGTTGCAGGCCCCCCCCGGCGCGAAAACCTTCGGCCGCGTGGCCCTGATCGGACTGGACGGGCAGCCCGTGATCGAACTCTTGGAGATCGTTGCTCCACCTGCGGCCTGATCCCGGCGCCGGCGGGCAGGAACTCTGCGAAGGCGGGGCCAACGGGGTTTTTCCACCATTCGGGACGTTTGACGCAAACCCTTGCAGCCACGGCACTTGCGGCGACTGGGTCGATATTGACTCGTGCCGCGGGCGATCTGTAGAGTTGGGTTGTCTGGCAAGGATGGCCCGCAGGGAGTGAGGCTCGAGGAAATGGATTCGTCTCCCCTCCCCTGCCCACGTCACGCGGTCCACCCTGCCTGGCAGCGTTCCCCCGTTTTCCTGGCATACGCAGACTCTGTCACCGTGGCACGGAGTGCCACTGCCCAGAACCGCCGGGAACGCAGGGCATCGACTCATGGCAAGGAGGCCTAGGCGATCGGGACCCTCTCTCCGTTGAGAAGGCCCCCGGGCGTCGTTTTTTGACTAGCTGCAACCACGGCTAGGGAGAGGGTGGTAAGGCACATGCAGAAGACTGTGTACACGACCGGCGAAGCCGCCAAGATCTGCAAGGTGAGTCAGCAGACGATCATCCGCT
>CAYVNX010000002.1:55213-69955 GCA_964453165.1 uncultured Candidatus Kuenenia sp. | reverse complement strand
CCAAGGCTGCGGGGGCCATGGATGGCCCTGCAGCCGTACACCTAGTACCGGCTCTGAAATCCGGCGAAGCCGCCGTGGATGATCGTTTCGCTGCCGGCGGCGATGCCCGACAACGAAGCCGGCGAGGTGATGACCGACGGCCACTGGGCGTCCGCCTGGGCGATGTTGCCCACCCCGACCACCCGGTATCCCATCCACAGGCTCCAATTCTCGGTCATGTCCCAGGCGATGCCGGTGTCGACCGAGCCGAGCCAGGAGAAGACGCCGAGTTCCGAAAAGGCCCGGGCCGGCGCGCCGCCGGCGAAGCTGGCCTGCGTGCCGTCCGCACCGGCCAGCGAGGATGTGTTGGTGATCGCGTTGCCGCCGATCATGAACTTCGGCACCACGTTGAACCGCAGCCGGGGCAGGATCCGCCAATCGAACTTCGCCCCAACCTGCCCGCCGTAGATGTTGTTGTTCGTCGCCACGCCGAAATCGATCGCGCCGATCGCCGGATCGCCCGAGCCGGTGGCGAGCGTAAGCTGATCGTTGACCTGAAAGAACCGGAAGCCCGCCAGCCACATCAGGTTGACGGTTCGCTCGCGGGGTAAAAACTCGGGGCGATCCCAGAGCGAGTAGATCCAGTTGATCTCGACGTCGTTGATCACGTCGGCCCGGGTGATCTCCTGCTGGGTGGCCCCGATGAGGAACTCCGACGCGGGAATGCCGCCCACGCTGGCTCCGGGAGCCTGGGGAATCGCATCGATCCCGAGCGGACCGGCTGCCGCCAACGCTGCGGAGTCCACGCTCAGCGTGGACGACGAGCCCATCTGGTAGACGCCCCAATAAATCATCTCCACGGCATGCTGCTGCCGGTCACCAAACCACCGGCCGATGTGGAGATCGACACCGCCCGGCCAGCCAAAGTCGGCGTCGCTGGTCATCAGTTGGCTTCCGGCCAGCGGCTGCATCGTGGCCGCTCCAGCCGGCAGCGTGCGGGTCATCACGAGACCGGTCGCACCGGCGAACCACCGCGGCCAGCAGCGGGTCCCCCCCGGGTCGATGCAGTTCGGCAGCCCGCTGAAACCAGCCTCACTGAGCGGCTCAGCCAGATACATCGGGGGCGGTTCCGCAACGGCGACGACCGGGACCGGTTCAGCCGCGATGACGGTGGCCGCGGCCGTTCCGAGCACGGCGTTCGCCAGGCGGTGGAGCAGGCTGCGAATGATCGACCGCATACGAGGCACCGGGACGGGTACGGATTCCGAGAGGGCGGGAAGAGTCTTGACCGGATCGTTGAGGGTCAAGAGGGAAAAGCTCGGTGACTCGCCGACTCCGCCTGCCACGGTAGTCTGGAGGCTTCCGGCCCTTGTCTGGGAAGTCTGCGCAGGATGAGAAAACCACCCACTGTGCCCGAACGTGGTGCGATGACCTCTCTGCTCGACTGGCTCGACGCCCGTCAGGACTATGAGCGGAACCCGCCCCGCTCGCCTACCACCGCCTTCGGGTTGGGTCGGATGCGGCGTTTGTTGGCGCTGCTGGGCAATCCGCATCGCGCACTCCCGGTCGTGCATATTGCCGGCACCAAGGGCAAGGGGTCGACCGTGGCGATGCTGGCTGCGATCCTCGAAGCCGCGGGCTATCGGACCGGCCGGTATGTGTCACCCCACATCCATCGGGTCGAGGAGCGAATCTGCCTCAATGGGATCCCGATCGCCACGGCCGATCTGGCCCGAGCCTGCGGGATCGTCCGACCTGCCGTCGCGCAACTCGACCTCGCCGCCGATCGCCGCGGGGCGCGGCGGCCGACCTGGTTCGAAGTCATGACCGCGGTCGCATTCGTCCACTTCGCCAGGGCGGGTGCCGAGATCGTCGTGCTGGAAACCGGGCTCGGCGGGCGGCTCGACGCGACGAACGTCTGCCAGCCGGTCGTCACGGTGATCACGAGCATCAGCCTCGATCACATGAAGCTGCTTGGTCGCACGATTGGGCGGATCGCCGGCGAAAAGGCCGGCATCATCAAGCGACGCTGTCCGGTCGTCAGCGGCGCGAGTCAGCCCTCCGCCCGTGGCGTCATCGCCGAGACGGCCCGCCGGCGGCAGGCTCCGTTGTTCCAGGCCGGCCGTGATTTCCTGGCGACCTACCTGCCGCCCGCCGCCGATTCCGCCGATCCCGGCGGCGTGGAAGTGGTCCTGCCCGCCGCCTTCGCTCCGCAGGTTCCGATCGTGGCCGAACTCGGCATGCCCGGTCGCCACCAGGCCGACAACGCATCACTGGCCGTGATGGCGGCATTCCTGCTCGATCGCCGCGGGTTCCCCTTGCCGACCACCGCGATCCAACGCGGACTGGCCGCCGCGCGACTCCCGGCGCGGATCGAAACGCTCGAGCGGCGGCCGCTCGTGATCGTGGATGCGGCTCACAACGTGGCATCCATGGAGTCACTCCTGGAGACGCTCGCCGACCAACTCGACCGGCATCGCCCCCGGGTGCTCGTGTTCGCCGCCAGCCGCGACAAACAGTTCCGCGAGATGCTCGCAACAGCCCGGGGGCTGTTTGATCACGTCATCCTGACCCGCTACACGATCAACCCTCGGGGTGCCGATCTGGACCGGCTCGCGGCTGCTGCGACCGCGGCCGGCCTACCGTCACCCGAGCGGGCCGCGACGGCCGCTGCGGCCCTCAAACGGGCCAAGGCGTTCGCCGGCCGAAGGGGCATCGTGGTGGCTGCCGGCAGCTTCTTCCTTGCTGCCGAGATCCGCACGGCGGCCGGATTCACCGAGCCGCCCGCGTAACCTCGATGCCGCGGGCAAGCACGGCATCGATCTCGCGGGGCAAGGCCTCGGAGGCCGAGGCGTGAGGGGCAGACCGGGAGGGAGACAGGCGGGCCCGCCGCCACTGCCGCATCCGCTCGACCGCCTCTGCGGTGGGCGTCACCTCACAGCCCAGATCTGGCCGCACGCCCCAGGGGGCGTCGTCGCCGTCATCGGACCTTCGATGGATCGACTCGTGACTCGGGCGGAGGTATTCGGCCGTGGTGAGTTTGAGGAGGCCGCGGCCATCGGAAAGCGGGATGAGTGACTGCACCGTTCCTTTGCCGAAGGTGCGACTGCCGACCACCGTGGCCCGTCCGGTATCCTGCAGGCAGGCGGCCACGATCTCGGCGGCGCTCGTTGTCAGACCATCCACGAGCACCGCGATCGGCACGCCGGCAAGCGCGGCGCCTGGCATCGCCCGCCGAACATCGGCGGAGGCCGCCGCCTCGGCTCCGGGGTTCGGCCGGCCCCGGGTCTCGACGATCACACCATCTTCGAGAAGCGCATCGCAGACGGCGACAGCCGCACCGACCAGACCTCCGGGATTGGCCCGGAGGTCGAGGATCAAGCCGGCGAGTTCAGGGGCCGCTGCGATCTGATCCAGGGCCACGGCGAACTCCGCGGCCGTGCGTTCACCGAAGCTCTCGATCCGTACGTAGGCCAGACCCTGCTCTCCCTCGAGCATCCATTGCCAGCTCCCGTCCTCGTTGCGGCGATCTCCCTGGACGGTGTCGACGGCGACGGTCTCCCGAATGAGGAGGAGCTCTCGCGAGTTTTCCGCTGGCTCGAGCGTGGGATCGAGGCTGGGAAGGTGCCGAGGGCTCTCGACCACCAGCAACCGTACTGGAGTATTGACCGGACCGCGGAGCCTGGCGACCACCTCGCGCAGCGGAAGACCGGCCGTTGGCCTCCCGTCGATGGCCGCGATCCGGTCGCCGGAGTCGAGGCCGGCCCGCCAACCCGGACCGTCGAACACCGCCGCCTCGATGAGCGGCTGTCGCCGATCAGGGTCGATGGAGAGCTCGAGCCCCACGCCCGCGAACGTCTGGTCGAGCGCGGATTCCAGGAGTGCAAGCTCTCCATCCAGCAGGTAGGCGGAATGCTCATCGAGCTGGGCGACGGCCGCCGTGACCGAAGCCATGTAGAGCTGCTCGGCATCAACGTCGCCCACGTAATGGCGTTCGATGGCCGTCAGCAGTTCGCCGAACCGGTGGCCATGCCCGCCCCGCTCTCGGGCCGCCCAGGCGATCAGGGAGGCGAGCAGGCTCGCGACGAGGATGACGACATTCCGCTTTGGCATCGGATGAGTCGGGCCGGGAACGGCTCTCAGCGGAGGCGGGCGGGCCCGAGCCAGTGACCGGTCGCGGTCGTGTCAAACTCGAAGCCCTTGGGCACCACGGTCACTCCCGCGGCCGAAACCGTCAAGCCCAGGGCCGCATCCTCCTCGGGATCGACCCCAACCGCGACATCGGGCGGCACCCGAACCCCCTTGTCGATGATCGCCCGACGGACGAGGGCGTGCCGCCCGATCACGACGCCCTCGCACAGGATGCTCTCCTCGACCCGGGCAAAGCTGTTGACCCGCACCCCGGGGCCGATGATCGAGCGGCGGACTCGGCCACCGGACAGAATGGCGCCCGGACAGACCAGGCTATCGGTGGCCTCGCCACGCCGGCCGTCGTCCCCCTCTCCCGCGAACACGAACTTGGGGGGCGGGTACGCAGGGTGGTGGGTGCGGATCGGCCAGCTTTCGTCATAGAGATTGAGCTGGGGATCGACCTCAACGAGATCGAGGTTGGCCTCGTAGTAGGCGTCGATCGTGCCGACGTCCCGCCAGTAGGCATGCTGCTTTCGGTTTTCGTCGCGGAAGGGAAAGGCCTGCACGCCGTGGCTGGACACGAGCCGTGGGAGCAGATCGTGGCCAAAGTCGTGCCGGCTGCAACGGTCGCCGGCATCGAGTCGCAACTGCTCCAGGAGGAAGTCGGCGGAGAAGCAATAGATGCCCATCGAAGCCAACGCCTTGCTCGGGTCGGCCGGATACGGAGGGGGATCGGCCACTTTTTCGCGAAACCCGCGAACCCGACCCGAAGCATCGACCTCCATCGTGCCGAATTCCCCGGCCTCCTCCCGCTTCACCGGAAGCGCGGCCACCGTCACGTCGGCGCCGCTGGCCTCGTGGGCATCGACGAGCGACTGGTAATTCATCTTGTAGATGTGGTCTCCTGCCAACACGACGACGAGCCGGGGGGCGGCCAGTTCCAGCGAATAGATGTTTTGATAGACGGCGTCGGCGGTACCCAGATACCAATGCTCGTCTACCCGTTGCTGCGGCGGCAGCACGTCGAGGAACTCCCCTAGGTCGCGGCAGAAGAATCGGTGCCAGCCCAGGTTGAGGTGCCGGTCGAGGCTGTGGGCCTTGTACTGCGGAAGGAGCAGAATCCGCCGCAGGCCGCTATTGAGGCAGTTCGAGAGAACGAAGTCGATGATCCGATAGGTGCCGCCGAAAGGCACCGCCGGCTTGGCGCGGTCGCGGGTGAGCGGATCCAACCGGGCTCCCCGGCCGCCCGCCAAGACCACCGCCACGACATCCCGCACGCGGCGGGGATCGACCTCAGGCGAACGCATCGCGTGTCGTCTCCGTGGGATCCGCCTCGGCTCTTTCAGAGGCCGTCGACTATACGCCCATCCCACCAGAGAAGGCCACTTTGCCCAGTCTCACACCGGGCCGGGAACCGGCCGGGGAAGCGGTCTGGCACGCTCCCCGCGAGTTTCCTACCCTCCCGCCGCAAGCGGCCCCGAGGACCGGTCGCTCCCGACCGCCCCGGAACCCGCTGTCATGGCCAGCCGTTCGCAGTCCAGACGTCGTCCCGAACGTGAATCCGATTCCATGGAAGCCATCAAGCCGCTGATCGTGCTGGTTCTGTTCGGCACGATTCTCTACGGGGCGTATTCGGTCGTGCAGAAAGGGCCGTCGCCCGACGCCAGCCCGCACGCCAACGCTTCAGAGGCACCAGCGTTCCAAGCCCCGACCGTGGAATTGCCACCCGCCCAGCCAGCCGTCGCTCAGATTCCGCCTCCGGCGCCCCCCTTCGTTGCCGCCGCTCCGGCTGCTGCTCCCCCTTCGTCTGACGGGCCAGGCAGCCCAACGGCTTCGGCCGCCAACGTGGCGACCGACCCGTTTGGCGGTTCCGTGGCGGGGTCCCAGAGCCCGGCGGCGCCACCGGCGGTCGCCCTTGAGTCTGGGCCACCGAATTCCTCGGTCGGTGGCCCCGCGTTGGCGGCCGCCACACTTGGAGGCGTTGCTGCCGGAGCAGCCGCTACCGCGATGGCGAACGGCACGCCGGCGATGCCTACCGCGGCCGTGAATGACGCGCCGCCCACCTATCTCGCCGCCGAATCGGCACCCCCGCCGGGCCAGGACGATGTGGCCGTGCCGTCGGGCACCGGGGAAGACCGGCCCCAAAGACTTGCCACACTGTCCACCTCGGCCTTGCCACCGGCCTCGCTTCCTCCCGAGATGCCGCCACCGCCGGGGACGCTCCCCTCATCGGCGGCCTTCGCGACCGCCTGGTCGGATGCCCACGACAAGCTCACGGCCGGCCGCTACGCCGAGGCACTCACGGCCCTGTCGGTCTGGTACGACGACCCGTCCCTCGGGCTCGAGGAAAGCCACCGGCTCGAGGATCTGCTCGGACAATTGGCCGGCACCGTGATCTATTCGCAACAGGATCTGCTGCTGCCACCGCATGTCGTAGCCCCGGGTGAGACGCTGCCCGCCATCGCGGCTCAGTTAGGTGTTTCCTGGCAGTTGCTGGCCAAGATCAACGGGGTCTCCGATCCGCTGCAACTGGTGCCGGGAGAACATCTCAAGCTGATCCGCGGCCCGTTCGACGCGGTGGTGAGCATCTCCCGCCGGCGGTTGAGCCTGCAACTCGGGGGAGCCTATGCCGGCAGTTTTCCGGTCGTCATCGGGCGGGAGTTCCTGCCCCGAGTCGGCTCGTCGCTGCCGGTGGCCGAAATCCGCCGTGAGGTTTCCGGGGTCGGCTCCGGCCACACGATTCTGCTCTCCGACGGCGTCCGGATCGACGGCGCGGACGACCCGGCCCTCGTGGCCGATGATGCGGCACCAGCGTCGCTCGTCGTCGCGAGCCGTGATCTCGACGAACTCCTCGACATCCTCGGGCCCGGGTCGAAGATTCTGATTCGGCAGTAGCCCGACCGGCCCGATCAGCCCGCGATCGCGGTTGCCGCCCGCGCGATCGCGGCATCGAGCCCGGCCGCCGCCGCCGCCTCGCCCTCCGGACCGATTGCCTGCTCCCCGACGATCCGGACGATGGGCTCGGTGTTGCTGCCGCGGACGAGCAGCCAGCCGCCCGGCCACTCGAGGCGGAGGCCGTCGAGCCGATCGGCCCGGGCAGCCGGAAAAGCGGCGACGAGCCGTTCAAGCCCAGCCGTGAGGCTGGCCCCGCGGATGGCTGGCCCGAGCGGCACCTTGGTCTTGCGCATCACGAACCGCGGGAGCGCGGCGGCGAGTTCAGCCACGGGCACGAGCGAATCGCCGCGACACATCCGGGCGAGGACCAGTGCCATCGCCACGGCACTGTCCCGCACGAGCACCACCCGCGGATCGATCACCCCGCCGTTGCCCTCGCCGCCGAGCACGGCGCCGGTCGCCAGCATCCGATCGACGACGTTCGCCTCGCCCACCGCCGAGACATGGCAGGCCACTCCGAGCCGCTCGGCGATCGCCGCCGTCATGCCGCTCGTCGAGCAGTTGACCACGACCGGTCCCGGGGTCGTGGCCAGCACCGCCTCAGCGCAGAGGGCGAGCGTGGCCTCCTCGCCGAGATACCGCCCCGAGGCATCGGCGATCGCGAGCCGGTCGGCGTCGGGATCCTGAAAGAAGCCGACATCGGCTCCGGCCTGCTGGATTCGCGGGAGCAGGCCGGCGAGATTGTCGGCCGTCGGCTCGGGCTCGTGCTCGAACCGGCCGTCGGGCTCGGCCCCCTCGGCGATCACCTCGCAGCCGAGCCGGGCGAGCAGCGGCAACGCCACGCGGCTGCCGGCCCCGTGGCCGCAGTCGATCCAGACCCGCGGCCGGTGGCGGCGAATCGCTTCCACGTCCACCACCTGTTCGACGAGCGCGACATGCGCCTCGGTGGGATCGTACGAGACCAAGCGGCCAGGCTGGCCTGCCGACGGCAGCCTCGCTCCTGCCTCGCTCAGCCGCTCGAAGCCGGCGAGCACGTCCCGGCCGGCGGCGGCGGTCAGCACCCGACCCGCGGCCGCGAACAGCTTCAGGCCGTTGTACCGTGCGGGATTGTGGCTCGCCGAGATCTGGATTCCGCCGGCTGCCGCCCGCTCCCGCACCGCAACCCCGATCGTGGGCGTCGCCGCCACATCGCAATCGATCACCTCGCGACCGGTCGCGGCCACGGCCGCCATGATCGCGGCCGCCAGCATCGGCCCGCTCTCCCGACCATCGCGGCCCAGCACGAGCGGCCCGGGCGGTAGCGTCTCGACGAACGCGACGGCATACCGGGCGGCCACCTCGGCCGTGAGCGTCGCCCCGACGATGCCACGGAGACCGGACACGCTCACGATCAACGGCTCGGCAGACTCGGCATGGCGGCTATCTGGTTCGGTCATGGTCGCTGAGTATAGGGGTGTGCGTCCGCGGAAGGGTGGGGCAACCTGCTGAAGACGAGTCAGGACCGCATTGGGCAGGCTGCAAGCCTGCCGCCACAGGCCGATTGGTACACGCGCTCAAGGCGCACTTCAAACCGGGTTGCGAGGTCGGGGTTGCCCGTGCCCCGAGAGCCGGCGTATGCAGACGAGCGTAGCAAGGATTGCGCAGCGAAGTCTGCATCCGAGTGAGCGAAGGGCACGATGCCCGCAGCGAACGTCCGGCGACGGGGCACGGGCAATCCCGACCCACCTGACGACGCCGCCTCCGCCCCTTCATCCACCCCCAAGGGAGCAAACGCGCAGACACGATCCTTGCGATGGGTCACAATCCCCGCCACCCATCTCGGCTCCCGGAGAACCTCATGACTGCCGCCGACCCGATGCTCACCCGCCGCCTCGATGCGGTCGCCGCCGCCCATGCGGCCGGCATGCTCACCGACCATTCGGCCACGACGATCCAAGCCTGGCTCACCGAGCCTCGTTACGCAGACTTCGCGAGCGACCTGGCGGCTGCGATCGACGCCGCCACGTGGAAGGAACTCGACGATGCCTACTGGACGGTGATCCCGTTCGGCACCGGCGGCAGACGGGGGCGGATGTATCCCGTCGGCTCCAATGCGATCAACGACCGCACGATCGGCGAGAGCGCCCAGGGCCTGGCCGACTACGTGCGGAGCGTGATCCCCGCGGGTGAGACCCCCTCCTGCGCGATCGCCTACGACACCCGGCACCGCTCCGAGCACTTCGCCAAACTCTGCACCGAGGTGCTGCTGGCCGCCGGGTTCAAGGTGTTCTTCCTCCGGGGCCACCGCAGCACCCCTGAACTGTCGTTCGCGGTGCGGTTCACGCAGGCCACCTGCGGCATCATGGTGACGGCCAGCCACAACCCGCCCAGCGACAACGCGGTGAAGGTGTATTGGGCGGGCGGTGTGCAGGTGCTTCCGCCGCACGACAAGGGGATCATCGATCGGGTGATGAAGGTGGACGAGATTCGGCGGGAGCCCTTCGCCGAGGGCGTGGCGGCCGGCCGGGTGCGGTTCGTCGAGGCGGAGGTCGATGCCGCCTTCGTGGCGGCGGTGCTCGAGCAGGCGTCGGCGGGTCCCAGAGACATTTCGATCCTGTATTCGCCCCTCCACGGCGTCGGAGCGACGGCGGTGGTGCCGGTGCTTCGCGGGGCGGGCTTCGAGCGGCTGCGTGTGTTCGGCCCCCATGAGCAGCCCGACGGCGACTTCCCGAACGTGCCGGGGCACGTGGCCAATCCGGAGGTGCCCGCCGTGCTCGAAGCACCGATCGCCGAGGCGCTGGCCGCCGGCGACGATCTCGTGCTGGCCAGTGACCCTGACTGCGACCGGCTCGGCGCCGCCACGCCGCTCACCCGCGCCCCCGGCAGCCCCTGGCAGACCTTCACCGGCAACCAGCTCTGTGCCCTGCTCTGCGAGCAGGCGATCGCCGGCCGGCGGGCCCGGGGACAGGCGCGGCCCGGCGACTACGTGGTGACCACGCTCGTCACCAGCGGCCTCGTCCGCCGGCTGGCGGAGGCCCACGGCCTGATGGTGGACGACACGCAGCTCGTGGGCTTCAAGTGGATCTGTTCGGCCATTGATCGCCACGGCCCCGAGCACTTCGTGTTCGGCACGGAAGAGTCGCACGGTTATCTCGCCGGCACACACGTGCGCGACAAGGACGCGGCCGTCGCCGCCCTCCTGATGGCCGAGCAGACGGCGACGCTGGCTGCGGAGGGGCGGACGCCCCACGAACTCCTCGACGAACTCTTCTGCCGGCATGGCTGCCACCAGGAGCGGCAGATCAACATCATGCTGCCGGGGGCGAGTGGCATGCAGCGGATGAAGGAGATCATGGCCACACTCCGAGCCACACCTCCGGCGGCCTGCGGCGGCCTCGAGGTGGTTCGCACCCGTGATCAGGCGAGCCTCACCACCTGGACACCGGGCGGCGTCCCAGAGCCTTTCGAGGGCGTGAAGAGCGACCTCGTGATCTTCGACCTGGCCGGGCTGCCCGGGGCAGGTGTGCGAACCGCGGGGCGGTTTCCGTCGCTGGGCAACGCCGTGGCCGCCAGACCCTCGGGTACCGAACCCAAGATCAAGTTCTACCTCTTTACATCGGCCGAGCCCTGCTCCGCCGGCGAGTTGGCAGCCATCAAGGACTCGCTCCAGGGCCGACTCGACCGCATGGAAGCGGAACTCCGGGCCCTCGTGGGCGTGTGATCGTCAGAACCCGCTCACGGTGCGGGCAGGGCCTCGCCGTCGCCGAGGAGCCGGAGATTCGGCCGCGGTTGTTTCGTCATGCCGTGGCCGAGGTAGAAGCCGGGATGGGGCGGCTTGTTGTAGACGACATTCTGCCAGGCGATGCCCAGGCGATATTGCGGGTCGTGCAGCAGCGTGGTGATCCTCAGGTCGGTCGGGATCGTGGTGGTGTAGAGCCGCAAGGACTTTCCATCGGGCGATGCGAGCAGCATCTCTTCCCGCCAGTCGCCCGCAAGATCACCGAGCAGGTTCGGACCACGGCTCGCCCCCACCGCCTCGCAAGCGAAGATCGGCTCCGACAGCCCAGCCTCGTGGTTCCACTTGAGCACCCTCGTCGCGGGACCCCGCGGCGGCAGGCCGCCGCCGGGGCCGACCGCACCGAATTCACCCCGACCAAGGCCAGGGCCGGTGCGACGGCCACCCCGCCTCCAAATTCGGGCGGTGGCGACGAGTTCCCGGAGGGGATCACCGTCCCACCAGATGCACCAGTCCGTCTCGCGGGGGGCGGGGCCGATCGGTTCGCCGCGGGCGGTTCGCAGTCCGCCTGGCCCGCCCCAGGCCTCCAGGCCCCGGTGCCGCGGGTCGATGTCGGCGGCGAGTCCGGCAGCCACGTCGACGGCGGGGCTGTGGCTCCAGAGGATCTCCCCGGTGCGGGCATCCCGCAGGGCCGCCCCGGGCGTCTGAAACCGCTCGGCGTGGTCTTCGTTCTCCTGGATCGTGAACACCTCCTGGCCGGGCCGATCGGGATCGATGTCGGTCAGGTGCATCGCGTCGCCGTGCCGCAGCCCCGACGAATACAATCCCGTGCCGTCGTCATCGACCACCATCGCCTGATAGACGATCTCGTCGCGGCCGTCGCCGTCGATATCGCCCACCGAGAGTGAGTGCCCCCCCATGCCGGCATACGGTGAGGCATCCTTGAAGGGCGGGTAGCTCGAGCCCGTGTCGAACACCCACCGTTGCGAGAGCCTGTGCTCCCGCCAGTCCCAGGCGGCCAGCACGATCCGGCCGTAGACGCCCCGGCACATCACCACGCTCGGCCGCTCGCCGTCGAGATAGGCGACGCAAGCCAGGAACCGATCGCAGCGGTTTCCGAACGAGTCGTTGCCGGCGTTGCCGCCGATGCCGCCCCAGCCGTTGATCGGATCGCGCTCAGGCACGTAGTCGACCGTCGCCAGGGTCTTGCCGGTCGCTCCTTCAAACACGGTGAGGTACTCGGGGCCGGCGAGGATCCGACCGTCGCGGGGCGATCCTGGCTCGAGCGTGCGCCAGTCCTTGCCGGCGTCGCCGATCACGGTGCCCGTTCCATCGATCGTGCCATCGGCGGTCTTGCAGACGAGTTCCGCCCGGCCGTCGCCGTCGAGGTCGTAGACCATGAACTGCGTGTAGTGCTCGCCTTCGCGGATGTTCTTGCCGAGATTGATCCGCCAGAGGTGCCTGCCGTCGAACTCATAGGCATCGAGAATCGGCTCGCCCGTAGCGCCCGGAGAGCCGTTGTCTCGGGGGCGCGAGACCTGGTGGAGCACGATTTCGAGTTCGCCATCGCCGTCGAGATCAGCCACGGACGCGTCGCCGGGCTGGTAGCCCTCGAGGGGCTGAATCGGAATCTCCAGGTGATCGACGGCCCAGGCCTTCACGGACCGGCTCGACGGTCCCTCGACCCCCGCCACGACCGGCCGCAGGAAATATGCGGGCCGGGTCACGGGATCCGCCTGACCATCGACCAAGCAGGTCGCGGTGGTGAGCGGCTCGGCGTTGATTTTGACGGGCGGACCGGCGCCGTCGTCGCGGTAGAGATTGAAGCCGACGCCGTCGGGATCGGTGCCGAACAGTCGCCAACTGACGAAGATGCCACCATCCGGGCTGGGCAGGGCCACGATCCCGCGGGAGAGGTTTTCCATCTGCCTGGTCGCGGCCGTGGCCGCGGTTTCAGCCAGGCAGGCCAGCACCAGCACGATCCCGAGGGAGAGCCGCCTCATGATGGAAGTGTCTCCGCAGACCGGTGCACGTGGGGGACGTCTCGAACCGCGGCGGTCGAAGGCATCCATTGCCCCCGCCGAATCTAACAGATGGTGGAATGTGCCGGCCGGCGAAGGGACAATCGGGCGGGACAAGCTTCCCAGGCGGAAGCTGCGGCTGGTTTTTCTCCAGGCAGACGACCCGTGCTCCGACACGCCGTGACCGCGATTCTGGTGAGTTGCCTCCTTGGGCCATTCGCGCCGTCGGGCGGCCGGGCGGCAGCGGCCGTGCCCGCGCCGCTCGAGCCCTGGCGGGACTGGGTGCTTCACGACGTGGCCGACGTCGGCTGCCCCTCGCCCTACGACGAGGGCAGCGTGAGGCTCCCGCTCTGGCCCTCCGCGATCGGAATCGACGTAGCTGCCGACGGCGGAGCCTGGAACCTGACAGTGCGGGCCTTCGCCGAGACGTGGCTGCCGCTGCCCGGCGATGCCGATGCCTGGCCTGAGGATGTGCTCGTCGACGACACGGCGGTGCCCGTGGTGGCCCGCGAAGGTCTGCCCGCGATCCTGCTCGATCCGGGTGTCCATCAGGTCAGCGGCCGGTTCGTCTGGCAGACGCCTCCGGAGCGAATCGCCGTGCCGCCGAGCATCGGCCTCGTCTCGCTCACGCGTGACGGCCAGGCGGTGCGAATCCCAGACCGCGATGCCGCCGGGGTGCTCTGGCTCAGGCGGGCCCGAGCGGTGGAGGAGCAGCAGGACCAGATCTCGGGGCAGGTCTACCGGGTGCTCGAGGATGGCCTTCCGCTCTGGCTGCGAACGGAATTCGAACTCACCGTCTCCGGGAAGAGTCGCGAGGAGGATCTCGGCTGCATCCTTCCTGCGGGCTGGCAGCTTGCCTCGGTGAACGGTCCGCTTCCGATCGCCATCGACGCCACCGGCCGGCTGCGGGCCCAGGTGCGGGCTGGCAGTTGGCGGATCCAGCTCGACGCCTTTCGCACCGAAGACACCCGCGAACTCGCCTACGCCCCCGGCACCACTCCCGCGGTGGCAGCCGAACTGATCGCCCTGCGGTCCCGCCCCGAGCTCCGCGAGACCGAGTTCGAGGGGGTTCCGCCGGTGGACGTGAACCTCACCACCTTTCCCGAGTCGTGGCGGAGCCTCCCGGTGTTTCGCTGGGAGACGGCGATGCCTCTCCGCTGGACCGTCAAGGCGAGCGGCGGCGGCCTGCGGCAGCCCGACCGCTTCCAGTTCACCAGGCAGCTCTGGCTTGACGACGACGGCCAGGGCATCACTACGGAAGAGACGATCGGCGGCGAATGCCGCACCATCTCCCGACTCGACGCGGCGGAGGGGCATCGGCTCGAAGTGGTGCGGATCGACGGCGAGCGGCAGCTGATCACCCGCAGTCCTGAGACGGCCGCAGCGGGGGTCGAGCTCCGCACGCCGCGGCCGGCGATCCAGGCGATCGGCCGGACCGAGCGGACGGCAGCGATCTCGGCCACCGGCTGGCAGGCTGACGCGGAGCGGCTGAGCGTCACGTTCTCGCTGCCGCCCGGCTGGCGGATGCTGGCCCTGTTCGGCGCCGATGGCGTCGATGGCGACTGGCTGACGGCCTGGACGCTGCTCGATCTCTTTCTCCTGCTCGTGTTCACGGTGGGTGTGTTTCGGATGCAGGGACTCCCGGCGGCGGCACTCGCATTTTTCGCCTTCGGACTCGCCTACCACGAAGCCGGCTCGCCGCGGTTCACCTGGCTGTTTCTGCTCGCGCCGGCGGCCCTGCTGCGGGTCACGCGTTCGGAGCGAGCCGGCTGGTGGGCGGGTGCCTGGAAGCTCGTGGCCCTCGGTGTGCTTCTCCTCCACCTCGTGCCCTTTGTGGCGCGTGAACTCCAGTCGGCGGTCTTTCCCCAGCTCGAACCGGCTGGCATGCACTACCGCCAGCGTGGCCTGTTGGACATCCTCGGCCTCGGGCTCCGCGGTGGCAGCCCGCGCTACGATCTGCCTGGCGCTGTCCCGACAACGTCGTCGTCGATCGAGGAGGGG
>CAYVNX010000002.1:0-55113 GCA_964453165.1 uncultured Candidatus Kuenenia sp. | reverse complement strand
AGGGGCGGTATCAGCAGGCCGGCGACGCGGAAATGGCGGGTGTGCAACTCCAGACGTCGAACATGCAATTCGCCCCCGGCACCTGCACCCAGACCGGGATCGCGAAGCCGGCCTGGGACGGCAACCGCGTGGTCTGCCGCTGGGATGGCCCGGTGGGCAGCGGGCAGACGCTCCGGCCGATCCTGATTCCGGCCTGGATCAACCGCATCCTGGCCGTGCTCAGGGTGGGCCTGCTCGTGCTTCTGCTCCGCAGCCTCGTGGGGTCTCCGCAGGGCTCGTCCCGCCGCAGCTGGCAGCCGCCGTCCGCTCCGGCGTCCGCAGCGCTGGTGGCCCTGGGTTGTCTAGCCGCCGCCGTTCAGCCGGCTGCCGCTCAGGATTTCCCCTCGCCGGAACTCCTCGACGAGCTCCGCGGCCGGCTGCTCGAGACCGCCGACGCGTTTCCCCACGCGGCTGAAATTCCCAGCGCGGCCCTCACCATCGACTCTGGCCGCGTACGGCTCGACGCTGAGGTGCATGCGGCCGTCGCCTGTGGGGTGCCCCTGCCGGGACGACTGCCCGCCTGGTCGCCGCTGACTGTGACGGTGGACGGTGAGGCCGCGACGGTCTGTCGGCGGGGCGACGGGTATCTCTGGGTCTGGCTCGAGCAGGGCGTCCATCAAGTGGCCGTCGAGGGCATCCTGCCCGATGCGGCCGAATGGGTCTGGAACGCCCAGCTCATGCCTCGGCGCATGGCCCTGGCGGCGGAGGATTGGACCGTCCGCGGCCTCGCCGCCGACGGACGCCCCGACGGCCCGCTCTTCTTCACCCGCCGGGAGGCTGCCGAGGCGGGTGAAGCCGTCTACGACCAGCGGCATTACAAGAGCGTGGTGGAGGTCGATCGGGTGCTCGAGATCGGTCTGCTCTGGAAGGTCCACACGACCGTGCGGCGGAGGTCGGAGCCGGGGCAGGCGATCACGCTCCGTGTGCCGCTCCTCGCGGGCGAACGGGTGCTGACCGGCCGAGGCGACGGACCCGAGGGCGTGATCGAGGTCACGCTTCCGGCCGATGGCAACGAGTTTGGATGGGAGAGCGAACTACCGATCACGTCCGAGATCAGCCTCCGATCGCAGGCTGGCCCGGAGTGGGTGGAACGGTGGTCCGTGGTGCCCTCGGCGGTCTGGAACCTTCGATCCGAGGGCATCGAGCCCGTCTATGAAGAGGCCGGCGCGACGCTGGTGCCCGTCTGGCATCCCTGGCCGGGCGAAGCGGTGACGCTGCGGCTCGAGCGGCCCGAAGCCGTCGACGGACGCACGCTCACGATCCAGTCGGCCGCGCGGCGGCTCGAACTCGGCAGCCGCCGGCGAAACGGCTTCCTTTCGCTCGACCTCGAGTCGAGCCTGGGGGGCGAGTTTGCCGTCGGTCTGCCCGAGGAGGCCGCCGTGAACGCCCTGCGGCTCGACGGGCGATCGCTGCCGATCCGCCGCGACGACGGTCGGGTGATCGTGTCGCTCCAGCCGGGCCGGCAGAAGCTCGAACTGGAGTGGGCCCGCGACCTGCCTCTAACAGCTCGGGCCGCGTTCGATCCCGTCCGTCTGCCCGTGGAAGTCGCGAATCTCACGAGTGAGCTGCGGGTGCCCGAGTCCCGCTGGATCCTCTGGGCCGCCGGTCCGATCCGCGGCCCGGCCGTGCGGTTCTGGGCAATTCTCGCCGTGGCCGTGGTGCTCGGGTTCGTGCTCGGCCGGGTGCCACACACGCCGCTGGCGACCCACGCCTGGGTGCTGCTCCTGGTGGGTCTCACCCAGGTCTCGGTGTTTGCTGCCGCGGTCGTTGTTGGCTGGCTCTTTCTTCTCTCCCGCCGCGGCCGGCAGGATCCCGCAGCGGGCCACTGGCTGCTCTTCGACCTCACGCAGCTCTTCATCGTGGGCGTCACGATCGCCGCCCTGATCACGCTCGTGGTCGTCGTCAACCGCGGCCTGCTCGGCAGCCCGGAGATGTTCATCACTGGCAACGGTTCGTTCGGCAACCGGCTCGTCTGGTTCACACCACAGGGGCCGGGCGATCTCGACCGCCCCTGGGTGGTCACCGTCTCGATCTGGTGGTATCGCCTACTGATGCTGCTCTGGGGCCTGTGGCTGGCCAACGCCGTGACCCGCTGGCTCGTGGTGGGCTGGCGGCAATTCACCGCCGGCGGAGCCTGGCGATGGCGGCGGGACCGGTGAGCCGGCTCCCCCGAAAGCAGCGTGTCGGAACCATGGACGGCGGCCGCCAGACAGGGCGAGCGGCCATCCCTGAAGCGGAACTGAAATCCGGGAGCCGTCCCCACGAGTCACATCCGTGGCAGCCCGACGTGAGCCGCTGGCAGGTCCGGCGGCGAGACCGTTCATTCCCCCGCCGTCTGCCCGCTCACGAGTCGGAGGATATCGGCGGCCGGCACGCACATGTTGAGGCCCATCTGAAAGTCGGCCTCCGGCACGAAATCCGGGGTGGCGTCGGCCGGGGGTTCGTCCTCGGCGTAGATCGCCAGGGTGCTCGACACCATGCCCACCACGTTGCCCCGGTCGTCCACCAACGGGCCGCCGCTGGAACCGACGGCGAAGTCGACCGTGGTGGTGAACATCCGCTTGGCCTGGCCGTCGGCCCGATGGGTGAAGTAGCGCGACAAGACGCCGTCGGTCAACGAGTAGAAGGCGGCATCCGGATGGCTCAGGGCATGGAGCCGGCAGCCCGGCTTGGCGTCGGCCACGCAGGCGAGCGCCGGCAGCCCCTGCTTCGCGATCCGACAGATGGCGATGTCGGCCAGCGGGCTGACTGCCAGGATCTCGGCGACGGGAATCACCTCGCCGGCCGCCGTCATCGCCGCGATGATCGGCGAGTCGGGCACGTCGACGACGTGGTAGTTCGTGACCACGATCCCGGCGGAATCGATCACGAAGCCCGACGCAATCGAGACATCGTGATACTTGTCGTCGGGCACCGGCTCGAGCGAAGCCATCACCACCACGCTCGGTCGCACCTTCTCGAAAAGCTGCTCACTTGTCAGGATCGACTCGGCGGGAGCCGTGAGCTTGACCGTGCAGGGCCGCACGCTCGTGCGGTCGAGCAGATCGCTCACGGCCACACCCCGGCCGGCGGCCACGAGCTTCCGCAACTCGATCCCCAACTCCTGGAGCCGTTCCTGGTCGGTGAGATCCACGATCGGAGGCGGGTCGAGGTACTCCGCGAGAATCTCTTCGAGCACGAGCCGCGTGGAGGGATCGTCGCCGCAGGCGGCGATCGCCCGCCGGTGCATCGCCAGGCCCTCGTCCCGCACCCCGCTGACGATCAGCGCCCGGGCCAGGGTCTCGAGCACCTCGGGATCATCGTCGCCGCTGAGTTCCTGGGCCCGGCGAGCGGCAGCCAGGGCTAGCGAAAGGTCTCGCTCGAGCACCGTCTCGTCGGTCAGGATCGCCCAGGCCAGCGAATCGAGCACGAGCGGGTCGTCGGCATGCTCCTCGACGAGCCGCGCGCCGATCGTGGCGGCCTCTGCGTCCTCGCCGGGCCGGGCCGCCGCGAGTAGGTAGTCCTCGATGACCGCGGCAGGGTCGGCGGCCACCGCTGAATCGCCGCCATACCCACGGGCAGCGACGGACCAGCAAAACACTGCCGCAGTCATCACCAGAGATGCTCCGAGGGACTGTTGAACAACGCGCATCCAAAAGGGCATCCGGGAAACCTGCGTGCTTTGTGGGGGAGTAGGCAAAGGCGGCCGGTCGGAACGGTTATAGAGAATCGGACGGTCGTGCCGATACCACTGTTTGAATCCCTGACGTCCGCTCCCGGCCTGCTGGCACCGTCTCATGCCCCGCCAACGCCTGCTCGTTGCCGTCGCGTTGCTCGGGGTGCCGCTCATCCTCGCAGCCGCACGGCGGACAACCGGAGCGGAAAACGGCCAGTTCCCCTCGCAGCCTGCCCAGCGTCTCCTGGACGACGGCGTGTCGCTCGGAGAACTGCCATCCCCCACCTCACCGGAACCCATCCCGACTCCGCTGCCGGCACCACCGGCCGGCCCGCGGCAGGCGAACGCCGGCCTCCTTCGGCTCCAGGACTACGTCGCCCAGGCCGAGCGGCTCCATCCGCGACTGCGATCGGCCCGCGAGGCCATCGAGATGGCGCGGGGCCACGCCGTGCAGGTGCGGCTCTACCCCAATCCCGTGATCGCCGGCTTCACGCCCCAGGCCGCCGGCAGCGACAGCCAGTGGTCGGGCACCGTCGCCCAAGACATCGTCACCGCCGGCAAGCTCAGGCTGCAGCAGCAGGCTGCGCTCCGCGAGGTGCGGCGGACGGAGTTCGAATACGTGCGGGCCCGGTTCGACGTGCTGACAGGCGTGCGGCAGTCGTTCTACTCGCTCCTGGTCGCCCAACGACGAGCCCAGATCTATCGGATGCTGCTCGAAATCGCGAAGCGTTCCTACGACATCGGCACGCAGTTGGCCGACGCCGGCGAGGGCACGAGGGCCGACACGCTCTTCTGGAGCATCGAATACGACCGGGCCCGGGTGCGGGTGCTCAATGCCGACGTCGTGGTCGAGACGAGCCGCCGGGAGCTCGCCGCGGCAGCTGCCGTGCCACGGGAGTCGATCCCCTGGGTCGAGGGCGACCTATTCGCCGACCTGCCCGACTTCGAACTCCCCGGACTCCAAGAGGCGGTCGTGCAGGCCAACGCCAAGCCGAGAGCGGCGGAGGCCGAGGTGGCGCGGGCACGGTGGGCGCTCGACCGGGCCCGCGTGCAGCCGATCCCAGACGTCAACCTGACGGGCGGATATCAGCGGCAGGTCGACTTCCCGCCGCAAGACCAGGGAATCGCGCAGGTCATGCTCGAGGTTCCGCTCTTCGACCGCAACCAAGGCAATATCCGCTCCGCCCGGGCCGACATCGCCAGAGCCCAGGCCGACCTGCGGACGATCGAACTCGACCTTGCCATGCAGACGGCCCAGGTGATGGCAGAATACCGCACGGCCCAGCGGATGGTCGCCTGGTATGAGGAGGCGATCCTGCCCAAGGCCCGGGAAACGGTGCGGATCATGCAGCAGCTCTATTCCCAGGGCGAGGTGAACTTCCTCCGCCTGCTCGAAGCTCAGCGGATCCTGACCGAGACGGAGCTGACCTTCGTCGATGCCCAGGAGCGCCGCTGGACCGGCGCCGTCGCGATCGCCGACCTGCTGCAGCTCGAGGAGTTTCCCCCGCGGGCCGAAGACCCGGCGGCCCGGGAACCGCCCCCGGTGGGTGACGACGTCGTCCGCCCGCTACCCCCGGTCGCCGACATTCCGGCTGCGGCGAACCTGCTCGGCGAACCGACCCCTGACCAACGGCCTCGACCATGACCACGCCCCATTCCCAGAGCACCGCCGCCCATTCAGCCCAGACCAATCCGCTGCAGGCGGCGGTCCGCGGACTCTCGCTCGTCGCCGTGCTCGCCTGCCTGGGGCTCGCCTGGTGGTGGCTTGCCACACACCACTTGACCGGAGGACCGGACGAGGAACCTGCCGCCGGGCCCCCCGCGCCGGCGGCTGCCGCCGAGACGGTCTCCGTGCCCGCTGATGTGAAGCTCGAACTTGTGACCGTGGAGGCTCGACCGGTTCAGGACGAGCTCACCGTGCCGGGGCGGATCGATTACGACGCCCGCAAGCAGGTCGACTATCTCGCGCCGGTGGAAGGGATCGTGACGCTCGTGGAGGTGGTGGTTCGTCAGGCCGTTGCTACGGGCGACGTGCTCGCCGAACTCTCCAGCCGCGAAGTCGGCCTCGCCCGCGATGAGGTCAGCAAGTGCGAAGCCGACCAGCAGATCGCAGCCGAGGCGGCGGAGTGGGCCGCCATGCTTGCCTCCAACGTCACCGCCGTGCTCGCCGCGCTCGAACCCCACCCACCCCTACAGGAAATTCAAGACGGTTTCGCTCGCCGCGCATTGGGAGACAACCGCGAGCAGATTCTCGGGGCCTACTCCGCCCTTCTCCACGCCGAGAAGGTCAACGCCGGAACCAAGTCGCTGGTGGAAGGCGGTCTGCTCTCCGGCCGGATCGTCGAGGAACGGCAGGCGAACCTCGAGGCCGCCTGGGCCAAGTTTCGCGCCGTCTGCGAAGAGGCGAGGTTCGATACGATGCAGGCCAAGCGGCAGGCCGATGCCGACCTCCAGCGGTCCGAGCGGCAGCTCGAAATCGCCCGCGAGCACCTTCGAGCGCTGGTCGGCACGGGCCGGCGGCAGCCGCAGCCCGCAGCGAGCGAGAAGCCGGCGAGGCACGGTGGCGAGACCCTTTCGATGCTCGACCTCCGTTCCCCGATCGCCGGTATCGTCGAGGAGGTGTTCGTAGCCAAGGGGGAACGGGTGACCTCCGGCCAGCGGATGTTCGTCGTGGCCGACACCGCATCGCTCTGGGTGCGGGCCCAGATCCACGAGCGGCAGTGGGCCACGGTCGACGTGACGCCCGGTCACGAGGTGCGGGTGCTGATTCCCGGGATGGAGACCCGCGAGGCCACGGCCCGGATCAACCACGTTGGCAGCGTCGTCGAGGAGGAGTCGCGCAGCGTGCCGCTGGTCGCCGAACTCTCCAACGACGACGGTCGCTACAAGCCGGGGATGTTCGTCTGGGTGGAACTGCCGCAGGGCGAGGTCCGGGAGCGACTCGTGGTCCCTCCCGAGGCCGTGATGCGGCACGAGGGCCGGGCCTTCGTGTTCGTGCCGGCCGGGGCCCGCAGCTTCGCGCGACGGGACATCCGCACGGGTATCGAGACGAAGCAGTTCGTCGAGGTGGTGGAGGGACTCGCGGCCGGCGACCAGGTGGCCGCCGCAGGTGCCTTCGTTCTCAAGAGCCGCCTGCTCATCGAGCAGGAAGGCGGCGAGTGAGCGGAGGAACCCCATGCTCTCGGGCTTGATCGACTGGTCACTCTCCAACCGCGCCATGGTGGTGGCGCTGTTCATCCTGATGGCGCTGGCCGGGCTCTGGTCGGCCTTCAATATTCCCGTCGACGCCGTGCCCGACCTGGTCAACGTCCAGGTGCAGGTGGTCACCGAGGCCGGCACCCTCACGCCCTTGGAGGTCGAGCGGACGATCACCTACCCCGTCGAGCTGGCGATGAGCGGCCTGCCGAACGTGGAGGAGATTCGCAGCGTCTCGAAGTTCGGGATCTCGCTGGTCACGATCGTGTTTCGTGAAGGCACCGACATCTACCTGGCGAGGCAGCTGGTGGCGGAGCGGCTGCCCGAGGCGGCGGCCGCCCTACCGCCGGGGCAGGAGCCGCCCCAGCTCGGGACACTGAGCACCGCCCTCGGCGAGATTCTCCAGTTCGAGGTTCGCGGCCAGGGCGTCGACCCGATGGAATTACGGACGATCCTCGAGTGGAACATCGCCCCCTCGCTTCGCGAGGTGCCGGGCGTGACCGACATCAACTCCCACGGCGGCTTCGCCAAGAGCTACGAGGTGCGGGTCGATCCCGACCGGCTCGCCTCCCGGGGGATCGCCCTGGCCGAGGTGCTCGCCGCGATCGAACGGAACAATTCGGCCACCGGCGGCGGCTACGTGGTGCGGCACGGCGAGCAGCGGTTCATCCGCGGCAAGGCCCTGCTCACGAGCGTGGCCGACATCGAACAGGTGGTGATCCGCAGTCCGGCCGGGGGCGTGCCGGTGCTCGTCCGCGACGTCGGCGAGGTGTCGCTCGCCCCGCTCGTGCGACAGGGCGCCGTCACCCGCGACGGCCGCGGTGAGATCGTCACGGGGATGGTGATGATGGTCCGCGGCGAGAACAGCCGGCGGGTGGTGACGGCCGCCAAGGAACGGCTCGACGAACTGCGGCCCACGCTGCCCCGCGGCGTCGAGTTGGAGGTGATTTACGACCGCTCCGACCTGATCGCCCGCACACTCGATACCGTGCTCCACAACCTCGCCGAGGGCGGGCTGCTCGTGATCGCGGTCTTGCTCGTGCTCCTGGGCAACGTGCGGGCGGGGCTGATCGTGGCGCTCGCCATTCCACTGTCGATGCTGTTCGCGGCCAATCTGATGTGGGCCCTGGGAATTCCCGCGAGTCTGATGAGCCTGGGGGCGATCGACTTCGGGCTCGTGGTCGACAGCTCGGTGATCATGGTGGAGAACTGCGTCCGTCGGCTGGGGATGGCCCCGCGGTCGGTGCCCCGGATGCAGGTGGTTCGCGACGCCGCCGTCGAGGTCCGCGGCCCGACGATGTTCGGCGAGCTGATCATCGCCGTCGTCTACCTCCCGATCCTGGCGCTCGAGGGCACCGAGGGGAAGCTGTTTCGGCCGATGGCCCTGACGGTGCTCTTCGCGCTCGCCGGCTCGCTCGTCATTTCGATGACGTTGATGCCGGTGTTGGCCGCCCTCGTCCTGCCCCGCGAGGAGGAGCACGAGCCGTTCGTGATGCGGGTCTTCCACCGGCTCTATCGACCGCTGGCCCGCACGGCGGTGGCCCATCCGGTGATCGTGGCCCTGCTCGCGGCCACGCTCGTGGCGGCGAGCGTGCCGGTGGCCCTGCGGCTGGGAGCGGAGTTCATGCCGCGGCTCGACGAGGGCGATCTGCTCGTGGAGCTCGTGCGGTTGCCGAGCGCAACCCTCGAGGATGTGGTGCCGGTCACCACCCGGGTGGAAAAGGTGCTCAAGGAGTTTCCCGAGGTCAAGACGGTGTTCTGCAAGACCGGCAGGCCCGAGATCGCCAACGATGTGATGGGCGTCCACCAGACCGACGTCTGGGTGATGCTGCGGCCTCCGGCCACGTGGCCGGAGAAGATCAGCCGCGACGAACTCGTGGAGCGGATGGACGCGGCCCTCCAGAAGGTCGCGCCCGAGGCCACCTTCGGCTTCAGCCAGCCGATCGAGATGCGGGTGGACGAGCTGGTGGCCGGCGTCAAGGCCGACGTGGCGGTGCTGATCTACGGCGATGATCTCGAGGCCCTCGCCGCGCTCGGCAAGCAGATCGAAGGGATTCTTGATCGGATCCCCGGCGCCGCCGACGTGCGGGCCGACTGGCAGGCCAACATCCCGACGCTCGTCGTCGAGGCCCGGCCCGATCAGCTGGCCCGCCACGGGATCGACGCGGCCGATGTGATCCGCACGGTCGAGGCGCTCGGCGGCGTCGAAGTGGGGCTCGTGTACGAGGGGCGACCGCGGTTTCCGCTGATCGTGAAATTCACCTCGGCCTGGAAGGACACGCCCGAACGGATCGGCCAAATTCCGGTGGCCGCGATCGGCGGTCGGCCGGTGCCGCTGGGCGAACTGGCCGACATCGAGATTTCGGAGAGCCCACCGAGCGTGGAGCACGAGAACTCCCGCCGACGGACGTTCGTCTCGGCGAATGTCCGCGGCCGCGACGTGGCGACCTTCGTCCAGGAGGCCCAGGCCGCCGTGGCCGAGCAGGTTCGGCTGCCAGCGGGCTACGAAATCCGCTGGGGTGGCGACTTCGAAAACCTGATCTCGGCCTCACGCCGGCTGCTGTTGATCACGCCGGTCGTGCTGGGGCTGATCGCGATGCTGCTCTACGCGAGCTTCAAGTCGGCCCGGCTGGCGGCCTTGATCTTCGTGGCGGTGCCCGTGGCGGCCTCCGGCGGGATCGCGGCCCTGGCGCTGCGGGAGATGCCCTTCTCGGTGGCCGCGGGGGTGGGCTTCGTAGCGCTCTTCGGCGTGGCGGTGCTCAACGGGCTTGTGTGGGTGGCCGGCGCCGAGCATTGCCGCGCGGAGGGCATGACGGCCCGGGAGGCGGCGGTGGCGACGGCCGACGCCCGGATTCGGCCGGTGCTGATGACGGCGCTCGTCGCCAGCCTCGGCTTCCTGCCGATGGCCTTGGCGACGACGGCCGGCGCCGAGATCCAACGGCCCCTGGCGACGGTCGTGATCGGCGGGCTCGTCACCTCGACGATCCTCACCGCCTTCGTGGTGCCCGCGATCTACCCCTGGTTCGCCGGCGGCCCCAGGCCGCCGAGCCGTTGACTACACTCCTGCCATGCCTAGGGAAACCACCGCCGCCAGACGTGACCGGGCCGGGCGGGTGCTCGCCGCGCTCGGCACACAGTATCCCGACGCCGCCACGGAACTCGACTTCGGCACGCCGTTCGAACTCTTGGTTGCCACGATTCTCTCGGCCCAGGCGACCGACGTCAGCGTCAACGCCGCCACGCCCGCGCTCTTCCGGGCCTATCCCGACGCCCGGGCGTTGGCGGCGGCCATGCCCGCCGAGATCGAGCCCTTCATCAGGACCATCGGCCTGTTTCGCACCAAGGCCAAGAACATCGTCGCGGCGGCCACGCGGCTCGTGGAACACCACGGCGGCGAGGTGCCGGACGACTTCGACGCCCTGCTCGCCCTGCCCGGCGTGGGCCGCAAGACGGCCAACGTCGTAGCGAGCAACGCCTTCGGCCGACCTGGCATCGCCGTCGACACCCACGTCGGCCGCCTCGCCCGCCGGCTGAAGTTCAGCCGCCACGACGACCCCGACAAGGTGGAACAGGATCTCGAGGCCCTGTTCCCTGAGGAACACTGGACCTTCCTCCACCACGCCCTGATCCTCCACGGCCGCCGCGTCTGCCACGCCCGCAGCCCTGTCTGCGAGACCTGCAACCTGGCCGCCGACTGTCCGAGTGCCGGTCGGGCCTGAGGCTCAGTCCACAACCTCGGCAGTCTGATCGACGGATGTGAGGCCAGGCGGCAGCTCCAGGATCCGGATCGTGCGAAAGTGGATCTCCGAGCCTTCGGACTCGAGACAGAGATACCCCTTCCGCACCGACGAATTTCGGATCGAGTTCACGAACCGGCCGTTGATCGCCAGTTGCACGGTCCCGTCCACGCAGACGGCGTCATAGACGTTCCAGTGCCCGTGTCCCTTGCAGCGAAGTTCGTGTGACATGCTCCGGTTGCCCCGCGGGTTGTCGGGCGTGGCCACGAGGCCGCCGGCCCCGAACAATTCCCCCGACACGAAGCCTATGTGATTGGGCACTCCCGGCTTCAAAGAATGCTGATTGATCCAGTCGAGGTCGAGCATCTGCACCTCCATGCCCTTGGGCAGCCGGCTCGGATCGGTCGCCGTGCCCTCGCTCCAGACAAACACGCCCGAGTTGCCGCCCGGCCGCATGTGCCGCCACTCGACGTGGAGGATAAAGTTCTCGTATTGCCGGTCCGACCGCATCACGCCGATCGGCTGGCCGCTGCAGACGAGCAGCCCGTCCCGCACGCTCCAGGTGTCGGGAGCCGTGTTCACGTTCACCCAACCGGTGAGATCACGGCCGTTGAAGAGGTCGCGAAATTGCGGGGCCGGCACCGGCGTCTCCGTGTGCGGCACATCCTCGGCCGGCCGGGGCAGCACCGACGCCGCCGGCTGCCCAGAATCAGCCCACGCCGCCCCGGAAATACCCGCCAGAACGGCAACAAGGCCGAGTCTCATCTTGGAATTGCTGCCCATCCCCCGCCCTCCCCGCTTCGTAGACTGTACTGGACACCCGGAAGACCGCGACATTCCACAATGAGCCGCCGAATGGCAAACCGGCCCCGCGGAGAATAGCAGCCTGGTCGTCTTTCCACCGCGACGAGACACCGCATGGACGCCACCCGAATCCCGTCAATCCGCGCGATCGTGCTGTCAGCCGCCACGGCCGCCGCCGCGTTTCTGATGGGGCAGCGCGGTGCCACCGCCGCCCAGCCGCAGGCGGCCGGCCGACCGCCGAATGTCGTGCTGATCGTGTCCGACGATCAGCACTGGGGCGACTACGGCTTCATGGGCCATCCGCACCTCCGCACCCCGAACCTCGATCGGCTCGCGGCCGAGAGCCTCGTCTTTCGCCGCGGCTACGTCCCCAGCAGCCTCTGCTGCCCGAGCCTCGCCTCGCTGATCACCGGCCGGTATCCGCACGAGCACGGGATCGTCGGCAACGATCCGCCGGAGCATCCCGGCGCTGCCGCCGGCTCACCCGAGGCGCGGCAGGCGTTCCTTGCCGGACGCGGGGTGCTCAACCGCCGAATGGCCGAGTGGCCCACGCTCCCCCGGCTCCTGGCCGCCCATGGCTATCACAGCCTGCAGACCGGCAAGTGGTGGCAGGGAGATTTCTCCCAGGGGGGCTTCACCGAAGGCATGACGAAGGGGGGCCGGCATGGTGACGAGGGCCTGGCGATCGGCCGCACGACGATGGAACCGATCGAGAACTTCATCAGCCGATGTCGGTCGGCAGGCACGCCGTTCCTCGTCTGGTACGCCCCGATGCTGCCGCATGACCCGCACGATCCGCCCCAGGACCTCGTCGAGCACTATGCCACCCGCACCGACAGCATCCATGTGGCCCGTTATTGGGGCAACGTGGAGCGATTCGACCGCACGGTGGGCCAACTTCTCGACCAACTCGACCGGGAGCAGCTCGCCGCCGACACGCTCGTCGTCTACGTGACGGACAACGGCTGGCTGCAGCACACCACCACTCCGCGGTTCGCCGTCCGCTCGAAGCAATCGCCCCACGACGGCGGCCTGCGGACGCCGATCATGCTCCGCCGCCCCGGCGTGATCTCGCCAGCCATGAGCGACACCCTAGCCAGTTCGCTCGACATCCTGCCGACCGTGCTGGCCGCCTGCGGCATCGAGGCTCCGACCGGCCTGCCCGGCGTGAACCTGCTCGACGAGCAGGCTGTGTCCGAGCGGACGCAGGTCTTCGGCGAGTGTTACTCCCACACGATCGTCGATCTCGACGCGCCCGAGCGAGGCCTGCTCTGGCGGTGGACGGTGCGGGGCGACTGGAAACTGATCGTGCCTGCCGCCGCGCCGCCGGGCCTGCTGACGAGCCGGGGTCGGATCGTCGATGAGCGGTCTCAGCGCAAACACGAACGGGGCGAAGCCGAACTCTACAACCTGGCCGTCGATCCGCGGGAGAACCACGACGTGGCCACCGATCACCCCGAGCTGATCCGTGCCCTGCGACAAAGCATCGACGCCTGGTGGACGCCGAAGGATGCCGCGGCTGGGATTGACTGAGCCTCCCGAGACCGCGAATAATCGAATGAGAGAATGAAGGGTTCTGACCGGATGGCGTCAGCTTCGGCAGACACCCCGCGACCGACCAGGATTTTGCATGGCCGTTCACCGAAATCGCTTCTGTGCCGTGCTCTGCGTCCTCGCGATAGCGCACGCAGCGGCGGTCTTTCGTTGCGATGCCTGCGCTGCCGGAGCGTGCGCGGCTAGCAGGGCTGGATGCTGTGGCGGTGTGGTTGCGGCCGAGCCTCAATGCCCGCTCTGCAGGGCGGAAGCTGGCGACGAATGCGACGAGTCGCAGCCACAGGATTCGGCCCCGTGCCGGTGCGCGTGGAAGGCCAAGACCACGCAGCCAATGACATCCGCGCGGGATGCCCTGCTCGACCCGCACGAAGTGGCCGGTCTCGGCTCGCCGCTTGGGCGAGACCAGTTCGATGTTCTGGGACACGTGCCGACGGCCGTCGTCTTGCCGCGGATTCCGCTTCCCGACCGACCGGCCCGAATCCTCTACGGGGTGTGGCGGAATTGAGCAGCCCGGCCGGAAGTTCAGCCGGCGGGGTGTTCTCGTCGCGCTGAGCGGTCGGCTGTTCCGGCTGACTTCCGTGTCACATGGCGTGGTCACGGACATTCTGTCCACACGTTTCCCCAGGAGGATTCTGTCATGAAATCTTTACTGTTGATCTCGGCGCTGGCCCTGACATCGGCCATGCCGGTGGGAATGGGACTTCTGTCGAAGGCGAGCTGCGGGTCCTGCCCGTGCTGCGGCTGCTGTGAGAGCGGTTCGTGCACGTGCGCGGATTGCCGCTGCGACTGCTGCTCCGTCACGGGCTGTCCCGGCAGTGAGCCGGCCTGTGGCTCGAACTGCTCCAGCCAGTCCGAGTCTCGTTAATCCGGGTGTCAGCGCGTGTTTCCCGCCGGGTGGTCCGTCTCACACGGGCCGCCCGGCGGCTTTTTTCTGACTGCGATCGGTTGACGACAGTGTCCGACCAATCGAGAAAGAATGCCCAACACACCCTCCGATCCTTGAAGGAAGCGAGCGACGGCATGCGATCCGCAATCGGCACGACCGGATGGTGGATGTGGCTGCCCGCGCTGCTCTCCTCGCTCGCCTCGCTCGGCACAGCAGGGGCCGCCGACTCGCGGCCGAACATCCTGTTCTGCATCGCCGATGACTGGGGCTGGCCCGACGCCGGGGCGTACGGCGAGTCAGCCGTCCGCACGCCCGCTTTCGACCGGGTGGCCCGCGAGGGTGCGTTGTTCACCAACGCCTTCGTGACGTCGCCCTCCTGTACGCCCTCCCGGAATGCCATCCTCACCGGCCAGTGGCACTGGCGGCTCGGCGCCGGGGCGAATCTCTGGAGTTCCCTGGCACCGAGCCACCCCGTCTATCCGCTGCTCGTCGAGGACGCCGGCTACCGCATCGGCTTCTGGACCAAGTCCTGGGGGCCGGGGAATTGGCGGGCTCTCGGCCGCACCAGGCATCCTGTGGGCGACGAGTCTTCCCGGGGATTCGCCGCGTTCCTGGCCGAGCAGCCGCCGGGCCGGCCCTTCTGCTTTTGGCTCGGCTCACACGATCCGCACCGGCCCTACGCCGCAGGCAGTGGCGCCGCCGCCGGGATCGATCCCGCCCGACTTCGCGTCCCGGCCGACCTTCCCGACTGCGAGACCGTGCGACGCGACCTGGCCGATTACCTCTTCGAGGTGCAGCGGTTCGACATCGACGTCGGAGCGGCCTTGGCGGCGCTCGATGCGTCGGGAGAAGCTGAACACACGATCGTGGTGATCACCGGGGACCATGGCATGCCGTTTCCCCGACACAAATGCCACCTCTACGACTCGGGCACCCACGTGCCGCTGGCGATTCGCTGGCCGGGCGTGATCGCCCCGGGCCGGACCGTGACCGACTTCGTCTCGCTGGCCGACCTCGCGCCGACGTTTCTGGAGGCGGCTGGGCTCCCTGTTCCTGCCGCCATGACGGGCCGATCCTTGCTGAGCGTGCTTCGAGCCGCCGAGTCGGGCCGAATTGATCTGACCCGTGACCACGTGATCACGGGCCGCGAACGGCACACGCCGGCCCAGGAGGCTCCGAGCATGGCCGGCTATCCGATGCGGGCTATCCGCACGGACGAGTGGCTCTACATTCGAAACTTCGAGCCCGATCGCTGGCCGAGCGGCTGTCCCGACGGCTCCACCCAGGGCTGGCAGTTTGCCGACTGCGACGACAGTCCCACGAAACGGCTCGTGCTGAGCGACCGCGACAACCCGGCCATTCGCCCGTTCTTCGCCCTGGCCTTCGCCAAGCGGCCGGCGGAGGAACTCTTCGATCTCCGAACCGATCCCGGCCAGCTGCACAACCTGGCGGCCGACCCGGCTCACGCCGAGGTCAAAGCAAACCTCGGGCGGCGACTGACCGTCGAGCTGCTCGCTACGGACGACCCCCGGGTCTCTGGCCGCGGCTCCGACCTCGAGAGCCATCCCTACTTTGGGGCGATGACGGGCCGACGAACCACCAGCCAGCCGAGCGCCACGCCCGCCGCAGCCAGGGCGGCGACGGATGGCTCGGGCACGACCGCTGCGACTCCCGCCGAGGCCGGCGCCGCCGGAAAGTAGTTGCCCTGGCCGTAGGCACCGGCGGTGTTGACGCTCACCAAATCGAACACGTTCGTGACCCGGTCGTAGTTGAAGTCGCCCTGGCTCCAGTTGGACGTCGCCCCGGTGCCATACCTTCCCGAGCTGTTGATGCTCACAAGGTCGAACACGTTGACCGCCCCGCTGAGATCGACGTCACCGGGCGCCGCGAAAGACACCCGTGCCGAGCCGTCTGCAGCCACCACGTAGCCGACCGCCCGGGTGCCCCCCGAGGCCGCCGCCGCGCTCGAGGTGATCCCGGTCGTCCCGTTCCAGGCACCGCCGTTGCGGCCCGCCACAAGATCGGTTCGCAGCGACGCGTTCGTGCTCCCGCCGGGCGCGATCGTCATCTGCCCGGCCCCGAGATCGAGCAGTCCCCCGCCGACTTCCTTGTCGACGACCAGGCTCGTTGCGGCCACGGTCAGGCGGGCGTCGGACGGGAGTCGCATCACGCCGCCGCCCGTCACCCCGACCGCCGGCAACCCGGCGACGGTGCCCCCATTGATCACGAGCGAACTGATGCCGTTGATGGTGTCCACAATCAGATTTGCCGCGTTCATCGTGCCGCCGTTCACGGTCACGGCCGGTGTTCGCGGGGCTATTCCGGAGGCGATCTCCAGGGCGGCTCCGCTGGCCACCGTCACGCTGCTGGCCGCCACGGCGTCGGCACTGGCAAGGATAAGCGTGCCGGCCGCAACGGTCGTCGGACCTCCGTAGGCATTGGCCGCATTGAAGACGAGGGTCCCTGCCCCGGTCTTGGTGACGGAGCCAGCCGAGGCGATCGTGGGATAGCCGGCCTCGGCCTGGGTCTTGGTGCCCGTCGGCACGTCGATCGTCACCTGCCATGGCGAGATGATCGACACATCGTCGACGAGCACGAAACTCTGCGGATCGAGGGATGGCTGGAGCAGCGGCAACTCGGAAAACGTGGCCCCGAGTTGCGTGCTGGCGTTGTAGACCTGGACCGCGGCGATCGTGTCGATCACGTCGAGACCCGTCCCGATCACGTTGCCGAAGACGGCGTAGTTGAAGTCGAGCCCGGGGCTGTCGGTGACATTGAAGTACCACTG
Organism: uncultured Candidatus Kuenenia sp.; assembly: GCA_964453165.1. Lineage (GTDB taxonomy): Bacteria > Planctomycetota > Planctomycetia > Pirellulales > UBA1268 > QWPN01. The sequence goes on along the minus strand of CAYVNX010000002.1, from coordinate 38,455 downwards.
GCTGGTGGCGCTATTGGGATTGCTGGTGCGAGCCATGGCGATCGTGCCCCGCAGGTTGGCGGTGCTCGTCTCGAGTGGAATCGGCGGGTCGGTCTCCACCGGGAGGATCTCGGTGCCTTCCAGAAAGAACCCGCCCCCCTGAATGATCTGGATGCCGAAGGGGCTGTACGTCGTGCTTCGATGGAAGATGGTGGACGTGTAGCGGTCACTCGTGACGTAGTCGAGGAAGTTGGCAACGGTCACCGGCATGGTGTCGTCGAAGAGATCGACGTCGAACACCCCGAGGTTGGTGGTGAACCGCACGACGGTGCCAGCCCAGGCCACGAGCGGACTGAGCAGCATCCCCGCGACACCCACAATCACTGCGACATTTCGGCCCGAGCATTGACGCAGACCCATGCGAACCTCTGGAAGTTGGAGAGGCGACGGCCTCATCGGATCCTGTCCACCCTGACTCTTTCGGTTATCGGTCGCAGGGCTTCCGGCTGCAAGCCAGCGGTCGATGCCTCCGACCGACCCCCGTCAGAGCGGCCCGCGGCACGACGAACTCGACTTTACTCGGCCGGGACGGGGGCGATACAAACCCCCTCAACCGCCGGGAGACTCGGTTTTCGGGCGACTCACTTTTTCGGAAGCCAAACGAGCCGTGAACACAGCCGTCGAATCCGCCGCGTCGTTCACGACCGCCGGCCACTGCCCCGTCTGTGACGGTCCCGCCCAATTCGTGGCCACCGGGCCCTGGTGGCGCGACTCCTTCGGCTGCACCGGATGCGGCAGCATTCCGCGGGAGCGGGCCCTGATGCTCACGATCGACCGCTGGTTTCCCCACTGGCGGCAAGCGATCGTCCACGAGTCGTCCCCATGCCACCGCTCGACCAGTGCCCGGCTGGCAAACGAGTGCCCGGGATACATCGGATCGCAGTTCTTCGCGGAACACCCAGGCACACCGCTCGTCAACGGTATCCGCAACGAGAACCTGGAGCGGCTTTCGTTTCCCGACGGAAGCGTCGATCTGCATGTCACGCAGGACGTGTTCGAGCACGTCCTCGACCCCAACGCTGCCTTCCGCGAGATCGGCCGAACGCTCCGCCCGGGCGGGATGCACGTGTTCACGGTGCCCCTGGTCAACAAACATCGCCCCTCGGTCACGCGGGCGCGGTTCGAGAATGGCGCGATCCGCAACCTGCTGCCGCCGGAATACCATGGGAATCCGGTCGGCGACGGTCGGGCCCTTGTGGTGACCGACTGGGGTTACGACATCTGCGAGCGGATCCACCTGGCGTCGGGCCTGTTCACCCACGTGCTCCACATCGACGACCTGCAACACGGCATCCGAGCCGAATACATCGAAATCCTGGTGACCGTGAAGCCGGCGACTTGATCGCCTGCCTCGGTAGGACGGCCCGTTCGAGCTACCACCCTCTCATTCATCCCCCTTGGAACTCACCATGGTCAGGATCACTGCTCGCTATGTCGGCGACCTTCGCTGCGAAGCCACCCACGAGCCTTCGGGCTCGAAGCTCACCACCGATGCCCCGGTGGACAACCACGGCAAGGGGGAGACCTTCTCCCCGACCGACCTAGTGGCCACCGCCTTCGGCGCCTGCATGATGACGATCATGGGCATCGTGGCCGACCGCCATGGCATCGACCTGACCGGCATGACGGCCGAGACCACGAAAGTCATGTCGGCCACGCCGCCCCGCCGGATTGCCTCGCTCGTCACCCGCCTGACGCTGCCGCTCTCCGCCGATCATCCTCAGCGGGAACTGCTCGAGCGGGCAGCCCACACCTGCCCGGTCCACCAGAGCCTGCACCCCGAGATCGACACCACGGTCGAATTCGTCTGGTCTGGCGGTGGTGCCTGACGCGGCCTGGGTCACCGCGTCGCGGCCACCGCCCCGCCCGCTTGCCTTGCAGGGGACAGGTCGAAGCGGTCGAGGTTCATCACCTTGGTCCAGGCGGCGACGAAGTCGTGGATGAACTTCTCCTTGCCGTCCGCGGAGGCGTAGACCTCGGCGATCGCCCGCAGCTGGGAGTTGGAGCCGAACACGAGATCGGCGCGGCTGGCCGTCCACTTGACGGCGCCCGTCGCGCGGTCGACGCCCTCGTAGAACTGGTCGCAGACCGCTGACTTCCGCCACTCCACGCCCATGTCGACGAGGTTCACGAAGAAGTCGTTCGTGAGCGTACCCGGCCGGTCGGTGAACACGCCGAGCGTGGCCAGCGGCCCTGAGCCGGTGTTGGCCCCAAGCACACGCAGTCCACCCACGAGCACGGTCATCTCCGGGGCGGAGAGTGTCAGCAGTTGGGCCCGGTTCACGAGCAGCTCCTCGGCCGGCCGGTCGATCTCCCGGGGCAGGTGATTGCGGAATCCGTCGGCCTTTGGATCGAGCACCGCGAACGACTCGGCGTCGGTCATCTCCTGAGTGGCGTCGGTCCGGCCGGGCGTGAAGGGCACTTCGACCTCGTGGCCGCCGTCCTGCGCGGCCTGCTCGACGGCCGCACAGCCGCCCAGCACGATCAGGTCGGCCAACGACACCTTCGTGCCATCGGTCTGGGCCGCATTGAACTCCTGCTGGATCTTCGTTAGCCGGTCGAGCACCTTCGCCAGCCGGGCCGGCTCGTTGACCGCCCAGTCCTTTTGCGGCGCGAGCCGCAGGCGTCCGCCATTCGCACCGCCCCGCTTGTCACTGCCGCGGAAGGTCGAAGCGGAGGCCCAGGCGGTCTTCACGAGGTCCGCGGTGCTGAGCCCCGAGGCGAGCAGCTTCTGCTTCAGCGCCGTGATGTCTGCGGCATCGACAAGCGGGTGATCGACCGCCGGCAGCGGATCCTGCCAGAGCTGAGCCGGTGGCACCTCGGGGCCAAGCAGCCGCGACACGGGCCCCATGTCGCGGTGGGTGAGCTTGTACCAGGCCTTGGCAAAGGCGACCTGAAACTGCTCCGGATGTTCGTGAAACCGCTTCGCGATCGGCCCGTAGGCCGGATCCATCCGCAGGGCCAGGTCGGTGGTGAACATCATCGGGGCATGCGACTTGGAGTCGACGTGGGCGTCGGGTACGGTGCCCTTGGCCGATTCGTCCTTGGGCGTCCACTGCCAGGCACCGGCCGGACTCTTCGTCAGTTCCCATTCGTAGCCGAACAGGTTGTCGAGATAGCCGTTCGACCAACTGGTGGGGGTGGACGTCCAGGCTCCCTCGAGGCCGCTCGTGATTGTGTCGGCCCCCTTGCCCGTGCCGAATCGATTCTTCCAGCCGAGCCCCTGCTCTTCGATCGAAGCCCCTTCGGGCGCAGGCCCGACGTTGTCGGCGGGGCCTGCCCCGTGTGACTTGCCGAAGGTGTGGCCGCCGGCGATCAAGGCCACCGTCTCCTCATCGTTCATCGCCATGCGGGCAAACGTCTCGCGAATGTCGTGGGCTGCGGCCAGCGGATCGGGCTTGCCGTTCGGCCCCTCCGGGTTGACGTAGATCAGGCCCATCTGCACGGCGGCCAGTGGATTGTCGAGCTCGCGATTCCCCGTGTACCGTTTGTCGCCGAGCCACTCGGTTTCCGGCCCCCAATCGACGTCGTTCTGCGGCTCCCAGACGTCGGCCCGGCCGCCGCCGAAGCCGAAGGTCTCAAATCCCATCGACTCGAGGGCCACGTTGCCCGCCAGAATCATCAGGTCGGCCCACGAGATCCGCTGGCCATACTTCTGCTTGATCGGCCAGAGCAGCCGTCGGGCTTTGTCGAGGTTGGTGTTGTCAGGCCAACTGTTGAGCGGGGCGAACCGCTGCGTGCCATAGCCCGCACCACCGCGGCCATCGGCCACGCGGTAGGTGCCGGCCGAGTGCCAGGCCATCCGAATGAAGAGCGGGCCGTAGTGGCCATAGTCGGCGGGCCACCAGTCCTGCGAGGTGGTCATCAGGTCGCGGAGGTCCTGCTTGACCGCCGCGAGATCGAGCTTGTTGAACTCCTCGGCGTACTCGAAGCCTCCGCCGAGGGGATTCCCTGCCGGTGCATTCTGGTGGAGGATGGCAAGATTGACCTGGTTCGGCCACCAATCGCCGTTGGTCATCGCCCCGGCGGACGTAGACCGCCCGGCGGGAGCGGCCTGGCCGATCACAGGGCAGGTCGCAGCAGGCTGATCGGCCCTCGCGGGAATCGCCATCAGCCCTGCCGCCACGGCGGCCCACGCACAGTTCTTCAACGTCATTTTCTGGCTCCTCGGCCGGAGGTTTGGGGTCGGTCTGGGCACTGGATCCTCGCGCCTGACGGATGCATCATGCCGGCAATGAGACCCTGTTGGCAAATGCAGGCTCGGACTATCACCTATGCACGGCGTGCATACTGAAGCCACGAGCGTCCGCACCGGCTCGGGGGCGGCACAAGTCGCGTCGCGGGCGAGGATACGCCCCTGTGCTCTGCGAGCGTTCGCCGACCTCCGAGCCTCGCCCTCGCAACCAGGTAACCTGCGATCTTCATGACTCTGCCGCCTTCCGATCGATCCGATGCAGATTCACCCGCCGCGGATGCGGCGGGTGAATCGCTTCCGTCCGACACGGACTCCACCGCCGCGGCCCGCGATCGCTCGGCGGCGGCCCGCAAGGTGCGGTCGTTTCCCACGACGCCGGGCGTCTACCTGATGAAGGACGCGGCCGGCCGGGTGATCTACGTTGGCAAGGCCAAAAACCTTCGGTCCCGCGCGGGCAGCTACTTCCTCAAGGCCGCGGCCGAGGATCGCCGCACGGCCGATCTCGTGCAGGAGATCCGCGACATCGACTACCTCGAGGCCGAAAGCGAGGTCGATGCGCTCCTGCTCGAGAGCCGGCTCGTCAAAGACGTGCAGCCGAAGTTCAACAGCGATCTGAAAGACGACAAGACCTTCCCCTACCTCCAGATCACGACCCACGAGGACTATCCGCGGGTCGAGTTCACCCGCACACCGCGGCAGAAGGGGGTGAAACTCTACGGCCCGTTCACGAGCGCAGGCAGCCTCCGCGGGGCGATCGTCGTGCTCCAGCGGATCTTCAAGTTTCGTACCTGCACGCTCGACATCGACGCCGACGACGAACGCTGGCGGTGGTTTCGGCCCTGCCTGCTGGCCTCGATCGACCAGTGCACCGCGCCCTGCAACCTGCGGATCTCGAAGGACGAATACCGCAAGGACATCAACCGCTTGAAGACCTTTCTCGACGGGGGCAAGGCCCGGCTGCTCGCGGAGATGCGGGAGGAGATGCTGGCGGCCTCCGGGAGGCTCGAATTCGAGCGAGCGGCCCGGTTGCGGGACGAGATCCGGCTGCTCGAGACGCTCGACCAGCGGGGTGATCTCGAGGAGCACGTGCAGCCCGAGGTGTTTCTCGTCGATCCCAAGAAGGGACTGGCCGGGCTCCAGAAGGTGCTCGGCCTGCCGGCGCCGCCGCGGGTGATCGAGGGCGTCGACATCGCGCACCTGGCCGGCAACGAGACGGTGGCCAGCCTCGTGCAGTTCATCGACGGCCTGCCCTTCAAGCCCGGCTACAAGCGTTACCGGATCAAAGGCGTGGAGGGGATCGACGACTTCAAGAGCATCCACGAAGTGGTCGCACGGCGATTCGCCCGGCTGGCCCGCGAGGGAACCTCGCCCCCCGACATCCTCCTGATTGACGGCGGCAAAGGGCAACTCTCGGCGGCCCTCGACGCGCTGGAAAGCCTGGGTGTCGAGGCTCCCTGCGTCATCTCGCTCGCCAAGCGGGAGGAGGAGGTGTTCGTGCCGGGTAAGAGCGAACCCCTGCGACTGTCCCGCGACTCTTACTCCCTCCGGCTGCTGGAATACGTCCGCGACGAGGCCCACCGGTTCGCCCAGCACTACCACCATCTCCTCCGCGGCAAGCGCACGCTGGAGGAGTGAGCCGCTTTGGTTCCTCTCGGCAGCCGAGCGGGAAGTTGGTACACCACTGACCGTGTCGTCGGAGCCACCCCGTCTCGGAGCCCTGCCTGCCATGGCCAAGAAGAAGTCGGTTCGGAAGCCTGTTGCCGCGAAGAAGACCGCAAAGAAAGCGGTGAAGAAGGCCACCGGCAAGAAATCTGCCGCGAAGAAGCCCGCTCCGGCGAAAAAGGTTGCCGCCAAGAAACCCGCACCCTCGAAGGCTGCTCCGAAGCCTTCCGCCGCCGCCCAGACAAAGCCAGCCCAGGGAGCGGGCCCGACCGGGCCGCGGGAGGGGGCGAAGGCGCCCGACTTTACGGCGGTCGCCCACGACGGATCGCAGGTGACCTTGTCGGCCCTCAAGGGTCGACCCGTGGTGCTCTATTTTTATCCCAAGGACGATACGCCCGGATGCACGGTCGAGGCTTGCGGGTTTCGCGATGCCCATGCCCAGTTCGGCCGCCACAAGGCCGTGGTCCTCGGCGTCAGCCCCGACTCGCCGCGGAGCCACGTGAAGTTCCGGGAGAAGTTCAAACTCCCCTTCACGCTCCTGGCAGACGAGGACCACTCCCTCGCCGAGCGGTACGGGGCCTGGCGGGAGAAGAGCATGTATGGCAAGACCTTCATGGGCGTCGCCCGCAGCACGTTCGTGATCGACGCCAAAGGCACGATCACCAAGGCGTTTACGACGGTAAAGCCCGAGGGTCACGAGCAGGAGGTTCTGGCAGCCCTCGCGGCGCTCCGCGGCGGGGGGTAGGATGAGGGAGGTGGGTGTCGGGAGCGTATCCTCGCTTGCTCCTCCCCCGCGCACTTCGTCCCGGAGGTCTCCGATGGCCCCCCCAGCCCTTCCTGCTGGCTGCCGGTCGTTCCAGGCCGGCTGCAACCGGCGGGAGTTTCTCCACGTCGGCGGCCTGACGGGGCTGGGCCTGTCGCTGGGCGGATTCTTCCGGATGCAGGCGGCCCGGGCCGACGCCAAGGCGTTCACCCACTTCGAGGGCACAGCCAAGAGCGTGATCCACGTCTGGCTGCCGGGCGGCTGGGCCCAGCAGGAGACGTTCGATCCCAAGCCGCTCGCGCCGGCTGAGTATCGGGGGGAGTTCAAGGCGATCGACACGGTGCTCTCGGGCGTGCAGTTCAGCGAGACGCTGCCCAGGTCGGCCGCCATCGCCGACAAGATCACGGTGGTGCGGTCGATGACCCACGGTGAGGCGGCCCATGAGCGGGGCACCCACAACATGTTCACGGGCTACCGGCCGAGTCCGGCCCTCACCTACCCGAGCTTCGGCAGCGTGGTGGCCCACGAACTCGGGCCTCGGGCCAACCTGCCGCCCTACGTCTGCCTCCCCTCGCTCCCGGCCCCCGACGCCGGCGCCGGCTACCTCGGCAGCGGCTTCGGCCCGTTCGCGATCGGTGCCGATCCGGCCAATGCCAACTACACCGTCCGCGATCTCTCGCTGCCGGCCGGCGTCGATGCCGAGCGGTTCGCCACGCGGCAACGGCTCCGCGAGGTGGTCGGCCGGCATTTCCAACGGCTCGAAGACGGCGGCACGATCGCCGCCATGGATTCCTTCTACGAGCGGGCCTACGCCCTCGTGCAGTCGGCGGAGGCGCAGGCCGCGTTCGATCTCAAGACGGAGCCCGACGCGATCCGCGACGAATACGGCCGCAACCAGGCCGGCCAACGGATGCTGCTGGCCCGGCGGCTCGTCGAGGCGGGCGTGCGGTTCGTCACGCTCTCCTACGGCGGCTGGGACATGCACACCCGGCTCCGTGACGGCATCACCCGCACCGTGCCGGCCTTCGACCAGGCGTTCGCGGCGTTGATCGCCGACCTCGACCGGCGGGGGATGCTCGATTCGACCCTCGTGATGGTGTCGAGCGAATTCGGTCGTACGCCCCGGGTCAACAAGGACGCCGGCCGCGACCACTGGCCCAAGGTGTTCAGCGTGATCCTGGCCGGCGGAGGCGTGAAGCGGGGGCTGGTGTATGGCGCGTCCGACGCGATCGCCGCCGAGCCCCAGGACTCGCCGCTTTCGATCGAAGACCTGGCCACCACGGTCTACCACTGCCTGGGAATCGTCGCCGAGAAGGAGCTCATGGCGCCCGGGAACCGCCCGATCGAGATCGTCGATGGCGGCACGGTGCGGAAGGAACTGCTCGTCTGACCGCCGCGATCGCGGCCGCCCCTCGCCGACTCCAACCATGACTCGCGTGCGATCCCTCGCCGTGCTGCCGGCGATCCTGCTCGGAATGATCTCATCCGGCCGGGCGGCTCCGACGATCGCGCTGGTTGCCCCGCCGGGAGCGCCGCGGGGCAGCGAGGTGGAAGTGCGGATCAACGGCCGCGATCTCGCCGACCCGCGGGAGGTCTTCTTCGAGGACGGGGAGATCGCCGTCGTGGGGCTCGAGCCGATCGACAAAGCGAACCTCAAGGCCCGGCTGCGGATCCCGGCCACCTGTTCCAGCGGCAGCCACAGGCTCCGGGTGCGAACGAAGGAAGGCCTTTCGGAGCTGCGGAGCTTCCGGGTCGGCTTCGGCGGGCAACTCACCGAGACGGAGCCGAATAGCGACGTCGCCACGGCCCAGGCCGTCACGCTCCCCGGCACGGTCACCGGCGTGGTCACTCGCGAAGATGCCGACTGCTTCAAGGTGTCGCTGCCTGCCGGCGGTCGGCTCGCCGTGGCCGTCGAGGCGATTCGGCTCGACCAAGAGATGTTCGATCCGCTGCTCGAGGTCGTGAGCCCACAGGGAGCGGTGCTCGCCACGAGCGACGACCATCCGCTCCTGGGGCAGGACGGAATGCTCTCGGTCACGGTCAAGGATGCCGGCGAGTATGTCGTGCGACTGCGGGAGAGCACCTTCGGCGGTAACGAGGGCTGTGTCTATCTGTTGCACCTCGGCGATTTCCCGGTGCCGCATCTCGCCTGGCCGCCGGCAGGCCCGCCCGGCGGCCGCTTCGCGGTGAGCTGGATCGGCGATCCGGCTGGGCCGTTCACGCAATCCATCACGCTCCCCGCTTCAGCGCCGTCTGCGGGCCTCGTGGAGATCCATCCGGTGCGAGCAGGCGTCGCTTCTCCGGTGCCCGTGCCGGTGCGGCTGACGAGCCTGGCGGCGACCCAGGAGGCCGAGCCGAATGGAAGTCCGGGCGAGGCGACAGCCGCCGCGGCGCCGGCCGGCATGTGCGGGCGGCTCGGCGAGGCCGACGACGTCGACTGGTTTCGGGTGACGGCGGCCAAGGGCTCGAAGTGGCATGTTCGCAGCTGGGGCCGGCGGCTCGGCTCACCGATCGACCTCGTCGTGAACCTCCATCGTGACGACGCCAAGCGAGCCCGAATCACGGGCAACGACGACGCCGAAGGCCCCGACGCCGTTGCCCAGGTGACGGTGCCTGAGGAAGGTTCGTTCCTGGTGCGAGTCAACGATCATCAGCGGCGGGGCGGGCCCGAGTTCGTCTACTGGATCGAGGTGGAGCCGATGTTGCCGGAGGTCACCGTGTCGGTGCCGCCGGCCCGCACGACGACCCAGGACGGTCTCGTGGCCGCGGTGCCTCAGGGCAACCGCACGGCGCTGCTTTTGAATACCGCCCGCACGGAGTTCGGCGGGCCGGCCCGGGTGACGATCTCCGACCTGCCGCCCGGCGTGGTGGCCCATGTGCCCGACGCCGCAGGCAACGCCCCGGCCACGCTCGCAGTCTTCGAAGCCACTGCCGATGCTCCGACCACGACGACGATGGCTGCCGTGCAGGTCACGGCAGCCGAGACCGGCCAGCCGCTCGGCGGCCTCCGGCAGAAGACCGAGCTTGTCTTTGGGCAGCCCAACAACGCCCCCTATCGGATCGCGCTCGGTGACCGGCTGCCACTCGCCGTGGTGGAGCAGGCTCCGATCCGAGTCGAACTCGAGCAGCCAGCGGTGCCGATCGTCCGCCGCGGCTCCCTGGAACTCAAGGTGCGGGTGGAGCGGCTCGACGGCTTCCAGGGGAAGGTGCGGCTGTTCCTGCCTTTCAAGCCGCCGGGCGTCGGTGCGGCCGCCACCGCCGAGATTCCCGCCGACCAGTCGGAGGGCGTCTATCTTTTGAGCGCCACCGCCGACGCTCCGCTCGGCGAATGGCACGTGGCGGTGACCGCCCGGCCGCAGCCGGAGCAGAACAACCGCGGCGATTCCGAGATGCTCGTCGCCAGCAGTCTGGTGACGCTCCGCGTGGCCGAGCCGATCGTGGAACTCACTGCCGAACCCACGGCGGTCGAGCAGGGCCAGGCGGGCAGCCTCGTCTGGAAGGTGTTGAAACCCGGCGGTTTCACGGGCGCCGCGAAGGCCAAGCTCCTCGGACTGCCGGCCAAGACCGAGGCCCCGGAGCTCGACCTCGGCGCCGACGCCGCCGAACTCACCTTCCCGCTCACCGTCGGCCCCGACGCGCCGGCCGGACCCCACAAGAACGTATTCTGCGAACTGCGGGTGCCCCAGGGCGATGCCTGGGTGATCCATGCCACGGCCCCGGTCCAGTTGCGGATCGACAAGCCGCTGCCTCCCGAGGAGGCCACCCCATGAAGCATCTCGTGTCGTGCTTTTTCCTGGTTCAGTCCATGCTGCCACTCTCGAGCCTGGCGGCTGCCGGCGGATTCGAGGCCGTCGGCATCGAGGTCTTTCCGCCGCGGGTGCAACTCGACGCGGCGGGGGATCGGCAGCGGATCGTCGTCCAGGCTCGGGCCGCCGACGGTCGCACCCGCGACGTGACAGCCGAAGCCGAGGTCAGTCTCTCCGAGGCCGCGCTTGCCAGGATCGACAAACCGGCCGGTGGAGTCGTGCTGGGGCCGGCCGCCGACGGCGACGGCACGATCCGCGTGGCCTACGCGGGCCACGCAGCCGAGATTCCGCTCAGGGTGGTATCGGCCAGCACCCCCGCACCGCTCTCGTTTCGGCTCGACGTGATGCCAATCTTCGCCCGGGCCGGCTGCAACATGGGCAGCTGCCACGGCGCGGCCCGCGGCAAGGACGGCTTCAATCTCTCGCTCTTCGGCTTCGATCCGGACGGTGACTACCACCGACTCACCCGCGAACTGCCGGGCCGCCGGATCGATCTGGCGAGCCCACGGGAGAGCCTGCTCTTTCTCAAGGCCGTCGGCGGCGTGCCGCACACCGGCGGCAAGCGGTTTGAGCCCGATAGCGAACTCGCCGCCACGCTCCTCCGCTGGATCGAGGCCGGCGCCCCGGATGATCCTGGAGCCGATCCCGGGGCGAGCGTGCCGCAGCTTCTGGCCCTCGACCTCTACCCGCCCACTGCGCTCCTCGAGGGCGAGGCCGCACAGCAGCAGCTCGTGGCCGTGGCCCGATTCTCCGACGGCACCGATCGCGATGTGACCGACCTCTGCTGGTATGCCTCCAACAACGACCGAAGTGTGAAGGTCTCGCCCGACGGGCTGACTACGAGCGGGGTCCGCGGGGAGGCGTTCGTGATGGCCCGCTACGCCACGATCACGGTGGGCGTGCCGCAGGTGGTGATCCCGAGCGACCTCACCTTCACCTCTCTCGAAGAGGAGCCCCTGCTGGGACAGACCGAAGGTTCCCTGGCGATCGACGCGCTTGTGGCCGCCAAGCTGCGGAGCCTGCGGATCGATCCCTCGCCGCTCTGCGACGACGAGACGTTTCTGCGGCGGGCCAGCCTCGATCTCGTGGGTCTCCTGCCGACGGCCGACGAGCGAGCGGCGTTTCTGGCCGATGCCGCAGCCGACAAGCGGGCCCGCAAGGTCGAAGAACTCCTCGCCCGGCCCGAGTTCACCCAGCTCTGGGTGATGCGGTGGGCCGAGATTCTCCAGATCCGGTCCCAGGGCAACGACGTCAGCCCCAAGGGCGCTCTGCTTTACCACCAGTGGCTGGCGCGGCGGATCGCCGCCAACCAGCCGGTCGACGAGATGGTACGCGACCTGCTCACGGCCTCCGGCGGCACCTTCGAGAATCCACCCACCAACTATTTCCAGCTCGAGCGGAACACGCTCAAGCTGGCGGAGAACGTCGCCCAGGCGTTCCTCGGGATGCGGATCCAGTGCGCCCAGTGCCACAACCATCCCTTCGACCGCTGGACGATGGACGACTACTACGGCTTTGCGGCCTTCTTCACCCAGATTGGCCGAAAGCGGGCGGCCGATCCGCGGGAGGCGATCGTGTTCGACTCCGGTGGCGGCGAGGTGCAGCATCCGGTCCGCAAGAAGCCGGCCACGCCCAAGTTTCTCGGGGGCGATGTTCCGAAGCTCGGTGAGCGTGGCCGCCGGGCCGCCGTGGCCGACTGGATCACCGCGGCCGAGAATCCCTATTTCGCCCGACACGTCGCCAACACCGCCTGGGCCCATTTCCTCGGTCGAGGGATCGTGCACGAGCCGGATGACGCGCGGGTGAGCAACCCGCCGGCCAACGGGCCGCTCCTCGACGAACTAGCCCGGCGGCTGGTCGCCTCGGGCTGGGACTTCCGCGGCCTGGTCCGCGACATCTGCACTTCCCGCACCTACCAGCGGTCCTGCGAGCCGACCGAGTCGAACCGGCTCGACGAGACGAACTTCGCCCGGGCGGCCGTCCGCCGGCAGCGGGCCGAAGTGCTGCTCGACGTGCTCGCCCAGGTGACGGAAACGAAACACAAGTTTCCCGGGCTGCCGCTCGGGGCCCGAGCAGTCGAAGTTGCCGACGGCCGCACGACCAACTACTTCCTTACGACCTTCGGTCGCGCGACCCGCGAAGACGTCTGCACATGTGCCGTCAAGATGGAGCCGAGCCTCTCACAGGCGCTGCATCTCTTGAATGGTGAGGTGGCAAACGAAAGGATTCGCCAGGGCAATGTCGTTGGGCGGATGCTCGACGCCGGTCAGGAGCCCACCGCCGTGATCGAGAGCCTCTTCATCCGCTGCAATGGCCGCGGGCCCACGGAGGAGGAGCGGACGGAACTGCTCGCGACCGTCGACGCGGCCACCGACAGGAAACTGGCCCTCGAAGACATCTTCTGGGCCCTGCTCAACTCCCCTGAATTCATCTTCAATCACTAGCTTTACGGCTGCCGGGCCATCCCTGGCCCCGGCAGCCGTGCCGGCCCTCCGGCCGGCGGTCGCACCTCCGGGCGACCGTGTTCGTAAGCCCCGCTCGAAACGCGACGCACAGATGACGCATCAACCTTCCATCGGCCGCTGGCCGCAGGCTTGGAGCCTGCGGAATGCAGCCTCCACTGCTGGCGTCGTGCTCGCGTTCGCCCTGCCGACCACGACTCCCGCTGCCGAGCCGCCGAACTTCACCGATCAGGTGCTGCCGATCTTTCGTGAGAAGTGTTGCAGTTGCCACAACCCCGACAAGAAGGCAGGCGGGCTCGACCTCACGAGCTGGGGCCAGACGATGGCCGGCGGGAGTTCGGGCGAGGTGATCGCGCCGGGCGACGCGGCCGGCTCGTATCTCCTCATGCTTGCGAGCCACGAGTCGGAGCCGAAGATGCCACCGGAATCCGACAAACTGCCCGGAGCGTCGCTCGACGTGATCAAGGCCTGGATCGACGCCGGCGCGATCGAGCGGGCCGGGGGCAAGCCGGTCGCCAAGAAGCAAAACGCGATCGCGCTCGGGGCCCTCGAGGCCGTCAAGCCGGAGGGCCCGCCGGTGATGCCGCCGCGGCTGTCGCTCGAAGTGGTCAGCCACGGTGAGCGGCCCACGGCCGTGACGGCGCTCGCCGCCTCGCCCCACGGCGAGGTGCTCGCCCTCGGCGGTCGCCGCCAGGTGCTGCTCTACCAGACTGGTTCCCTCGACCTGCTCGGCGTGCTGCCCTTTCCCGAGGGCGTGGCCCGGGTGGTGCGGTTCTCTCGAAACGCCAAACTGCTGCTGGCCGCGGGCGGTGAGGCGGCCAAGAGCGGCCGGGTGGTGGTCTGGGATGTGGCCTCGGGCGGGCGGGTGGCCGAGGTGGGCGAGGAGTTCGACGAGGTGCTTGCCGCCGACATCACGGCCGACAGTCGGCTCGTCGCCCTCGGCGGCCCGGCTCGCGTCGTGCGGCTCTTGAAGACGGACGATGGCAGCCTGGCCCATGAGATTCGCAGCCACACCGACTGGATCACGGCACTGGAATTCTCGCCCGACGGCCGGAAGCTCGCCTCGGGCGACCGGGCAGGCAATCTGTTTCTCCGCGAGACCCGCGGAGCCCGCGATGCTGGCACACTCAAGGGCCACACGGCTGTGATCACAGCCGTGGCCTGGCGACCCGACGGGCTCGTGCTGGCGAGCGTGTCGGAGGATGGCACCGCCCGGCTCTGGGATCCCCGCTCGGCCACGCAGCTCAAAAACTGGCTCGCCCATCCCGGCGGCGCCGAGTGGGTCGCCTGGCTGCCCGACGGTCGGCTTGTCACCACCGGCCGCGATCGAAAGGCGAAGCTCTGGAAGGGCGACGGCTCGCTCGAGCGGGATCTCGGGTCCCTCGCCGACATCGGCACGCGGGTGGCGGCCACGAGCGACGGGCAGCGGGTGTTCGTCGGCGACTGGACCGGTGGGCTCACGGTCTTCGCGACCGCCGACGGGAAGCCGGCCGGCAGGGTCGACACCAACCCGCCCCCGCTGACCGAGCGGCTGGCCGCCGCTGAGCGGCTCCTGGCGGAGGTGGCCGCGGCCGAGCAGACGGCAGCCGAGCAGGCCCGCTCAGCTACCGACGCGATGCAACTGGCAGAGTCACAACTCGCCGCCGCCCGCCAGGCACTCGACGACGCGACCGCCGCCGCCGAAGCCGCTCGCAGCCGACAGGCCGAGGCTACCCAGGCCGTGGAACGCTGGCGTGCGGAACTCGACTTCGCCACGCAGCCGAAGTAGGGGCGGTTTCACCCAATCTGCTATCTTCCCGCGCGACCGGTCTGGATCAACGCTGATCCAGACCTTCGCTGGGGCCTTGGAGCGTCATCGTGAATCTCTTCAACGCCCTGTTGGCGGTGTCGGACTTCCCGTCCGCCTCCGTCATCGATCGGGCCAGCGCCTTCTTCGAGTGGACCAGCAGCATTCTCTGGGGACCGTGGCTGCTCGCGCTGCTTGTCGGAACCCACATCTATCTCACCGTGCGCCTCGGAGTCGTTCAGCGCTGGCTGGGGCCGGCGATCCGGCTCACCTTCCGGGCGGAGCGCTCGGCCGAGGGCGACGTGAGTCCGTTCGGAGCGCTGGCGACGGCGCTGGCCGCCACCGTCGGGGCCGGCAACATCGTCGGGGTGGCCGTCGCGGTCACGGCCGGCGGCCCCGGGGCCATCTTCTGGATGTGGATCACCGGGGTCTTGGGGATCGCCACCAAATATGCCGAGGCGCTCCTGGCCGTGCAGTTCCGGGTCAGGAACGAGCGGGGCGAGATGTCCGGCGGGCCGATGTACGTGCTTGCCAACGGGCTTCGCCTGCCCTGGCTCGGCGTGGTGTTCGCCGTGTTCACCGTCGTCGCCGCGTTCGGGATCGGCAACATGTTTCAGGCCAAGGCTGTCACGGCGAGCGTGCTCGAACTGGTTCCAGAGGGAACCCCCGAGACACCGATCCGCGTGGCCTGCGGCCTGATCATGGCCACGGCCACCGGGCTCGTGCTGATCGGCGGCATCAAGTGGATCGCCCGATTCTGCGAGATTCTCGTCCCCTTCATGATCGTCAGCTATCTGGTCGGCTGCGGGATCATTCTCGCACTCCACTGGGGCCAGCTTCCCGACGCCATCGCCCTGATCATCTCCGACGCCTTCTCCGGCGAGGCGCTGGCCGGCGGTGGGCTCGGTGGAATGATCGCCGCGGGCGTGAAGCGGGGCCTCTTCTCGAACGAATCGGGCCTGGGCAGCGCACCGATCGCCGCCGCCGCCGCCCGGTCGCGGAATCCGGCTCAGCAGGCGCTCGTCTCCATGACTGGCACCTTCTGGGACACCGTCGTCGTCTGCCTGGTCACCGGCCTGGTGCTGGTGGTCACCGGCGCCTGGAAGAGCGGGCTCGAGGGTGCTGCCATGACCGCCGTGGCCTTCGGGACGATCCCGTACGTCGGCCCGCCCGTGCTCACCTTTGGCCTGATCGCCTTCGTGTTCTCCACGCTGATCGGCTGGTCGTATTACGGCGAGAAGGCTCTGGAATACCTGGGGGGTCTTCGGTTCGTGCCCGTGTACCGCTGGCTCTGGGTGGTGGCGATCTTCCTCGGGGCCACGTTCCCGAGTTCCCTGGTGATCAATTTCTCAGACTCGGCCAACGCCCTGATGGCGATCCCGAATCTGATCTCGCTGATCGCCCTCGCCGGTCTGGCCGCCCGCGAATCGAAGGAGTGGCTGTCACGCCCCGAAACCTTCGAGTGACTCTCTGCTGGAACCGGCCGCACGCGGACGAGCCGCTCGTTGACACGGCCCGACGGCGTCCTACAATGATTTTTGAATCATCAAAAATCATTTTTTGGAGACCCAAAAATGAGCCGCCGGGGCTTCCGTTCGGGTTTCAGCCTGGTCGAACTGCTCGTCGTGATCGCGATCGTCGGCGCGCTCGTCGGCCTGCTCCTTCCAGCCGTGCAGTCCGCCCGGGAATCGGCACGGCGGATGCAGTGCGGAGCGAGCCTGCGGCAACTCGGCCTCGCGATACTCGGCTATGAGTCGGCCAAGCGGCGGCTGCCGGCTGGCTATGTCAGCGACATGTCTCGGCTGGATCGTGATCCAGCCACCTTCGACGCCGCTCCGGGCACGGGCTGGGGGCTCCAGATCGCCCCATTCATCGAGGAAACGGCGACCTTCACCGCCTTTTGCCATGCCGACGACGCCAACCTCGGGCTGATGCACCCCCACAACCGTGACCTCGTGGCCCGCGAGTTGCCGGTGTTTCTCTGTCCGTCTGCCAGCGGCGAACGGGAGGCATTTGCCGTCCGAACCATGAGCGGAGCGGCCCACCCGTCGGGGCTCCGACTGGGCCGCTCCCACTACGTCGCCAATGCCGGCCACCGCGAACCCTGGTCGGAGCCGCTCGTCACGTGGGATCGACTCGCCAACGGGCCGCTCTATCGCAACTCGTTCCTCCGAGTCTCGCAGATCGCCGACGGCATGTCGCGGACGGTCTTTCTCGGTGAACATTCCTCCATCCTCTCCGAGAAGTCCTGGGCGGGCATCGTGCCGGGCGGCGCGAGCCATCCGACGTCGTCCTTCGCGGCCCGCGTCGGCACCGAGCCGGATGCCGCCGCCACGCTCGTGCTCGTTCACAGCGGCCCAGCCTCTTCGGAGCTCGATGTCGTCCATCCGCCGAACGACCCTGTGGCCCACGTTTGCCAGATGTATGCAGAGCATCGTGGCGGGGCGAATGTGTCGTTTGGCGACGGCTCGGTGCGGTTCATCGCCGAGACGATCAGCCACGATGTCTGGGCGGCCGCCTGCAGCCACGACGGCGGCGAGGTGGCCCGTGTCGAGTGAGGGCGGTCCGCGTGCCACGGCCCGTCGGGCCGCCTGCTCCCGGTGGATTCCGCTCGCGGTCCCAATCCTGCTCGGCACGGTCGGCGGCTGCCGACCCGCACCCCAGGTGCCAGCTGCCAATCTCGTCTATTCCGCGGCGCTCCGCACGGCAGCCAACACCCGCGATTCCCAGCGGCTCGAAACCGTCCGCCAGCGGATCGACCGCGACCACGCTGCCGGCCTGATCACAGCCGACGAGTACGCGAGCTATGCCGCGATCCTGGCGGCCGCCGACGCCGGCCGCTGGGACGAGGCCGAACGGGCCGCTCTGCGGTTTCGGCAGTCTCAACTCCAGTGATCACGCCGCCGGCACCCCCGGCCGCGTCAGCGGTTGACCATGTCGCAGGAGAGGCCGCCCGCGGCCGGCACGTAGCAGGCCCGGGCGTAGTCCATCACCATGCGATGCGCGCTGAACCGCCAGGCCAGCGAGCTGATCGAATTCATCATCATCTTGATCCAGCCCCGCGGCAGGCCGTCGGCATCGCGGTCGTAGAAGAGCGGGATGACCTCTCCGCGGAGCGTCTCGAACAAGGCCTCGCCGTCGCGGCGGTCGGTGATCTCATCGTTGAAGTGGGTCTCCCCCCGGCCGATCGCGAAGCCGTTCCGGCCGTCGTAGGCCTCGGCCCACCAGCCGTCGAGGATCGAGCAGTTCAGGCCGCCATTGAGCACGACCTTCTGGCCGCTGGTGCCCGATGCCTCGAGTGGTCGGCGGGGATTGTTGAGCCAGACATCCACGCCCTGGATCAGATGCCGGCAGACGTTGATGTCGTAATCCTCGATGAACACCACCCGCGAGGCAAACCGCTCGTCATGCCGCAGGTTGGCGATCTTGCGGATCAGGGCCTTGCCCGGCTCGTCGGCCGGATGGGCCTTGCCGGCGAAGATCACTTGGATCGGCTGCTCGGCGTCGCTGACGAGGTCGTGGAGCCGCTCGAGATCGGAGAGCAGGAGATCGGCCCGCTTATAGGTGGCAAACCGCCGGGCGAAACCGATCGTGAGGATGTTGGGGTCGAGCACCGTCCGGGCCTGCTCCACCGCCTCGTCGCACTCGCCTCGGCGGCGACACTGGCGGGCCAGCCGACGGCGGACGAACTGGAGCAGCAGATTCTTGAGCGCGTAGTGGGTCTCCCAGAGCTCGCCGGGGTCACACTCGTGGATCTTCTGCCAGACCTCCGGGCCGCCCATCTGCCGAAACCAGTTGATGGGAAACAACCGGTCGTAGAGGAGCAGCATCTGCCAGGAGAGCCAACTCGGCACGTGCACGCCGTTGGTGATGTGGCCGATCGGCACGTCCTCCTCGACCTTCCACGGCCAGAGATTGGCCCACATCCGCCGGCTGACGTGCCCGTGCAGTGAACTGACGGCATTCGCCCGGCGGGACATCTTGAGCCCCAGCACCGTCATGCAGAACGACTCGTCGTGGTTGTGGGGCTCCACGCGACCGAGGCCCATCAATTGGTCGTGCGAGATTCCGAGGGCGTCCCGCATCGGACCGAGGTGCTCCTCGATCAAACCGCCGTCGAACCGGTCGTGGCCGGCTGGCACCGGCGTGTGGGTGGTGAACACCGTCTGCCGGGCCACCCGCCGCATCGCATCGTCGAATGGGTAGCCGTCTCGCTCCATGCGGCCGCGGACGGCCTCGAGGGTGGCGAAGGCGGAATGTCCTTCGTTCAAGTGATAGACGCCGGGCACGATGCCCATCGCCCGGATCGCCTTCACACCGCCGATCCCCAGGATGATCTCCTGGCGAATCCGGGTGCGGGTGTCGCCTCCGTAGAGGCGGCTCGTAAGTTGGCGATCGTCGGGCGAGTTATCCTCGACATCGGCGTCCAGCAGGTAGAGGCTGCACCGGCCAACCGCCATCTTCCAGACCTTGGCAAACACCGGCCCGCTGCGGGTGTCGACCCGGACCATGATCGGCTGGCCGTCGGTGCCCAGGGCCGGCTCGATCGGCAGGAGATCGACCCGAGTGGGTTGATACTCCTCGTGCTGATAGCCATCGACGTCGAGGTGCTGGCGGAAGTAACCCTGGTTGTAGAACAGCCCCACCGCGATCAGGGGAATGCCGAGGCCGCTGGCGCTCTTCACGTGGTCGCCGGCCAGCACACCGAGGCCGCCAGAATAGACCGGCACCGACTCGTGGATGCCGAACTCCGCTGAAAAATAGACCACCGGCTTCGAGCCCAGCACGCCGGCATGGACCGTGCTCCAGGTGTTCTCGGCCGCCAGATACTCCTTCATCCGCCGATAGGCCTGGTTGATCCGGCTGTAGAGCACGAGTTCGGCCGCTCGGGCCTCCAACCGCTCCGGCGTGAACTCGGCGAGCAGGGCGATCGGGTTGTGGTCGAGTTGCCGCCAGCGAACCGGGTCGAGCTCGCGGAAGAGATTCGTGACCTCGGGGTGCCAGCTCCACCAGAGGTTGCTCGCCAGCGCCATGCACTTGTCGTAGAGATTCTGCGGCGAAAGCTCGTCGAGCTTGAGGGGGGCGGGAGCGTGCCGGGCAGCGCCGCGGGCGGTGGTGTCTTCAGCGTGGCTCATGGGTGGGACCCTTGGGGTGGGATGGTGGGAGTGGGCCGCCTACCGGAAGAGGCCAGAGTATAGCCAGCCCGATGAGGCCGTGCGCCGGCCGCCTCAGACCGTATCATGCACGCCATGAGCCGCCACCAAGCCCCTGCCGGGCCCGTCTCGCTCCGCTCGGCCTGCGAGCGGATCCGCGCCGCCGCCGACCGCACGGCCGAGGCCGGCCCCTGGGCCTCGGGCAGCATGGCCGCCCTGGCGCAGCATGGCCTGCTGGCCTCGTTCATTCCGGCTGACCACGGGGGCACCGGGGCCGACGAGGCCGACCGGCTCGCCACGCTCGCGGCCGTGGCGAGTTCTTGCCTCACCACCGCGTTGGCCTTCTCCCAGTGGGCCGCCGCCGTGCGGATCATTGCCGCGGGAGATGCCTCCGCGCAGTCAACCCTCCTGCCAGCGCTCGCTCGAGGGGCGACGTTCACGACCGTGGGCCTGTCCCAGCTCACCACCAGCCGTCAGCATCTCAGCCGACCGGCGCTCGTCGCGAGCCCCGATGGCACGGGATGGCGACTCGACGGACTCTGCCCCTGGGTGACCGGGGCCGACTCGAGCGGCACGATCGTGACTGGTGCAGCCACCGACGACGGCAGCCTGTTCTTCGTCGTGCCGACCGATGCCGCCGGCCTCGTGATCGAGCCGCCGCTCGAGATGCTGGCGCTCTCCGGCAGCCGCACCTCGGCCGTTCGCTTCTCGGGGGTGCCTCCCGCGCACGTGATCGCCCCACCGGGAAGCAACGCGGCCCGCACCGGCGGGCTCGCCACCACGGCTCTCGCCCTCGGTGCGGCGCAGGCCGCGATCGAGCTGGTGGCCGCTGAAGCCCACCGCCGGCCCGACCTCGCGGCTATCGCGGCCGGCCTCGCGTCGGAGTTCGAACCGCTCGAGCACCGCCTGCTCACGGCCGGCCGTGAGGGCATCGCCCTCGATGACCGGGACCGGCTCCGCGGCGAGGCCACCAGCCTCGTCGTGCGAGCGGCCCAGGCAGCCCTCACGGCCGCCAAGGGAGCGGGCTTCGTCCGCGGCCATCCGGCCGAGCGGCTGGTTCGCGAGTCGCTCTTCTTCCTTGTCTGGAGCTGCCCGCAGTCGGTGACGTCGGCGATGCTCTGTGAGTTCGCAG
Source organism: uncultured Candidatus Kuenenia sp. (assembly GCA_964453165.1). GTDB lineage: Bacteria > Planctomycetota > Planctomycetia > Pirellulales > UBA1268 > QWPN01. Next base: position 17,457 of record CAYVNX010000002.1, on the reverse strand, counting down.
GCGTGGCATAGACCGGCCCCGAGTGCCGGTGGTCAACGGGATCCGCCACCACGCGGAGTCCCCCGACTTGCGTCGGGGGCTTCTATCGACACGGAGCTACTCCCAATACAAGCCCCGGACGCCAGTCCGGGGACACCGGGCCGTTGGGCAAAACTGGACACGATTGCCGGTGGCAGAAACGCTCGCTCCGCCAACGGGCCGCCGCTCACGAAAAACTCGCGAATTGCTCATCAAAACTGGCCTTGCCCGCTTCGACGGATTCCCGCGATTCTCTCCAGCCGGTCCCACTCCCGAGGGCTGGTATGGCCGCTCCCCGATCCATCGTCATCATCAAGCTCTCGGCCATCGGCGACGTGCTGCATGGCGTGCCGGCGGCCGTGGCGCTCAAGCGGGCGTTTCCAAACGCTTCAATAGGCTGGGCGGTCGAAGGACGGGCCGCCGATGTGCTCGCCGGCCACCCCGCCGTCGATCATTTGTTTCGGCTGCCGCGGGGCTGGCTGAAGTCTCCCTCGGCGGTCATGGCCCTGCGGCGGCAGTTGCGGGCCTTCGCGCCCGACGTGGTGATCGACATGCAGGGCCTGCTCAAGAGCGGAATCGCCACGTGGCTCTCGGCCGCGGCGATGCGGATCGGGTTCGCCCGGCCCGTCTCCCGCGAGCGGGCCTGGCTCGCCTACACCAACCGGGTGAAGCCCGTCGCCACCCACGTGGTCGATCGCAACTGCGACCTGCTCGTGCCACTGGGGGTGCGGGAGAGCCGTCCGCGCTTCGACATGCCACACTGGCCGGCGAGTCGAGCCCGGGTGGAGGGCTGGCTCGACGGTCTACGGTTTTCCCAGCCACCGGTGGTGATCAATCCCGGTGCCGGCTGGACGAGCAAGCTCTGGCCCGCCGAGCGATTCGCCGCGGTGGCTCGTGGACTCTTCGACGGGCACGGACTCCGCTCGCTCGTGGTCTGGGGCGGCGGCACCGAGCGGGCCGCGGCTGAGCGGATCGTGGCTGAGTCCGCCGGGTCGGCCGTCATGGCCCCCGACACCTCGCTCCAGGATCTGGGGGAACTCTTCCGCTGCTCCCGGATGCTGATCTCGAGCGACACCGGTCCCCTGCACCTCGCGGCCGCGGTGGGCACGCCCTGCGTCGGCCTGTTCGGTCCGGTGCCAGCCAGGCGAAACGGCCCGTATGGCGAGCAGCATGTCTGCGTCGAACCACCTGCCGCAGCCCGGCCGGCGTGGGACGACCGCAAGACCGACACGGGTTCAATGGCAGCGATCGAGGTCGACCGCGTCGTCTCGGCCGCCGAGAAACTGCTGGCGGCCGGCGGGGCCGCGCTGGCCGGCGCCGCCTGACCGAGGCGGCATATACTGCGGGGAGATCGCAGCCGGGTTCGGTGTCGCGCCGGCTCGGGGGCGGCAAAAGTCGCGTCGCGGGCGAGGATACGCCCCGATGCTCCGCGAGCGTTCGCCGACCCCCGAGCCTCATCTGCTCATTTTGCCAACTCGTCGCTCCGGGTATCCGAACTTCGCTCTCGTCAACCATCGGCCGTGATCGCAATGCCCCGTCCCGCCCGCAATCCGTTCTACGCCGTCCTCGGCGTCGTCGGCTTCCTGTTCACGATCACGGCGGCGGCCTACTGCATCTCGGTGCTGCGAGGCATCCGGCCGGAGACGGCGCGAAGCGGCGGCGGCCACGCCCTCGAGCGGCTGATGGACGATCACGGCACGACGATCCTCGTGGCCGAAATTGCCGTGCTCGCGGTGGCGACGGTTGGCGCGATCTGGCTCGACCACCTGGAAGGGGAGCGGATTCGCCGGCAACGGGCGGCGGAGCGGGCATCCGCAACCGGCCCAGGAGTCGACGAGCCGTGACCGCCTCGGTCGCCTCCCGGATCGACTGCCTGCGGCGCGAGATCCGCCACCACGATCGGAAGTATTACGTCGAGGCCACGCCGGAGATCAGCGATCGCGACTACGATCGGCTGGTCGACGAACTCCGGTCGCTCGAGGCCGGCCACCCCGACCTGGTCACGCCCGACAGCCCCACGCAGCGGATTGGCGACGAGGCTCTCGGCGAACTCACGGCCGTCCGGCATCGCGTGCCGATGCTGTCGATCGACAACACCTACGGCGTGGACGATCTTGCCGCCTGGGGCCGCCGGGTCGAGAAGCTTCTCGCCGAGGCCGGCGCCGAGCAGCCGCCGCGGTGGGTACTGGAACTCAAGATCGATGGGGTGGCGGTATCGCTCACCTACGAGGCCGGCCGGCTCCTGCTGGCGGCGACCCGCGGCAACGGTGTCACCGGCGACGACATCACCCACAACGTCCGGACGATCCACGGGGTGCCGCTCGTGCTGGCCGTCGACGACCCGCCGCCCGCCGTCGAGGTTCGCGGCGAGGTCTACATGACCAATTCCGACCTCGTGGTGCTCAACGAACGCCAGGCGGCCGCCGGCCTGCCGCCGTTCGCCAACACCCGCAACGTGACCGCCGGGAGCATCCGACTGCTCGATCCGCGGGAGTGCGCCGAACGGCCGCTCAGATTTCTCTGCCATGGAACCGGTGACGCGTCGCCGCTCGGCCTCGCATCCCAGTCGGAGTTCTATGCCTGGGCCGCGTCGGCCGGGCTGCCGGTGGCTCCGCGGACGGAGGTGTTCACCTCGCTCCCCGCGCTCATCGAGCGAGGCCTCGAGCTGATCGAGGAACTCCACTCGCTCGACTTCGAGGTGGACGGCTTCGTCGTCAAGGTCGACGACGTCGCCCAGCAGCGGCTGCTCGGTACCACGGCCAAGAGCCCCCGCTGGGCGATCGCCTGGAAGTTCGAGAAGTTCGAGGCCACGACCAGGCTGGCGGGAATCCGGGTGCAGGTGGGCCGGGGCGGCACCGTGACGCCAGTGGCCGACCTCGAGCCGGTGGAGCTTGCGGGCACGATCGTCCGTCGGGCCAGCCTCCACAATGCCGACGAGGTGGCCCGCAAGGACGTCCGCGTCGGCGACGTGCTCGTGGTCGAAAAGGCGGGCAAGGTCATTCCCCACGTGGTGCGGGTCGAGAAGCACCTCCGAGAGAAACGGCTGCCCGTCTGGCATCCGCCCACCGAGTGCCCCGAGTGCCAGACGCCGCTCGTCAAGGATCCAGATGGGGTCTACATCCGCTGCCCAAACGTCGACTGTCCGGCTCGGTGCCGAGAACGGATCCGGTTCTTCGCCTCGCGAGGCGCGATGGACATCGAGGGCCTCGGCGACAAGCTCGTCGAGCAGCTCGTGGCCACGGGCCTCGTGAAGCACTACGCCGATCTCTACGCGTTGGAGCCGGCGCAGCTCGAGTCGCTCGAGCGGATGGGGAAAAAGTCGGCCGCGGCGCTCGTGGAAGAGATCGCCGCCAGCCGTGACCGCGGGCTGGTGCGGGTTCTCAACGCACTCGCGATCCGCCACGTCGGCCCGCGGGTGGCCGCGCTGCTGGCGAATCGCTTTCCCACGATCGAGCAGCTGGCGGCGGCCTCCGAGGAGGAACTGGCCGCGGTGCCCGAGATCGGCCCGGCGATCGCGGCGAGCGTGCACGAATGGCTGGCGAGCGACTACGGGAAAGTCACGATCGCGGGGCTCGCGCGGGCGGGCGTGCGGCTGGATGTGCCGGAGGCCGAGCGGGTCGGCGAGGGACCGCTCACCGGCAAGACGCTCGTGGTCACCGGCACGCTCGCACGGTTCTCACGCCAGGAGGCCGAAGAAGCGATTCGCCGAGCCGGCGGCCGGGCCTCGGGGAGCGTCTCCAAGAAGACCGACTACCTGGTGGCCGGAGCGGAGGCCGGCAGCAAGCTCGACAAGGCGACGAAGCTCGGCGTGCCCGTGATCGACGAAGCCGCCTTCGAGCGACTGCTCGCCGGGGGATGACGCGGGCTGTTTCGCAACGATCCGCGGCGCTCCGCGAGCGAACAAGACCCGGGGGTCGGCGAACGCTCGGGAGCATCGGGGCGTATCCTCGCCCGCGACGCGACTTTTGCCGCCCCCGAGCCGGTGCACCACGCTCGACGTGCCGTGAGGGGGCTACCGGTCGGCCACGGCGTCGGGGACGCAGAAGATCGCCATGGCTGCGCCCCAGTAGGGCTCCCCGACCAACACGCCGACGAGCGGCCAGGCGATGAGCCCGATCCGAGCCAGCGGGCGGCGGCTCAGGGCCCACCAGAGCCCGACGGCGAACACGATCTCGAAGCCGACGATCGCGTGGGTGGCCAGGTTCATCAGATATTCGGACCGGCGAAACAGGCTCGTCAGCGCAAGCAGCTGCGACGGGCGGTCGGCCAGCCACCAGGCGGCGGTGCCGTCCCACCAGACGTCGCCTTTGAGCTGCGCGAGGATGACGGCCAACGCGATCACCGTCACGTGCACCCGCAGCAGGCCGAGCGACACCCGAGCCCAGGGAGATTTCCCGGGCGCCGGCAGGCCGCGGCGTTCCTGCAGCAGCCGGTCGATCGACCAGTCCGCACCACATGGCCCGACTGTCAGGCACCAGAGCAGCACCGACAAGCAGTCGTCGGCCGGACCGGCCAGCATCGGCCCGCGTTGGAGGAGCGAGGCCCAGAGGACCGCCGCCACGAGGCAGGCCAACTGGCTGAACAACCCGACCATCACGGCGACCAGCGCCAGCAGGAGGACCGCGAACGCCGTCCAGAGGAACGCCGGTGTTGACGCGACCGCGAACAGCGAAGCCGACGGGCGGGATCCCCAGGTGGCCACTGCCTCGGTGGAGAGCATCCCGGCCGGACCGAACCAGCGTTCGAGATCGGCCGCGTAGCTGGCCGCCAGCAGGAGTCCGAGGAGTCCGGTGAGCATCCGCACGACGGCCAGCGGCCGCGGATCGGCTGGTTCGAACCAAAACCGCAGCCAGGCTCGACCGAGGTCGAGCGTCTGCTCGACGTTGGCGGGAGGCCGCGAGGCCGGAGTGCGATCGCTCATGAACCATCGGGCTCCGCTGCCGTGAGCGGTGCAAGCTCGACTCGCTTGCCGTCGTCTCCGAGTTCCACGAGTTGCAGCTCTCCGTCGACGCGGCGGACCCGGGCGGCATAGACGGGCTCGAACCGTGGCGGCTGACGGGGAGCCGTCCGCTCGGCAACCGTCTGCCGCAACACGCGAACGGTGAGATCCTCGCTGCCGATGAGAGCGAAACTGGCCTCGCCGACGCCGGCGGCCAGGGGTGCGGCCGCGTCTTCGGCTGTCGCCATGGCAATGCTCCGCGCCAGCCGTCGCCATCGGGAGGCTCGTTCCTTGGTGCGGGTCGCGGGAAACCGGATCACGGATTCGGCGGCGTCCGCACCTGCAGCCGCGTGGTCCCGCACTTCGAGGACGTGGTCGGAGTCCTCCGGCCGGCCGTAGGTGAAGGGATGGTCGAAGCCGAGGTCGAGCCAGGCCGGCGTCATCCAGGGGGAGAAGAGCCGACCCTTGATCGTCCGCACGAGCGCCGACGAGCCGCTGACCGAGTTTCCCAGGATGGAGAGCACGAGCCCGACCAGGTAGACGCCGATCGCCACGCTCACCGCGGCCTGAGTCGTCTCTGAAAGCCGCCACGGCGCGGGCGACGGGTCGGCAGGGCGGGAGGTGCTGGCGGGCATGCGGGTGAGGGAGAAGCGATGGGGCGAGCGACTGCGGAGGGAATTCGGACACCGCCCGCAGAAACAGTGTGGTCTGCCGCTGGTTCGACCGCCAGTCGGCCGCATCCGTCGGCCGCGTTGACACCCGCCGGCCCGGCCGATACCGTGAAGTAGCGTGCTCGGCACGCGCATGCCGCCCTCCAGGTTTGCAACCCAGGGGGATTAGCTCAATTGGGAGAGCGTCTGGCTGGCAGCCAGAAGGTCAGGGGTTCGAATCCCCTATCCTCCACTCGTATCGGCGGCATGCAGCCCTTCCGGACCATCGCCCGGATCACACCTCTTCCGCATGGGCAATCTGGAAGGGATCTCCGGTGACGTGGCCTGGCTCGATGGCCAGTTCCTGCCTCGAGCGTCCTTGGCACTTCCCGTCGGTGATGCCGGCTTCGTGCTCGGCGCGACGGTCACGGAGCAACTTCGGACTTTTCATGGCGAGTTGTTTCTGCCTGAGCCCCATGCCCGCCGGCTCGCTGCGTCCCTGCAGGCTGTCGGCCTCGAGCCCTGCCTGCCGGTCCGTTCGATCCTGGCCGCGGCCACCGAACTGGCCGCCCACAACCATGCCCAACTTGCCGGCGCGGGCTCATCCCTAGGATGCGAGGCGGTCGACCTCGGAGTCGTGATCTTCGTGACGGCCGGCGACCAGCCGTCGCAGCACCTCGGCCGGGGCGGTCTGCCGCGAGCCGTGATCCACTCGTTTCCGCTCGCCTTCGGGATGTGGGCGTCGGCGTATGAGTCGGGAGTGGCCCTGCGGACCGTGTCGGTGCGGCAGGTGCCGCCCGAGTGCTGGCCGCTCGGGGCAAAGGTTCGCAGCCGGCTCCACTATTTCCTGGCCGATCGCGAGGCGGCCGCAGCGGAGCCCGGAAGCCGGGCGGTGCTGACGCACCACGACGGCCGCGTCAGCGAGACCTCGACGGCGAACCTGGCGGTGGTGCAGGCCGGCCGCATCGCGGTGCCGCCTGCCGCCGACGCTCTCTCAGGTGTCACTCTGGCCTTCACGCAGCAGCTCGCTGCCCGGCTCGGCATTCCCTGGCAGGAGCGGTCGCTCACGGCCGCCGATCTCCAGGCCGCCGACGAGATCCTGCTCACGAGCACTCCGAACTGCATGCTCCCAGCCACGCGGTTCGACGGGCGGCCGATCGGCGCCGGCGGCCCGGGGCCGATCTACCGCAGGCTGCTGGCGGCCTGGAACGACTCCGTCGGCCTCGACATTGCCGCCCAGGCTCGGGCCGCGGCCCGCTGAGAAAGCCATGGTTTGCGTTGGCAGCCCCGTCGATGCCGCGTATCATCCCGCCTGATTGGCATCCCCCCGAACGCAGGCGGTCCGCATGGTCGATCCGAGTCCAACGCACGAGACTCCATCCCGCCGCGGTCCGCTTCGGCGTCTCTACGACTGGGTGCTCTCCTGGGCCGACTCCCGCTATGGCCTGGCGGGCCTGGCGGCGATCTCCTTCGCCGAGAGTTCATTCTTCCCGATCCCTCCCGACGTGCTCCAGATCGCCCTCTCGGTGGCGAAGCCGCGGCTGAGTTTTCTGTACGCCGCGGTCTCGGCCGTGGCGAGCGTGGCGGGGGGTGTCTTGGGGTGGGCGATCGGCTGGGGCCTCTGGCACCTCGTCTCGGCCTGGTTCTTCGCCTACGTGCCTGGGTTCAGCCACGAGAAGTTTGACTACGTGCAGTCGCTCTATCAGAGCAATGCCTTCCTGGCGATCTTCGCGGCGGCCTTCACGCCGATTCCCTACAAGGTCTTCACGATCGCGGCCGGCGTGTGCGGCGTGCCCCTGGGCACGCTCATCGGAGCCTCGGCCCTCGGCCGTGGGGGGCGTTTCTTCCTCGTGGCCACCGCCATGTACTTCTTTGGCAGCACCGCCAAGCGATTTCTCGATCGCTATCTCGAGGTGATCACGCTCCTCCTCCTGGCCGCAATCGTGGCCGGCTTTCTGGCGATCAAGTTTCTCTTGCCGGGTCACTAGCCCCGTCGCCAGACGCCACCCCAACTCTCAGGCACGCAGCGGGCAAAGCCCGCGCCGCGTGCCATCCGGGTCGCCCGACCTCGACGCCAATCCGCGCAGACAGGGCGGCCACACCTGAGCGACCGCACGCCATCGGCCGCCAGGAGGGCGGCCGGCCGGGCGGAGGCCCGGCTAGGCTGCAGGGGCCAGGGATGGCCCTGCAGCCGTAAAATCAGAACCCGCTGAACTGCTCGAACTCGTCGTAGGGACGGTGCTCGAGGTTGACGAACCGCGTGTAGTCCTGCTGCCAGAGAAGCTTGACGTCGTCGGTGGGGCCGTTGCGCTGCTTGGCCACGATGATCTCGGCCTGGCCCTTGACCCGCTCCTTGTCCTCGGCGTTGGTCTGGTAATACTCCTCGCGGTGCACGAACATCACCACGTCGGCATCCTGCTCGATGGCGCCCGACTCCCGGAGGTGGTTGAGCCGCGGGCGGTTGTCGCGGGAGGCCTCGGCCTGGCGGTTGAGCTGGGCCAGGCAGAGCACGGGGATGTCGAGTTCGCGCGACATCATCTTCAGCCGGCGGGCGATGCGAGCCACCTGCTCCTGCCGCGGATCGCGAGGGTTGTCAGGCTCGATCAGCTGGAGGTAGTCGATCACGACGAGCGCCAGCCCCTGCTTTCGCTTGAGCCGGCGGGCCACGGCGGCGATCTCGGTGAGGGTGCGGCCGGGCGTGTCGTCGATGTAGAGCGGGGCGGTGCCGATCTCGGCCGACTTCTGCACGAGCCGGCGCCGGTCTTCCTGGGAGATCGTGCCGTTGCGGAGCCGATGACCGTTTACCTGGGCCGCCGAGCAGAGCAGGCGATCGGCAAGTTCGAGGCAGGCCATTTCGAGGCTCACGAACAGCACCGGCTTCTGGAGGCCGATCGACACATGCTCCGCGATGTTCATCGCGAAGGCGGTCTTCCCCATGCTGGGCCGGGCCGCCAGGATGATCAGCTCCGAGTTGTGGAGGCCCCCGCAGAGGGTGTCGAGGTCGGTGAAGCCCGTCTCCACGCCGCCGATGGCGTGCTCGTGCTTCATCCGGGCATCCATCCGCACCATCACATCCTCGAGCACCGAGGCGATCGGCTGGGCGTCGGCGGAGGCCCGACGTTCGAGGATGGCGAAAATCTTCTCTTCCGCCCGGGAGAGGAGCTGCCGCGGCTCGTCCACCGAGTCGTAGGCGTCGCGAAGGATGTCGGTCCCGGCGTCGATTAGCGACCGGAGCAACGCCTTGTCGCGAACGATCTGAGCGTAGTGGGTGGCGTGAGCCGCGTGGGGCACGGCCTCGAGCACCTCGGCCAGCATCGCCGCGCCGCCGACCTTCTCGAGGTCTCCCTGGTTCCGCAGCCGTTCGAGCACGATCGTGGCGTCGATCCGCTTGCCACCGTCGTGCAGTTCGATCAGATGCCGATAGAGCGTCTCGTGGGCCTCGTCGGCGAAGTCCTCTGAGCGGACCACGAGGGCGACGTCGTCGCAGCAATCGGGTTTGAGCAGGATGCTGCCCAACACGGCCCGTTCGGCATCGACATTTGCCGGCCGCTCCCGGCCGTCGAAGCCGACGTTGGTCGGACTGCCTTGGTCGCGGCGGCCCTTGTCGCGGCGGCCCTGGTCGGGCCGCCGGCGCGAGGATGCGTCACGAGATCCTTCCCGCGCAGTCGCCATCCTTGGGGCACCTCCGATGCCGAGTCTTTCCTGGCCAAAATGGCTCACCGAGGCCGTCCGTGGTGAGGCCCTGCCCCACCTGACTTGCGGCTGCAGGCAGTCGACCGCCCCAGCCGCCCGACGGTCCGCCTCGGACTACTTCGAGCCGCCTTCGCTGCTGCTGGGCACCACCCAGACCTTGAGATCGCCCTCGACCTCGGCCGCGAGACGAACCTTCACCGTGTAGAGGCCAACCTCCTTGAGCGGTCCCTGAAGGATGATCTGATCGATGGCCACGTCGAGATCCTGCTGCTTGAGCGACCGGGAAATCTCAGGGGCACCGACCGAGCCGTAGAGATGTCCCTCGTCGTTGGCGTTGGCCTCGATGGTGACGCTCGTGCGGACGAGTTCCGCCAGCACACTCCGCAGGCCAGCCAGCCGCTCCCGGGCGATCTCTTCGAGTTTGGCCTTGTGCTTCTCGACCATCCGCTTGTGATGCTCGGTGGCGATCGTAGCCAGGCCCTGCGGCAGGAGGTAGTTCATGGCGTATCCACGCTTTACCTCGACCACCTCTCCCTGCTTGCCGAGGTGCTCGACGTTGTGGACGAGCAGCAGTTCGATTCCGCCGCGCTCGCCGCGCGGCAGCCGCTTTCCGGCTGCTTCGATGATGGGCATCGTCTGTGTTGGCATCGTGATCTCCCTCAGAGTGCTTGGTTGGTGTGTTTCGGTCGATGTGTGTTGGTTGATCGTTGGCGTCGGGCCGTCGCTGGATGCGAATAGACGAACCGCCGTGCCGTGAATCAGAACGGAATGTCGTCGTCGCCGCCGCCGGCACCGCCCGCGGAGGGACCATCATAGCTCTGATCCCCGCCGTATTCTCCACCGTCGCCTTCAGCCGAGACCGGCCGGCCGGCGGCCACCCGAGGCCTCCCGCCCTTCCCCCCCTCGCCGCGGGAGCCGAGCAGTTGCATCTTCTCGCCCACGACGCGGAGCTTGGAGTTTTTCTTGCCGTCCTTTTCCCACGTGTCGAGCTTCAGGCGGCCCTCGATCAGGATCGGCGCGCCCTTGGTGACATACTCGCCGGCGACCTCGGCCGTCCGCCCCCAGAGCGTCACGTCGACGAAGGTGGTCTCTTCCACCCACTCGCCGCTGGGCGTCTTCCGCCGATCGTTGACCGCGAGGCCGATATCCGTCACCGCGGTTCCGGACGAGATGTATCGCAGTTCCGGATCGCGGGTCACATTTCCGAGAAGCACCACCCGGTTGTAACTGGCCATGGCTCGAGCCTCCGTGGTTTCAAACTGAACGCATGTACAACACGCCAGCCAGGATAACCCCTCGTCCGCGGGCCTTCAAGCCCCCGATTCCTCGTTCAGGTCGCAGGCGCCGCGGCGGCCGGCTTGCGGCTGCTCGCCTCGCCCGACGACAGGGCATGCTGAACCAACGCGTCGGCGATCCGATCATCCACGCGGAGCACGAGTTTCCGGAGAATCTCGTCGCTGATCTCGCACTGACGCTCCAGATTGGCCAGACCGTCGCCGCCCGGCATCCGGAAATACGTCAGCCAGTAGACGCCCTTCTTGTGGCCCTTGATCGGGTAGGCCAGTTTTCGCTCGTCCCACAGCCGGGCCGCGAGCACCTCGCCGCCGTGCTGGGTGATCAGGTCGGAAACCTGTTGGGCGACCGCGCCCGGATCGCGGGAATACCGTCCCGGCTCCAGAATGAACATGCCTTCGTAGACTGCCATGATTGCTTCTCCTCGATCGAAGTACGCGGCTGAAAAAACCTAGTTGTATCGATTCATCGCGGCCTCGAGGCCGCGGGTCGCCCATTCCTCGGCGGCATCGGCCGCCCGCTCCACCATCACCGACACCTGTTCGTGATCGGCTTTGGCGAACTTCCCCAACACGAAGTCAGCAGGCTTCCAGCCGGAAGGCACCGGCCCGATGCCCAGCCGCAGCCGTGGCACGCTGGTGGAGCCCAACCGCGTCAGAATGTCTGCCAAACCGTTCTGGCCGCCGGCCGATCCACCAGACCGAAGCCGGAGTTTTTCGAGCGGCAGGTTGAAGTCGTCGCACGCCACCAGCATGTCACAATCCGCGATCTTGTAGAAGTCCCGGGCCGCCAGCACGGCCGTTCCGCTCAGATTCATCCAGGTCAGAGGCCAGAGGAGCAATGCGGGAACCCCCCGGATGCTCACCTGAGCCAATTCGCCCTGAAACCGAGCCCGCCGCGGCGGCGAGCCGGCCCGTCGGGCCAGCACCTCGAGGACATCGAAGCCCACGTTGTGCCGCGTGCCCTGGTAGGCATGACCCGGGTTGCCGAGTCCGACGAGCAGTTTCACGACATCGTGGCCGTGCGGATCGAGGATGCGAGCGAACAGCCACCAAGCGGCCCGGCATTCCTCATCCCGCTGCGGCTTCCCCCTCCTCCGCCTTGCGTCCGACGACCTCCGGCCCGGCCGGAGCGGCCGCCTCATCGTGGGCCTTCTTGCCAGGCAGTGTGCAGGTCACGACGGTCTCGTCGGCGCCGGAAATCGCACGCGCCCCGCCGGGCAGTTCCAGATCGCGAACCTTGATCGCGTGGCCCAACTCGAGAGTGCCGACCAGGGCGTGCAACCGCTCCGGCACGTGGTCGGCCGTGCATTCGAGTTCGATCTCGTGCATCACGAGGTTGACGGTGCCGCCCGCCTTCTGGCCGGGGCACTCGCCCTTCAGGTCAACGGGCACCTTCACGCGAATCCGCTCCGAAGCGTCGACGCGAATGAAGTCGACATGGATCGGCTCCTTGCCGTAGGTGTCCCACTGCAACTCGCGGATCAGGGCGGCCGTCTTGACGGCACCCTCGAGATTCACGATCCGGCTCTCGTGCCGAATCGCAGCGATCACCGCATCCTGCTTGGCGGCCAGCCCGACACACGCCTCGCCATGGCCATAGAGGATCGCCGGCACCATGCCGGTGCGGCGGAGCCGCCGCGCGTCGCGGGAGCCGGTGGAAGGACGGAGGGTGACCTGCAGCGTGTCGCTCATGCGAAAACCTGGAGCCTGAGAGGGGAGAACGGGGGGATCGCCGGAGAAAGCCCCTAATTCTGCCACGGGCGGGAAGTTCCGCAAGCCGGGCCATTTTCCGGGCCGACGCGGCCGTCTCGAGGGACTCCAACCGCCTCACAACCGGCCGCCGTCTCAGCCCCGAGAGTGGAGGCCGCATTCGGTCTTGGCGGTGCCGCTCCAGCGGCCGGCCCGCTCGTCTTCGTCGGCGCCGACGGGACGGGTGCAGGGGGCGCAGCCGATGCTGACGTAGCCCCGGTCGTGGAGCGGGTTGTAGGGCACGTTCTCCCGCACGACCGCATCCCACACCATGGCCTTTGTCCAGTTGGCCAGCGGCGACACCTTCACGACGCCGAATTTGTGATCCCATCCCACGATCGGAGCCGCCGCGCGGTCGGGACTCTGATCGCGGCGGATACCGCTCATCCAGGCATCAAATCGGGTCAAGACCCGCCGGATCACAGCCAGTTTGCGATCGCCGCAGCACTGATCGGGCGTGGTGCGATAGATGGGCCCGCCGTGGAGTCGCTCGTAGTCCTCAACGGTTGTCTCCGGCCGCTCGAGCGACACCTCGATTCCGTATCGGGCAGCGATCGTGTCGCGCAGGACGAGCGTCTCGGGAAACTGGTAGCCGGTGTCGAGGTTGAACACGAACGTGTTCGGCGCGACGGACGCGATCCAGTGGAGGATCAGGCAGCCCTCAGGGCCGAAGGCCGTGGCCATGGTCAGCCGCGAGCCGAAGCGTTCGGCAGCCCAGGCGATGATCTCCGCGGGAGTGGCCGCCTCGAGCGAACGGCTGGCCCGGGCGAGTTCCTCGCGAAACTCAGGCGTAGGTTCGAGCCCGACCGGCTTGGAGGCACGGGGTTCCAGCGTCGCCTCCATGGCTGGCTGTCCAATCATTACAATTCAGGTAAAGATTCGAAGGTTTTCCGGACTCGGCATTGTGGGATCGTCCAGACACCGGGTCAACCGCGACCCAACTCCGACTGACCCGCAGACTCTGCTTTGTTCACGCGTTTTTCGCCCCACCCTTCGGGCCACCGTATTCTGGGCAGCCCACCGGCGGGCCTGGCGAACGACCCCTGCGACGGGGCTGCGAGGAGCCGGGAGCACGATTGCGAGCGGATCATGGCACGGCAGGTGGCGTTGGCGGTCGATCTCGGAGCGTCGAGTGGCAGGGTGGTTTCGGGAGCGTTCGACGGCCGCCTGCTGGAACTCGAGGAGGTTCACCGCTTTGAAAACGGTCCGGTTTCCATGGCGGGGCAGTTGATCTGGGATCTGCCGCGGCTCTGGCACGAGGTGCTCGCCGGACTGAGAGGGGCAGCCGCGCGGCATGGCTCGGCCATCGCCAGCGTGGGCGTCGATACCTGGGGCGTCGATTTCTCGTTCCTCGGCCCCGACGGTGCCCTGCTCGCCAACCCGGTCTGCTACCGGGATGCCCGCACCCAGGGGATGCTCGCCGCCGCCGAGGCGGTCGCACCGCGGGCGGAGATCTTCGCGGCCACGGGCCTCCAGTTCATGGAGCTCAATTCGCTGTATCAACTGCTGGCTCTGAGCCGCAGTTCCTCGAGCGTTCTGGCGGCCGCCGACCGGCTGCTCATGATCCCGGACCTGTTCCACTGGCTGCTCTGCGGCGCAACCGTCAATGAACGGACCAACGCCAGCACGACGCAGTGCTTCAATCCGCAGACCGGCGACTGGGCCTTTCCGCTGCTCGAGAAATTCGGCCTGCCGCGGCGGGTGTTCGGCCCGATTACCCAGCCGGGCACCGACCTGGGCCCGCTTCGCCTCGATGTGGCCGCAGCCACCGGCCTGGGCCAAGCGAGGGTGATCCTGCCCGGCACCCACGACACGGCCAGTGCCGTGGCGGCGGTGCCGGCCGACGATCCACCGAGCAGCCGGCCCGACTGGTGCTACGTGAGCCTCGGCACCTGGGCACTGGTGGGGGCGGAACTCGACCGGCCGCTCGTCAGCCAGGAATGCCTGGCCCGCAACTTCACCAACGAGGCAGGCGTGGGGGGCACCACCCGTCTGCTCAAGAACGTCTGCGGCCTGTGGCTCGTGCAGCAGTGCCGCGCCGCCTGGCAGCGGGCCGGCCAGGAGTGGACCTGGGATCAACTGACGGCACTTGCCGCGGAGGCCCCGCCGCTCGTCACCCTGATCGACCCCAACGACCCGTCGCTCGTGGCCCCGGCCGATATGCCTGCGGCCCTTCGGACGCTTGCCAAGGCGGCCGGCGAGCCGGTGCCGGAGTCCACGGCGGCTACGGTGCGAGCAGCGCTCGAGAGCGTAGCCGCGGCGGTGCGGCGGACGCTCGGTGAACTCGACGGCCTGCTCGGCCGTCGGGTGAGTCGGGTGCATGTCGTGGGAGGAGGCGTTCAGAACCGTCTGCTCTGCCAGATGATCGCCGACGCCACCGGCCGTCCTGTGATCGCCGGCCCGGTCGAGGCGACGGCGATCGGCAACCTGCTCGTGCAACTGCTGGCCCGAGGAGGAACGGTCGATCTCCGGCAGCTCCGCCGCGTCGTCCGCGACAGCTTCGAACCGATCACCTACGAGCCCCGCGACACCGCCCGCTGGGAGGCCCGCCTCGGCTGAGCGGCAACGACGTGCATCGCTGAACAGGCGAGGCTCGGGGGTCGGCGAACGCTCGCGGAGCAATCGTGTCTCCCAACCGGCAATCGTGGCCGGTCTCGCCCAACGGCCCGGTGCCCCCGGACTGGCGTCCAGGGCTTGTATTGCGTGTGATGGTGCCGCAGCTAGAAGCCCCCGACGCGAGTCGGGGGACTCCGCGTGGCGCCGGATCCCGTGTTCCATGCTGCGACGCGCCGTCTGCCGCCCCCGAGCCGGTGTGGCACCGCGACTCGGCTGCGTTCAGCGGGCGTCCGCCAACCGCTGGTGGGCTTCGAACAGCAGGGCTTCGGTCTCGTCCCAGCCGATGCAGGCGTCGGTCACCGAGAGCCCGTAGGCCATCTTCGTGCGATCCGGGTTCACCGGCTGGCTGCCGGGGTGGAGGTTGCTCTCGAGCATCAGCCCCACGATCGACCGGTCGCCGCACCGGCGCTGCTCAATCACATCCCGCCAGACGGCCGCCTGGCGGGTGTGGTCCTTGCCCGAGTTGGCGTGGCTGCAATCGACGATGATCCGCGGGGGCAGCCCTGCCTTCTCCAGCTTCGTGCGGGCCTCGGCCATCACCTCCGGGGAATAGTTGCTGCCCGAGCGACCGCCGCGAAGGATCATCACGCCCCAGGGATTGCCGGTGGTCGAGACCACGCAGGTGCCCCCCTCGTCATCGATCCCGAGAAAACTGTGGGGCGTCTTCGCGGCCTGCATCGCGTCGATCGCCGCCTGGAGCGAACCGTCGGTCGAGTTCTTGAAGCCCACGGGCATCGAGAGGCCGCTGGCCATCTGTCGGTGGGTGGGGCTCTCGGTGGTGCGGGCGCCGATCGCCCCGAGCACGATCGTGTCGGCGATGTACTGGGGCGTGATCGGCTCGAGAAACTCCGTCGCCGTCGGCAGGCCGAGGCCGGCGATCTCGATCAGCAGGCTGCGGCCGAGCCGCAGGCCGGTGCTGACGTCGAAGCTGTCGTCGAGGTGGGGATCGTTGATCAGTCCTTTCCAGCCGACGGTGGTTCGCGGCTTCTCGAAGTAGACCCGCATGATCACGAGCAGCCGGTCGGCCACCCGGCCAGCCAGGGCGTGCAGCCTGCGGGCGTAGTCGCGGGCGGCATCGACATCGTGGATCGAACAGGGGCCCACGATCGCCATCACGCGAGAATCCTCCCCCGCCAGGATCCGCTCCACGGCCTGGCGGCCGGCGACGATCGTGGCGGTGGCGGCCGGATCGAGCGGCAGCAGATGGAGCAGCCGGGCCGGCGGCACGAGCGGGTCGAGGCTGCGGATTCGCAGATTGGAGGTGGACGAGGCGGTGGTGGCGGCTGGGGCGTTCATCCTCTCGACTCTACCCGATGAATCCGTCGCGGTCAGGCGGTCCTGATTGACCGCCCGCGGGGCCGCTGGTTCAATCCGGTTCCGGAGTCATCCCGCGGCTGGTCTCCCGACCAACCGCCGGCGATGTGGCCCCCGCCCTCCCGGGCGGCAGGATGTTCGAGGCACCGGCGGAAGAGAAGGAGCTCGCGAGCGTGACAAAACATGTGTTCGTGACCGGCGGCGTGGTGAGTTCGCTGGGCAAGGGCCTCACGAGCGCCTCGATCGGCATGCTGCTCGAATCCCGCGGACTGCGGGTGAAGATGCAGAAGCTCGACCCCTACATCAACGTCGATCCGGGCACGATGAGCCCGTACCAGCACGGCGAGGTCTACGTGCTCGACGACGGCAGCGAGACCGACCTCGACCTCGGCCACTACGAGCGGTTCACCTCCACGCCGCTGACCCGCAAGAGCAACTACACCACCGGCCAGATCTACCTCTCGGTGATCAACAAGGAGCGGCGGGGTGAGTTTCTCGGCAACACGGTGCAGGTGATCCCCCACATCACCAACGAGATCAAGGAGGTGGTGAAGCAGCTCGCCGATGCCGACACCGACATCGTGATCACCGAGATCGGCGGCACGGTCGGCGACATCGAGAGCCTGCCCTTCCTGGAGGCGATCCGCCAGATCCCGCTGGAGGTGGGCCGCGAGAACTGCCTGTTCATCCACCTCACGCTCGTGCCGTATCTCAAGGCCGCAGGCGAACTCAAGACCAAGCCCACCCAGCACTCCGTCGGTATCCTTCGCCAGATCGGCATCCAGCCCGACGTGCTCGTCTGCCGCACCGAGCGGAGCCTCGACGTCTCCGACCGGGAGAAGATCGCGCTCTTCTGCAACGTGCCGCTCGACTGCGTGATCGAGGAACGCGACAAGGACTTTTCGATTTACGAGGTGCCGCTGTCGCTTCAGAGCAACCGGATCGACGAGATCGTGCTGCGGCGATTCGGCCTCCAGGCCGGCGCGGCCGACCTGGAGGAGTGGCACGAACTCCTCCATCGCCTGCGGAATCCCGAGCACGAAATCTCGATCGCGCTCGTCGGCAAATATGCCGGCCACCGCGACGCCTACAAAAGCATCTACGAGGCGCTCGACCACGGTGGAATCGCCCACAAGACGCAGGTTCGCGTCCAGCCGATCAAGAGCGAAGACATCGAGCGGGA
>CAYVNX010000001.1:21106-96869 GCA_964453165.1 uncultured Candidatus Kuenenia sp. | reverse complement strand
ATTCGGCCCTGGAAAACCTGCGGGAGTTCTTCGAGCGGTTCCGGCGGCTGAACATCAGGTCGAGCCCGGAACTGGATGCCCTCGTCGAACAGGCTCAGCAGACGATCACGGGCATCGAGCCGCAGACGCTGAGAGAATCCAATAGGCTCCGGAAGATGGTCGCCCGAGACTTGGAGCAGATTCAGGCCCGTGTCGGCGACCTGCTCGTGGATCGGCCCCGCAAGAACCTTCACAGGCGTGGCGGGGTTGGAGGTGCCGTATGAGAGCCGAGATGGAGTTGGTCGTCGGCTGTGATGGCGTAGCCCAGTGCACCTATGACGAGGCACTGGACCTTCGAGAGATCGGAAGACTCAAGATCAACCGGGTGAGCCATGTGGAGCCGGATCGAGACGGCTCCTGGTGGGCTGATATGGGGCCTGTTGATGGGCCAGTGTTGGGGCCTTACGGCAGTAGGTCGGAGGCGCTGGCGGCGGAGAGGGGGTGGCTGGCTCGTCGACGCCTTGCCGCCGATACCACCAACATTCCAATCCCAGCCAGCACCAAACCGGCAGGCTCTGGCACGGCCGCAACTTCCAGCCTGATGGTGTTTCCGCTCTGTGACACCGAAGCCACGCCAGCAAAGGTCCCCGTGATGCTGAACTGCGAGGGCGAGAAGCCGCTGATGCCTGCGGTCGCCGTGAAGAAAGGGAGCGTGTACGACGACGCGGATGAATAGTCAGCAGGTGTTCCCGCGACACTGCCGTTGTAGCCGAACACAGTCAGGGAGATGGCACCGTTCCCAAACGGGGAAAAATCGACTGCTTCACTTGTCTGCCATAAGGTCCAGCCGATGCCGCTTCCTCCCGTCATGCTGTTGACGCCAAAACTCCACGCCGTGTTCGGTAGCGGGGTTGCCGCAAAAGCGGATGTCGCGACGAGCGGGATTGTTGAATCCCGCGTGACGTTGTAGTCGCTAAGGGTGAAGCCGTCCTCCATCAACTGCCCAGCGAAGTAGAGATACTGGCTCTCGCTGGCGATCCCTGATGAGTCCTGCAGCTTCGCCTTCACGCTCTCAATCGTGTCGCTGGGCTCAACGTCCAGCGTGAGCGTCGAGTAGGTCGGCTGGAGTACGGAAATCGGCATTCCATGTGC
The DNA here is from genome assembly GCA_964453165.1 of uncultured Candidatus Kuenenia sp. Lineage (GTDB taxonomy): Bacteria > Planctomycetota > Planctomycetia > Pirellulales > UBA1268 > QWPN01. Next base: position 95,738 of record CAYVNX010000001.1, on the reverse strand, counting down.
TACTTGCGATACGACTGCCGACGTTGCCAACAGCAAGAGTGGTAACCAAGCAGCCCGCTCGATGCGACTCGGAACGACCCTACGAGTGCTACCGCTCAGTCGAACCGTTGTCAGTTTGATTGCCACGGCAACCACATCTTTCCTTGAGCAGGGCGACGCATGTCGAAGGCTCCGAAAACCCTGTGTTGTCCGCTGAGCATACACGGACGCCGTGCTTTCTTGATACGGCTCCATCGCCCTCATCCCCGCCCGCCCCTCTGGCTGCCGGGTGCGTTCCTTCTTCCGGCCCGGAGCTGGAGTGCCTACTCGACGTGACGCTGGTCGATCTCCCTGAAACGGGCACGGTCAACTGGAACGCGCTGGGCTTCGGGTGCCGCGAGCCGTTTTTCACGCGCACGCTGAATGCTCGGACAAAGAAGAGCAAGAAGCAGGCGGCCCGAGCGGCGTGACCTGCGGCTGGCTCATGGCTCCAGCGACCCTAGCAAGCGGGCTTGGAGTGTGGTGGAGGTGCCCAAGCCTCACTGCACCCACGCCCGTCGCTTTTCCATACACCAACCATCCCACAGGAACCTCTCCCCATGCTGAAACTCCACGTGGGCTGTTCCCCAACTCTCTCATGAGCACTGGTACAGAGGATGGGGCGGCGTCAGGGGTAAGCGTCGGGCAAGAAAACGGAGGCCGGGGTTGAAGCACACCGCGGCCGCTGTTTCTTAGATATCAGGTCGCCCCTCACCCCCACCGGCACTTGGGAGGCTCGCCCTTCCACCAGCAGATCGCGATGAGCAGGCCGGAGACCACATGCACGCTGACGATGAACCCGGGCAAGTGCAGGTGCGGCGGGAAGACCCTCAGGCACAGTGCGAGCAGGGCCAAATACCCAACGAGCACGACCCAGCCTTCCCACGTGCTCGGCAGGCCCCAACCCCAGCCGTAGGTTTTGGCGGGGAACCAGTAGCGGGGAGGTTTGGGATCGGGTCTGTCTTCTGGTCTCGCGTCGGGCTCGTCACGTGGGAATGCCTGCATGTGCAAACCTCCCCGCAAACTCCCGTGCCCGCTGGAGATCACGCTCGTTCGGGTGCCGCCAGTTCAAGCCCCCAGTCAGCCAGAGCGGCCCCCAGGTATCAAAACCCCGGCAGGCAAACTCCCCGACGACTTCATAGCCCTTGCCGGCCAGAGCCTGTTTCAGAGGTCGGTGCCAGAACGTCGCCAAGAAGGGCAGCCCGGAGGTCGTGAAGATGAACACAGGCAAGGCACGGGCATTTGTCTCGGGCAAACCACGCACCCACTGCACGATTTCATAGTGAGGTCGGCCGTAATACACTCCGGAGCCGATGCCCAGAAGGTCATAGCCAGCCAGTCGGGAATAGGGGCACTCGGCCGGCGAGGCACACTCCGCCCCCAACACGCCGGCCATTTCGTTGGCGACCTTTGCCGTGTTTTGATGGTGGACTGACTGGTAGACCAGCAGGGCGCTGGGGTGGCGACTCGGGGTGGCCGCAGCAACGCTGATGGGGGAACTGGCCATGGTGGGATTCTACGAGCCCGGGTCTGCGCGACTCGAAATGGACTCCGTGGATCTCCTGCGAGACCGACTGGTTGGAAAAGCACCCGTCGCACCTGGTCGCCAAATCGCTCCGGCACTCGCCAAAGGCGGCGGCCGACCGCGATCCATAGTGCGACGCAGCAGGCCGCAAAGAAACAGCCCGCCGGGGCCATGGATGGCCCGGCCACCCAGCCCGACGTCTGCCCGCCAGGATGGCGGGCGCAAGAAACAGCCCGCCGGGGCCATGGATGGCCCGGCGGGCGTGAAATGGCGGGGACAGGATTCGAACCTGCGACCTCGAGGTTATGAGCCTCGCGAGCTACCGGGCTGCTCCACCCCGCGACGGTGTGTTGTTTTGGCGGCCGGAATGACGATCGCGTCGGAGAAACTCCGGGGAATCGACGTATCCGGCTGCCGCATAACTTCGGAATAATACCTTGATCAGGTTCGCAAAGAAAGCCCGCGGCCTTATCACCCGCCGATTCCCACCTTCCGGGTCCTCTGGCCGCCGAAGCGATGCACATGGATTCTCCTCCGCCTCCGGGCCGCCGCCAGTCGAGCTTCGACCGCCCGGGAGAGTTTGGCCGGATCCCGCCGCCTCCCCGGCCGATCGATGATGCCGCTGGGGAAATGCCCAGTTTCAGCCCGCTGCCGGGGGCTGGCCCCAGGCGGGGCCGCCGCGCCTCGTTGCTCCGCCGGCTTCGCGATCGGCTCGGCCCGGTGGTGGAGCGGAGTTCGCCCTTCACCGTCAGCCTCGCCTCCCACGCGGCCCTGCTCATTCTGCTCGCCCTGATCGTGACCGTGCGCCGGCGGGCCGATCAGATCGCTCTCGATCTCTCGTTTGCCTCGCCTGAGGTCGTCGAGGCCCCGGAGGTCGGCATGCAGATCGCGCCCGAACCAGTCGAGGATGAGCAACCGGAGGAAACGACCGAGGCCGACGAGCCAACCGTGGCCGAGGTCGCCGCTGCCCCGGTCGCCATCCCCGATCCCGCCGACCAAGGGGCTGGCGCTACCGCGGAGCCGGTGCAGCACGTGCCGCTCGGGATGCTGCTCGACGGCCGTGAAGAGGGGCAGCGGGAGCGGCTCGTGAAAGTCTTCGGCGGGAGCGATGCCACCGAGGCCGCCGTGGCGAGGGCGCTAGCCTGGCTCGCCAAGCAGCAAATCAAGTCGGGCCCCGATGCCGGGCTCTGGCATCTCAAGGGGCCGTATGCCGACGGCGGCACCCAGGAAAACCCTCTCGCAGCCACCGCGATGGCGCTGCTCGCCTTCCAAGGAGCCGGAAGCACGTCAGGAGCGGGGCGGCACAAGGATGTCGTGTCCAAGGGCTGGGCCGCGCTCGTCAGGCGGCAGACGCCGGAAGGGCGGTTCGAATTTCCCGACATTCCCCATCAGCACACGCTCTACGCCCATGCGATGGCCACCTATGCTCTCTGCGAACTCTTCGCGATGACCCGCGATGCCGCCCATGCTCCGCCTGCCGCCGCGGCGCTCGACTACGCGGTGGCCGCCCAGGGGCCCAACGGCGGCTGGCGGTATGCGCCCGGTGATCCCGGCGACATGTCGGTGACCGGCTGGTACATGATGGCGCTCAAGAGCGGCGAGATCGCCGGGCTGGCCGTGCCCGCCGAGACTTTTGCCCGGGTCGAGGATTTCCTCGACAGCGTGGCCCTCGACGGCGGGGCGCGGTATGGCTACCGGCGCTACACCGAACTCAAGCCGGCCTCAGGGTTCACGCCCGCGGTCTCAGCCGAAGGGCTGCTCGCCCGGCAGTTTCTCGGCTGGCGCCGCGACGATCCCCGCATGACTGCCGGGGTGGAGCACCTCCTGGTCGAAGCTCCGCTCGACTGGGAGAACGCCAAGAACGTCTATGCCTGGTACTACGTCACGCAGGTGGTCCACAACGTGGGAGGAGAGCCCTGGAACCGCTGGAACGATCGCCTCCGAGAGCTGCTTCCCGAAAAGCAGGTCGCGAAGGGCCGCGAGGCCGGTTCCTGGGATCCGTCGCTCGACCAGTGGGGGCCGCATGGTGGCCGATTGTTCATGACCTGCTTCTGCACCTGGATGCTCGAGGTCTACTATCGCCACCTGCCGCTCTACGAGGCCGTAGCCCCGGCCCGGATCAACCAGGTGCAGCACGTCGTCCCGGCCGAGTGACCTGGCTCAACTGTTCGGGCCGGTCTGGAGCGCTCGCGGGTCGCCGCCCAGTTGCCGAATCGCCTCGTAGGCGGCCACCGCAGCACAGTTGGCCACGTTGAGGCTACGAACCTCCGGCCGTGACGGAATCGTGAGCAGCGTGCCGGCGTGGGCCGCCACCAACTCCGCCGGCAGCCCTGCCGACTCCTTGCCGAACACGAGCACGTCGCCACGGCTGAAGGCAACCTCCGTGTAGGGCCGGGTGGCTCGGGCCGAAAACAGCCACCGCGTGCCTGCCCCCGACTCCGCCAACCGCCGCTCGAGACAGGCCCAGTCGTCGGCCACCTCCCACTCGAGTTCATCCCAGTAATCGAGCCCGGCCCGGCGGAGGTAATAGTCGTCGAGCGAAAAGGCGATCGGCCGGACCAACCACATCTTGGCCCCGATCCCCACGCAGGTTCGCCCCACGTTACCGGCATTCGGGGGGATCTCGGGTTCGTGGAGAACGAGATGGAGCACGGGGTCGTACCGCATGGAATTCGCCCTCCCAGGGGCGTCTGCTATGGTTTCAGGGACGGGGCCCGAGCCGGAAACGATTCTGGCCGCCCCGGCAGGCGAGTGTTCGACGAGGCAAGCGTGGAATTGCGGAGAAATCCTACCCGGGCTGTGCGAATTGGCAGCATCACGATCGGCGGCGGCCATCCGATCGCCCCGCAGAGCATGACGGCCACCCACACGCAGGACGTGGCCGCCACCCTGGAACAGGTCAACGCGCTGCATGCCGCAGGCGCCGGCGTGGTGCGAATCGCGGTTGATTCGAAGAAAGACGCCGCCGCCCTGCCCGCCATCCGGGCCGGCACCGCCGCCAATCTCGCCATCGACCTGCAGGAAAACTACCGCCTGGCCCTCGAGGTGGCCCCGCACGTCGACAAGCTCCGCTACAACCCCGGCCACCTCTACCACCACGAGCCGACCAAGCCCTGGCAGGACAAGGTGCGGCTCATCGCCGACACCGCGGCGGCGAACGACTGTGCGCTGCGGGTGGGCGTGAACTGCGGCAGCGTCGATCCGGCCAAGAAAGAGCAGTTTGCCGAGGACGACTCGATCGGTCCGATGCTCGCCAGCGCCCTCGAACATTGCAGCCTGCTCGACTCGCTCGGCTTCACGCGGTATTGCGTGTCGCTCAAGGATTCTGACCCGCAGAAGGTGATCGAGGTCAATCGCCGGTTCGCCGCCGAACGGCCCGACGTGCCACTGCATCTCGGTGTGACCGAGGCCGGCATGCCGCCGGACGGCATCATCAAGACGAGGATCGCCTTCGAGCAGCTGATCTCGCGGGGCATTGGCGACACCGTGCGGGTCTCTCTCACCGTCGCCAACGCCGACAAGCCGCAGGAGATCGCGGCCGCCAACGCGATCCTGGCCGACATTGCCGCGGGAAGGGTGCGAAGCGTGGTCGACTACGGCCTCGCCTCGCTCAACATCATCTCCTGCCCAAGCTGCTCGCGGGTGGAAAACGAGGCCTTCATCGACCTGGCCAAGCAGGTCAAGGAGATGACGGCCTATGCCAAAGACCACGCGATCACGATCGCCGTGATGGGCTGCCGGGTGAATGGCCCGGGCGAGACCGACGACGCCGACCTCGGTCTCTGGTGCGGCCCTACTCACGTCAACCTCAAGAAGCGGAGCGAGGAGCTGGGGGCTTTCCCCTACGACGAAATTCTGCCGCGGCTGCGGGGTGAACTCGACAAGCTGATCGCGGCCCGGACGACCTGAGGGAGCCATGAAAACCTCGCTTCCGATCGTCGATCCTGGCTCGGCCGAAGTCTGCGGCGCCGGCCCTGCCGTGCTACCCGCGGTGCCGGAGGGCGATCCCGCGACCCGGCGCGGCAGCTTTTCGCTCGTCACGCTCGGCTGCCCCAAGAACCTCGTCGACAGCGAGCGGATGCTGGGTCTGTTGCGGGACGACGGCTGGCAGTTCGTCCGCGAGCCGGAGGGCTCCGACCTCGTGATCGTCAACACCTGCGCCTTCATCGATGCCTCGCGGCAGGAGTCCTACGCGGCGGTCGAGGAGATGCTGGCCCTCAAGCGGGCCGGAGGCACGCGCGGCGTGATCGTGGCGGGCTGTCTGGCCGAGCGGCAGAAGGAGAGCCTGCTCGAGGAACTTCCCGAGGTCGACGCCGTCATTGGCGTCTTCTCCCGCGACGAGGTAGCCCGGGCCGCCGAGCGGCTGATCGGCGGCCTCCACGACCAGCGGAGCCTGTTCCGGCCCGCCCCGGCCCGGGCCCTGGGCGACACTGGTCGGCTCCGGGTCACGCCGCGGCACGTCGCCTACCTCAAGATCTCCGAAGGCTGCGACCGGACCTGCACCTTCTGCGCAATTCCCCGGATGCGGGGCAAGCATGCGACAAAGCCGATCGAGGAAGTGGTGCGCGAGGCCCGGGAGCTCGCAGCCGACGGCGTGAAGGAACTCGTGCTCGTCGCCCAAGACACGACCTTTTACGGCATCGACCTCTACGGCGAGCCGCGGCTCGTGGAATTGCTCGCGGAGCTTGAGCAGGTCGAGGGCATCGAGTGGATCCGGCTGATGTACCTCTACCCGATCCATTTCACCGACGGCCTGATCGCCACGATCGCCGGCAGCGGCAAGATTCTCCCCTACCTCGACATGCCCCTGCAGCACGCCTCCGACGCGGTGCTCAAGCGGATGCAACGCCGCGTGAATCGGGCTGCCACGGAAGATCTCCTGGCCAAGCTCCGCGAACGCGTTCCCGACCTCGTGCTCCGGACCACCTTCATCACGGGCTTCCCCGGCGAGACCCGCAGCCAGTTCGAGGAACTGCTCGAATTTGCAGCCCGCTGGCGGTTCGAGCGGGTGGGCGTGTTTCCCTACTCGCTCGAACCCGACACGCCCGCGGCCCGGCTCGACGGCCATCTGCCGGAGGCCGAGAAGCAGGCCCGCCGCGATGAACTCATGACGCTCCAGCAGGCGATCGCCCACGAGCATGCCGCGGCCCAGGTGGGCCGGCGGCAGGCGGTGATCATCGATCGGCGGAGCGAGGCCCGCGACGATGTCTGGATCGGCCGCACGCGGGCCGACGCGCCCGATATCGACTGCGTGGCCTACGTGACCGCGCCGGGCAGCGAGGCGGGACCGCCGCTCACGGGCCACATCGTCCCGGTGGACGTGGTCGCGGCTGCGGGATACGACGTCGCGGCAGTGGCCGTCGAGGATGCCGAGTGATGCGGGGCGATCCTGCCAGCGACCGCGTCTGGACGGTGCCAAATCTGATTTCGCTCGCGCGGTTCGTGCTCGCGATCGTGGCCTTTTGGGCGATCCAGCAGGAGGCCTGGCCGGCAGCCCTGATCCTGTTCGTCGTCGCGGCTGCCAGCGACGGCATCGATGGCTGGTATGCCAGGCGGTTCGATCAGGTGAGCCGGCTCGGGCGGATCTTCGATCCGCTCGTGGACAAGGTCTTGATCTGTGGGGCGTTCATCCTCGTGGCCGGCGATGCCGGCCCGATCCTGCCCTGGATGGCGGTGCTGGTGGTCGTGCGGGAACTCGTCGTGACGGCCCTGCGGGCCGAATTGGAGCGGGCCGGCTCCGACTTTTCCGCCAGCTTCTCCGGCAAGGTGAAGATGGTGCTCCAGTGCGTGGCTGTGGCCTGTGTCCTGGCCGCCCGCAGTTGGCCCGACCTCTGGCCCGAACCCGTGTCACTCGGCCACCTCGCGATCTGGGCGACCTGGGCCGCCGTGATCTCCACGGGCTGGTCCGGCCTCGAGTATCTCTGGGCGGCCCGGAGCCTGATCCGCTAGCGTTGCCTGGAGCGATCCGCGGGCGTTCGCCGCCGCCCTCGCCTCCCGCCATATCGATGAGCCTTTCCGACTCTCTCGCCGCCGTGCCCGAATGGCTCCGCCTTGCCGGCGGGTGTGCCGGGGCCGCCTTCCTGGCCGTCGTGGCGGTGCTGCTGGGCCGGCTGCGGGCCGGGCTGCCGCTGATCCCCCAGGCGGCGACGAGGCCTGTTCCCTGGAGCGGCATTGATGTGGCGGTCGTCGTCCTCGCCTACGTCGCGGCGGCGACGCTCGCGTCGGCCGCGCTGGGCAAGAGCCCCATGCTTGAGTCGATGCTCGCAGCCAATTCAGTGATCAACGTGGCGGTGTCACTGGTCGCGATCGGCTGGCTGATGCTTCGCGGGGCCGACCTCACCGACCTGGGGCTGGCGCCGGTCCGGCCGCGGCGCGATCTCGAACTCGCACTCGCCGGCTGGGCCTTCGTGTTGGCCCCGCTCTTGGCCCTGGCCGCAGCCCTCAACGCCGTCGTCACCTACGAACACCCGGTCGTGGCGCTGCTGGGGGAGAACCGCAGCCTCGCGGCGGTGGCGACCGTCGTGATCGCCGCCGTGGTGGCCGCGCCGATCGCCGAGGAACTCTTCTTCCGCCGCATCCTGCTCGGCTGGCTCGACAAGGCCCTGCCCTCCGACAGCGGTGCCCCCGCCATCCTGGTTTCATCGGCAGCCTTCGCGCTGGCCCACCATGGTCAGGGGCTCGCCTACCTGCCGCTGCTGCCGCTGGGACTCGTGCTCGGCTTCATGGCCAGCCGTACCGGAACGATTCTTCCCTGCATCCTGCTCCACGCCTTTTTCAACGCCGTGAGCGTCGGCCTGCTGCTGGCGGATCCGGGCCCGGCCGCGGTGCCCGCAGCCGGCTGAAAACCCGGCCGAGCCGGTGAAAACCGGTCTGGCCCAGGGGGGCGGCTCCGGCGAGAATCTCGGCAGGCTGCAGGAGGCGGCCCGCGAAAGCCCAAGGATGTCCGCTGCCGTGTCCCGCCCGCTCGTCACCCGGCTGACTGACCTCGCCGCCTACGTCGCCGTTCGGGTCGCGATCTGCTTCGTGCAGGCACTGCCTCGGGGCACCTGCGAGCGGTGGGCCCGCGGCCTCTCGCATGTCCTCGCCAACCGGCTGCGGATCCGCCGGGGCGTGGTGCGGGAGAATCTCCGTACCGCGTTTCCCGAGATCACGGCCGCAGAGCAGCGCGAGACTGCCCGGGCGATGTGGGAGCACCTGCTCTTGATGGTCGTGGAAATCGCCCACGCCAACCGGGTGATTCACAAGACCAACTGGCGGCAGCATCTGCGGATCCACGGCATGGAGGAGATGGTTCGCCTCTTCTGGCTCGACCGCCCCAAGGTGATCCTCTCCGGCCACTACGGCAATTTCGAACTGGCTGCCTACCTGTTCGGCCTGTTCGGCCTGCGGATCTTCTCCGTGGCGAGGGAACTCGACAACCCGCTGCTCGACCGATTCGTGACCCGGTTTCGCGAGTCCCGCGGGCAGATCATCCTCCCCAAGAAGGGGAGCGCGCCCGACGTCGCGCTCGTGCTGGAGGAGAACGGAGCTATCGGCCTGTTGGGCGACCAGTCGGCCGGCCCCAAGGGCTGCTGGGTGGATTTCTTCGGCCGCCCAGCGAGCGTCCACAAAGCCATCGGTGTGTTCGCGCTGTCCGCCTCGGCGCCCGTGCTCGTCTGCTCGGCCACCCGTCGCGGGGGTCTCTTCGACTTCGACCTCCGGCTCGAGGGGGTGGCCGATCCGGCCGATGGCACGCCGGAAACTGGCGACCTGCATTCGCTCTCGCAGTGGTATACGACGATTCTGGAAAACGCGATCCGGCGGGAGCCGGGGCAGTATTGGTGGGTCCATCGCCGATGGCGGTCTCCGCCGCGAAAGACTAGAGTGTCGAGGCCGGCGGCGTGAGGACCGCCCGTCGGCTCCTGCCCCGTTCACCGCCTGCTGCTTCCCCATGGCCGACTGGATCCCGATCGCCCGGGCCACGGAGTGCCCGCCAGGGCAAAGCATCGAACGGGTTGCCGGCGAACGGATCGTGGCCCTGGCCAACGTCGGTGGCACTTTCCATGCCATCGACGGCCTCTGTCCGCATCAGGGCGGCCCGCTCGGCACCGGCGGTCTCTGCGGCGCGGTGCTCACCTGCCCCTGGCACGGCTGGCAGTTCGACGTAGCGACCGGTCGCCATCAATCGTCGGCCAACGTCCGCCAGGAGGTGTTTGAGGTTCGCGAGCGGGAGGGCACCGTGGAGGTGCGGGTGACGGCCATTTCCGGATCATCCGCGGCGGAAGCATGACTGACACGATCTGCTTCGACTGCTTCCGCAACGACGACCCGCCCCGGCTGGCCGATGCCTGGCGGGCCACCGACCTCGGCCCCGCCGCCCTCCAGCCGATGACATCCGCCGCCCTCGAAGCGGCGGTCTTCTCCAAGCCGTACTTCGATCGCCACGGGCTGATCGTCGCCCGTGCGGGCGATCGCCTGCTCGGATTCGCCCACGCCGGCTTTGGCCCCACCGAGGATCGATCGGCCATCGACCACCGCGTCGGCACCACTCTGCTGGTCGTCGTGCCACCCCACGCACGCCAGCACGAGATCGAGGACGGGCTGCTCGCCCGCTGCGAAGAGTATCTCCGCAGCCGCGGGGCCACGACGATGCTCGGCGGCGGCACGCCCGATCTCGGGGGCTTCTATCTTGGGCTCTACGGGGGCAGCGATCTGCCGGGCATTCTCGAATCCTCGCCCGGCATGCAGGCGGTGTTTCACCGAGCCGGGTACACAGCGGACCGTCGCATCGCGGTGCTACGGCGGCCGCTGACCGGGTTTCGTCCGCCCGTCAACCGGCTCCAGCTGGCCATCCGCAGGGCGACGACGCTGCGGGCGATCGACGAGCCGGCCCGCCGCAGTTGGTGGGAGGCGGCGACGACGACCGGCATCGCGCTACGGCGCTACGAGCTCCGCGGCGAGGCGGACGCCCTGCTGGGAAGCGGCTCCTTCTGGGATGTGCAACCCTTGGCCGCTTCCTGGGGCCTGGCGATGGCCGGGCTGATTCGCATCGACATCGAGGGGGCCCGGCGGCGGCAGGGGCTGGCGAACTACCTCGTCGCCGAGGCGCTCCACGACCTCGCCCAGGAGGGGACCACGCTGGTCGAGGCCCACGTGACCGAAGGCAACGCCGCCGCCCTGAGCCTGTTCGACAAGCTCGGTTTCAAGGCCACCGATCACGGCGTCGTTTTCCACCGTTCGGGCTGACCACCGGCAGGATGTCCACCGATTCGGAGCCGGCTCACGGCGGGCTGTCGAGCGACGCGAGGCTCGCGACATACTCGGTGAGTTCGCCGGCGGGATCCCCGGACACGAGTCGCAGTCGGGCCGAGAGTGGGGCCGCTGTCACGTCGCGCCGCACCCCGGCGAGATAGTCCTGCAGCAAGGCCCGCCGTTCGGGCGTGGTGCAGAGCAGCCAGTGCACCCAACACCAGGCCTCGGCGTAGTGATCCTGCGACATCTCACCCGCCGACTCGAGCGCCTCGAGGCGGGCCATGTCGGGTCGCCAGGTTCCCTCGAGCATGCGGCCGGCGAGATGGGCGAGGTGCGCCGGATGGAGGCCGCGGTTTGCCCGCGGCACCTCGAAGTACTCGGCGATGCCCTCGTCGAGCCACAGGGGAACGGTCGGCACCACCGCATGCACGTAGCCGTGCGTCGTCTCATGACGCAGGTCTTCGGCAATCCGATCCTGCCAGGCAGCGAACACGGCGAGCGTGGTGTCGGTCTCGACGAAGAACGCCCGCCGGGCCGGAAAGCCGGGAAACCGGGCCGCCACGAAGGCGTCATAGCGCGCCGTGTTCTCGAACAGATAGAGATGGACGGGTTCATCCGAGATCGGCAGGCCGAGTTCCTGGCTCACGTCGACCCGCATCGCCTCGAGATCCCGCACGAGTCGGTGCTGGCCCGCCAGAGGAAAGTCGGCACGGATCACGAGCTGTCCGACGACCAGTTCCGCTCGGCGTGGCAGGTCGGCAGCGTCGAGGCCCTGGCCGCGAAAGAGCGCCATGGGCGAGGCCGTCCACTCGGGAGCCGAAGCCACGTGCGCGCAGCCTCCGCAGGCCAAGGCCACTGCCGCAACGCTGCGGATCCATCCGGGCTGTGCCACAACCTACCTCCGTCTCGTCCGACGGTCCGCCCCAGCGGCGACCCGGCCCGAGGGTGGGGATGCTAGGGCGCGGTGACTGGCGAACCAAGCCCGATTCCGCCAAATCCGGTGGGCTGGAGAAGGAGGCCCGCGACCGCTTCGGCCGACCCGGGCCGGCCCAGCACGCCGCTCGCTCCCGCCCTGACCAGGGCGGCCACTCGATCGACGCGGGGAAACGACTCGAGCACGATGACCCGACGCTGGGGCCGCTGGGCCACGAGCATCCGCAGCCATGGAACATCCGCGTCGTCCGGCGTGGCGATGTCCCAGAGGATGACATCGGCGGCGACCGTGAGGCGAGGCCGCCCACGGGCCAGGTCGATCACGCTACCTCCGGCCGCGGAAACCAGGTCGGTGACCGCTTCGAGGTCGAGGGCTCCACGGGCCGCCACCGCCACGCGGGGCGGCGGGCCAGCCAGCACCCGCGATCCCTCCAGAAATCGATCTTCGCGGCGGATGGTGGCAGGAAGACCGAGGGTTCCCGGCCGCCCGGCGGTACGGTCGGCCAGCCACGACGCCAGCCGTCCGGCGAGGTCGTGCCACGGCACCTCTTCAACGCCCGCCAGCGGAGGGCCGCTGCGGCGTCGTCCATCGACCAGGCCCGAGGCCACTGACACGACCGGCGCAAGTGGCCAGGCAATCTTCAGCGCGACGAGATCGACACGGCTCCATGTCGCCGGCGTGGCTGAGGCGAGGAGGATGACAGCGGGCGTCCGACCGCGGAAGCATGCCGGTGGATTCCGTGCGGCCTCCAGTGGCGACGGGGCGTCAGTCACATCCGCAATCGCGGCAATTTGCATCCGAGCCATGCTGAGGTCGCCAGCGACTCCAGCCCCGATCCAGAGCACACGGTGCCGTTCAACGGGCGAGCCGCCTCCCGACGCAACCGGCTGGCTCACTGATACGGGATGCATAACCAAATTTTACCTGTATAGCCGCATGGCAACCTAGCCTGGGCCCGTTTCGTGTGGCAAGCCGGGCTGCCTGGGCTGTCGTGGCAACCCGGCCGACCCGTGTGTGTGCCCCGCGTGGTCTTTGGGATTGACCGCCCGCGGCGTCCATTGAGAATCGGACGGTTGCGACGGTCAAGGATGACCCTCGCAAAGCGATCAGCGGCTCCCGGGTTCAGCCCGGGAGCGAACCCGAATGGCAGGAGGCCGTCATGGCTCGGAAACCCTCGTCCCGGAAGACCCCACCGACCGGTTCCCGCATTCGACTCGGATCCGAGTGTCTGCCCCCTCGGCAGCCGGTGGCACTCTCTCAGGCTCTGCAGCAGGTCACGTTCTTCGCCTGTGACGACATTCTGGCCACCGTGGTGCAGGATGACGCCGAACGCTGCCAGCCAGGTGACCTGTTCGTCGCCCGGAGCACGCTGGCCGTCGACGGTCACGAGCACGTGAGCCGGGCAATCGCGCGGGGCGCGGCGGGCGTGGTTGCAGAGCGGATCGTGCCCACCGACGGCGTGCCCTTGGCGGTGGTGCCGGACAGCAACGAGGCCTTTGCCCGCCTTGGGCAGGCGCTCGCGGGCCATCCGTCGGTCGGCATGCGGGTGATCGTCGTCACCGGCACGAGCGGCAAAACCACGACCGCGTGGCTCACCGCAGCCGTCCTGGCCGAGGCCGGCCTGCGGGTCGGCGTGATCTCGGATCTCGGCTGCCTCGGACCCGACGATCCCCTCCCCTGCCCCGGTGACTGCACCCGGCCCGAAGAACTGGCTGCGTGGCTCGTCCAGCTGAAGGCCAGTGGTTGCACCCACGCGGTGATCGAGGTGTCGAGCAGGATGCTGGCAGAGCACGCCTTGGCGGGCGTCTGCTTTGACACCGTGGTGGTCACGAATCTCGGCGTCGCCCATCTCGATGCCCATGGCACGAAGCGGGCCTACCATGCCGTCAAGGCCCGGGCGGTCGCCGCGCTTGCGGCAGATGGCTGCCTCGTCAGCGGCGTTGAAGCCGAACAACTGGCCCTGCTGCAGCGACGCCTGCCGGCCACCGCCTCGTGCATCCGGGCCGGCCTCGCGGAGGGAGCCGATGTGACGGCCACGCCGGTCGACCAGAGCCTCCTCGGCCGCACCGTCCTCGTCTCGTATGGTGGCCAGACGATGCCGGTCGCGCTCGAAACGCCCGTCGTGCCCTTTGTGCGAGACAGCCTCTTGGCGATCGCGGTCGGCGCCCGCTACCGCATTCCTCTAGCCACGGCCGTCCGCGGGCTCGAAGTCGCAGGCTGCGTGCCTGGACGGGCAGAGCGGCTCGACCGAGGTCAGGACACGCCGATCTTTCTCGACACGCCGACCAGCGGCCACGCCTTGGCCGCCACGCTCGCGAGCCTCCGGCGGCTCACCCGGGGCCGGCTGGCGGTCATCGCAGAGGAGACGACGGTGGCCCGGCTTGGTGGCGGCCGCTTCGGCCCGCTCGTGGCCCGCCACTGCGATGCCTGCGTGGTCGCGCCGGTCGGCGTGCTCGACGACGATGCCGGGCACGAGGAGCTCGAGGCCTACGCCCGGATCGACCGACTGCTGGAATCGCTGGGGCCCGACGACTGTCTCCTCGCCCTCGGCGGCCTGCCTGCCAGGAGCCGCGGCCCGCTGCCTCCCGCCGGCCGCTTTCCCCTGGCGATGCTCGTGGACGGCTGGTTGCAACTGGCCACGGCCTCCCCGTTGGCCGCGACTCGCCGGGCCGCCTGAGTCGAGCCCCGGAACGAGTGCGGGCGATTCGGCGTGGACGAGCCCAACCGCGATCCGCCACAATCCTGCGGTGCCTCGCTGCGGGCCGATGGTGGTTCCGGCTGCGGTGGGCGGAGGACAGGATCACGGGCGGCACAAGGGCGAAGGGTGGTCATGACGAAACGCGCGGAAAGCAAGGTGGACGGTGAGGCGGAGGCCGCCTCGTTCGACGAACTCGGGGTGGCGGTATCGCGGGGCGAGCCGCTGGCCCACCATACCTGGCTGGGAATCGGCGGTGAGGCCGCCTGGTTCTGCGAGCCCGTCGATGTCGAGGCCCTGGCCCGCGTCGTCCGGCGGTGCCACGAGCGCTCGATCCCGGTGCGGGTGATCGGGGGCGGATCGAATGTGCTGGTACCGAGCGTCGGCTTCCCCGGCATGGTGATCAGGCTTTCGGCTCCGGCATTCTGTGGGATTTCGGTTGAGCAGCCGGTGATTCGGGCCGGGGCCGGGGCCAAACTCGTCCACGTCGTCTCGGCGGCCGTTCAGGCCGGCTTGGCCGGGCTCGAGATGCTCGTCGACATCCCTGGCACGGTCGGGGGCGCGGTCGTGGGCAACGCCGGGGGTCACGGTGGCGATATCGGCCAACGCGTGCGGGAGGTCACCGTGATGCGGGCCGACGGCACGGTCGAAGTCCGCGGCCGCCCCAAGCTCGCCTTCGAGTCGCGGTGGAGCAACCTCGACGATTGCCTCGTGATCGGCTGCTGCTTCGAACTCGACGTGGAGGATCCCGGTCTGCTTACCAAGCGGATGCAGAAGCAATGGATCGTGGGCCGAGGCGGGCAGCCGAGTGGCACCCGCAGCGTGGCGATGATGTTCAAGGATCCGCTCGGTACAACCGCCGAGGCCATGATCGAACAGGCCGGTGGCCGCGACCTGCGAGCGGGAGAGGCGGCGGTTCATCCGCCCCATGCCAACTACGTGGTGGCGGGCCCGGGCTGCTCCGCCGACGACGTGCGGCGGCTCGTGGAACTGGTGCGAGATCGCGTTCGCCAGCGCTTGGGCGTGGAACTGACGCCTCTGATCCAGGTGTGGTAGCAGGCCTGGGGTGCCATGAAGCCGTTCCGCGACTCGAAGCAACCGCCGCCGGCCGCGCCCCCGACACCCCCTTCGGGTGCGCTGGCATTCGCCCGCGACCATGCCGCCGGGCTGGGGGCTGTGGCCGTGATCGCGGCGGCCGTCGCGGGTGGCTGGATTCTCATGACCCGGTCGCCGGTTTCCACCGATCGCACCAGCATCGTGCTCCCCGGAAACGTCGAGCTTCTCGGCAAGGCGGAATGGATTCGTGGCGACCTGAAGGCGGAGGCGCTGCGGGATGCGAGCCTCGACGGCGGCCTCCCGCTTGACGACCCCGAGTTGGCCCGGCGGCTGGCCCGCGCCTTCGCCATCCATCCCTGGGTTCGGGAGGTCGTGAGCGTGTCCCTCCGACACCCAGCCGCGGCCCGCGTCGAGATTCGCTGCCGCGAGCCGGTGGCCATGGTGAGCGTGCCCGGAGGCCTGCTCGCCGTCGATGCAGAGGGCATCGTGCTGCCGAGCGAGGATTTCACCGCGGAGTCGGCTGCCCGCTATCCCAAGATTACGGGCATCGAGTCGGGACCGCGGGGTGCCGCCGGCTTTGCCTGGGGCGACCCTCGGGTCGAGGAGGGGGCCGCGATCGCGGCTGTGATCGGCCCCGAGTGGGGACCACTGGGCCTCGTGGAATGCCGTCCGTCGGCCTTCGACAGGCCGCCCCGCCCCTGGGAACTGCTCGGCCCCGGGGACCGCCTGATTCGGTTTGGCTCGGCGCCCGGTCAGGAACTCGCCGGCGAACCGACCGCGGCGATGAAGGTGGCCCGGCTTCGCGGTCTTGCGGCCGCGTCGGAAACGACCGCAGCGCTCGTGGACCTCACACTCGCGGACCCTGAGTTGCCGGAATCGGGTGCCGGGGCACCGATTCCGGCTCCAGGGCCGTGACGCCGTCGACCCGGGCAATCAGCGGACCAGTTGGCGGATCGCCTGAAACTGCGGATGCGCGGCCGTGCGGCACCATTCGAAGAGGACGGCCTCGCTTGTGACCAGCACGACACCGGCTGCCTCCAGCCGCCGGAGGGCCGTCTCGTGATCGATGGCATGCCGTGAGGCGACCGCATCCACGACCAGATACACCCGGCGTCCAGCCGCCACCAGGTCGAGCGCCGTCTGGGCCACGCAAACGTGGGTTTCGAGGCCGGCCACTACGACGGCAGTTACTCCTGACGCAACCGCGGCATCGAATGCTTCACAGCCGACACAACTGAAGGACAGTTTCTCTGGGATGCTCGGCAGCATCGCGGCCAGGCCTGGGGCGGTCGACCCCAGGCCACGTGGATACTGCTCCGTGAGCACGCAGCGGACTCCCAAGAGCCGGGCGGCCTCGGCCAGCCGGATACACCGCCCCACCACCTGAGCGGAATCGGGTATCACCGCCAGGAGTCGCTCCTGGACATCGATGACGCAGAGCAGAGACTGTTCCGGAACGAGTCGCATGGCGGGAAGGTTAGCAGAAGCCGGTTGTGTCAGCCCCCCGGCTCCAGCATACGGACCGCCTTGCCGGCAGCTGGCCCGTGGCCGGTGAAGCGGAGCCGACGGGCCGTCGTTGATTCGATCTCGATGGCCAGGTCGATCCGCGCAGACGGCAACGCCGCGGCGATCCGCTCGGGCCATTCCAGAAATGTCCAGGTGTCGCCGGCGATCGCATCCCCCCAGCCTGTCTCGGCAAGCTCGTCGCTGCCGGAGAGGCGGTAGAGGTCGGCATGCACGAGCCGGGCGGGCAGATCGGGCCGCTCCGGCAAGGCATAGTCGTGGATCAGACCGAAGGTGGGGCTGATCACGTCGGCCGGGTCGAGGCCGCAGGCCGCGGCGACAGCCTTGACGAGCGTGGTCTTGCCGGCCCCGAGATCGCCCGACAAGGCGACCAGCATCGGCCGCGGCAGCACGGCGACGAGCCGCGCAGCCAGCGGCGTGAGATCTGCCTCGGTCGCCACGGTCACGACGGCCGTCGGCGGGAGCTCAGGCGTCGGGAGTGTCGAGTGCATGGATGAACCCTCGGACCTCGAGCGGCACGCGTTCCCCGGTGGCCGTGCCGGCAAATACCCCTTCACCTTCAACCACCTCCCCGATGATCGTGAATGCCTCCCCGTTCGTGATCATCGGGCTGTCAGCCACGAGCCGGCGGGCCTCCGCGGGGGGAAGGGCCAACACGAGTTCGAAGTCCTCGCCATCCCCAAGCGCATGCTCGATCGCAGATCGGCCGTCGCCGGGCATGGCCGCCATCCGCACCGCATCCGGATGAATCGGGATCGCGGTAAGGTCGAGGAGGGCCGCCACCCTACTGGAAGCCATCATCCGGGCCACATCGAGCGAAAGCCCGTCACTCACGTCGATCGCCGCATGCACTCGGTACGCGGTGGCGATTGCGACGGCTTCGCGGCACCTTGGCCGCACGGCGAGATGCCGCCCGAGCAGACTGCCGCCACACGGCCCCGTCGCAACGAGCAGATCGCCCACCATGGCTCCGTCGCGTCGCCAGGCCGCCCCCGGGGCCACGCTTCCGATCGCCGTCACGCTCACCACGAGCGGGCCATCCCAAGAGTTGGTGTCGCCGCCGGCCAGAGCCACCCCGAACTCGGCGGCCAGGGCGGCGATCCCCCGCTGGATGCCACGGCCGAGTTCCCCGCCGTGCCGCCGGGGCAACGCCACGGCCACGACGGCCGCCTCGGCCCTCGCGCCCATGGCGGCGAGGTCGCTGAGATTCACCGCCAACGACTTGTGCCCGACCGCCTCCGGAAGACACTCTGAACCAAGGATGAAGTCGACCCCTTCCATCAGCATGTCGACGGTCACCACCGTACGCCGGCCGGCGGGCGGCCGCAGCACGGCCGCATCGTCGCCAGCCGGCACCTCGAGCCGCGGATCGGCCGGCAGGCTGGCCAGCACGGCGGTGACGAACTCGGCTTCACCCGTCATGCAGGAAATCCTGAGTATCCCGCCCGAGCTGGCCGTGCTCGCACCTCGGCGCGGTCTACCGGCGGATCGTGTCGGAGACGAGGTGGCCAAACAGGGTCTCCCGACCCCTGAGCACATAAAACTTGATGGGATTGAGGTGCTCCTGCTCAGCCTTCTCGAGGATGTAGGCGATGTTGTCGGGGGCGATGGTCTCCCAGACATGCAGGCCGACGAGGATGTCACCCTTGCGGATGCCCTGTTCGGCCGCCGGCCCATCGTCGCGAACATCCTGCACGAGCAGGCCGCCGCGATACCGCGATTGGAGCTTCTGGACGGCCGCAGCCTGCACCGGCTCGAGCCGCACGCCGAACTCCCGCCAGCACCGATCATCCAGGCTTGCCGAATCCTTGCGGACGGCAACCAGTGGCAACTCGATCCGCTCCTGAGCCCCGGCCCTCACCACAGTCACCGGCACCCGCTCACCCGGCTTGTGGCCCAACAGCGCCCGCTCCAGGTCGAGTTGGCAGCCAACCGGCATGTCACCGACCTGGGTGATCAGGTCGCCAGCTCGCATGCCGACGCCCTCGGCCGGGCTTTGGCGGTGGACGCCTTCCACGACGGCCCCTCCGTCACGGTCTCCGCGCACGACCAGCCCGTGCCAGGTGTGGGAGACCCTCTCCACGGAGAGCAGCCGCGACACGACATCGAGCACCTTGTCGATCGGGATCGCGAAACCGATGCCCTGCGCGCCCGCCCGCACCGCCACGTTGATCCCGATCACTTCACCATCGACATTGAGAAGCGGGCCACCCGAATTGCCCGGGTTGATGCTGGCGTCGGTCTGGATCAGGTCGTCGTACCGCTGCGTGCGGCTGACCTCCACATTGCGATGGAGGGCCGAAATGATGCCCCGGGTGACCGTGTGCTCGTAGCCGTAGGCGTTGCCGAGCGCCAGCACGGTCTCACCGATCATCAGGTCGCTCGACGTGCCGATCCGGGCGACGGGGAGCGACTGGTCCGAATCGATCTTAATGACGGCCAGATCGGTCCGCGGGTCGTGGGATACGAGCGAGGCGGCGACCGTTCGACCATTGGCCAGGGTGACTTCGATCCGCTTGACCCCGTCCACCACGTGGAAGTTCGTCACGACGTAGCCCCGGGGGTCGATCACCACCCCGGTGCCCATGCCGTTGACCCGGCGAAGCTCACCCGCGCCGTCGTCGCCCGACGGAACGAGTTTCTGGCCGTGGATGTTGACGACCGAATCCCGCTGGCTCTCGATCGCGATCACGATCGCCGAGCGGCGGGCCTCCGAGGCGGCTCCACCCACGGGGAGCGCGACGGCACAGACCAAGACGGCCATCAGGCTTCGCACGTCCCGCATTGGCACCCGCTCCCCGGCCAGGCCGGGGGCAGCCGCCCGGCGGCAGCCTCACCCGTCCCCATGCGGTTGTGGATCGGCGGTTGATCGGAAAGCATCCACCACGGGGGAGGTCCCCCGGCAGAGTTTCCCAGAAAAACACCCGGGAAATCCGCCCGTGCGGGCTGCGGCAAAATCATTCATGCCGACGCCCGGTCGTCACCAGGAGCGGCAGCAACTGCAGCAGCAGGAAGCCCCCCAACGCGACCAGCACCACGACCGGCCAGACGCCGGCAATCCGGCCCCCCTGGTCCCAGCCAAACTCATGGGCGATGCCGCCCACAAGGGTGGCCACCACCAGCAGGCCGAGCGCCAGCAAGATCAGTCCGCAGCCCGCCGAGGCCATCGTGCCTCGGAAGGTCCCCAACTCGCTGAATTCCTCCTGGTGCAGGTCGATGGCCCGCCCCTTGGCGAGACTCCGTGGTACCGCCTCGGCAACCTCGATCGCCCGCGCGGCATCGGACCAGCGGGCCGGGGTCATGGAATCCGCGGCGCTGATCTCCGTCAGCCCCGACACGAGCGGCAGCATCGCGGCTGCCTGGTCAAACCAGCACTGTTCACCGGGCTGGTCCGATTCCGTCCACTGCCAGGGTTTTGACCAGTCATCGGGAATCACGAGTTCGATTCGCCCCCGCTCGCAATGGAGGGCGAGCGCGAGCTGTCCCGCGTTGCCTCCGGCGACCTGCCAGCGAACCGGCACACTCGTCGGCCCTGTCAGCCCCACGGTCAGCGAGTTCCAGGCAGATGGCTCGGCGTCGGCTGCGACCCCGAGCGCGGCGATCCGGGCTGGCTCGCCGACGATCACCCGCACGAGATCGGCATCGCGGGCCAGCGATGCGAGCACCCGATCGCGGTGCCGCTCGGCGAGTCGCCGCTCGAACACGAGCGACTCGACCTGCCCCAGCGGGCCGGCGCCGGCGAGCGCCGCCTCGAGCGTGGTTCTGAGCCGCTGCACGAAGGGATGGAGTCGCTCGGGCAAGAGCGGCACAAGCAGTCCGCCCGCGTCTTGCCGGATCATTTCGAGCTCCCAAGCCCAGAGCATCGACAGCTCCGCTGGGTGTGACACCAGCAGCGGTCGGCCTGCCTGGACGAGCGCCCGCACCGCCTCGGCCCGGGCCTCGGTCCAGCCCTCACGGCCGACCAAGACGGCGTCGCAGACAGCGGCGTCGAGCAGATCCTCCCAGGGGACCAGCGACCGCCATCGGCTCCCTCCGGGCAGGTCGCTGGCAGCGACCACCTCGTGGCCGGCCCGCAGGGCGGCCGCAGCCACCTGATCGATCCGATCGTCCGTTCCGAGCAGTGCGAGTTTCATCGTCCCCATTGTCGCCGGAGAGGCCGCCGCCCGCCAGGGCTGCGGCTGTGCAGGGCCGACCAGGGAGGCTATAGATGGGGCGTCGCCGGGGTCTCCGGTGAGCCCTCGGTGGCGAAATCCATGTCCATACAAGCGGAAGTTATCGCCATCGGTGACGAACTCGTTTCGGGCCAGCGGCTCGACACCAACAGCCGTTGGCTCTCCGCCGAGCTCGGCGTGCTCGGAATACCGGTGACCTATCACGTCACGGCCGCCGACACGCTCGAGGCGGGGCTGGCCGCGTTTCGGACCGCGGCCGGCCGGGCCGATATCGTCGTGGCGACCGGCGGGCTCGGCCCGACAGCCGACGACCTCACTCGCGACGTGCTGGCCGCGCTGGCTGGCGTGCCACTGGAGCAATCGTCGGAGGCCGTCGCCGCGATCGAATCGCGGTTCGCCCGCCGGGGGATGCCGATGCCGGAATCGAACCTCCGCCAGGCCCTGTTCCCGGCCGGCAGCCGTGAAATCCCCAATCCGTTCGGCACGGCGCCCGGCATCGACCTCGACCTGCATGTCGCCGGCCGCCCGGTGCGGGTCGTCGCGCTCCCGGGCGTGCCGTCCGAGATGAAGCTGATGTGGCAGGCCACCGTCGCTCCGGCGTTGGCGAGGCTCTTGCCCGAGCAGGCCACGATCATCCAGCGTCGGATCAAGTGCTTCGGTGCCGGCGAGAGCGCGCTCGAGGCGATGCTGCCCGATCTGATTCGCCGCGGGCGGGATCCGCTCGTCGGCATCACGGCCCACGAGGCCACGATCACGCTGCGGATTGCGGCCCGGGGCCCGAACGAGGCCGAATGTCGCGAGAAGATCGCCGCGACCGAAGTGCTGATTCGCGACTGCCTCGGGCAACTCGTCTTCGGTGAGGAAGACGACGAACTGGAGGATGCGACGCTCGCCGCCCTGGCCGCCTCCGGCGCGACGCTGGCGATCGGTGAGGCGGCCACTGCCGGGCGGGCGACGAGCCTGGCAGCTCAGGCAAGCCACCGCCGGTTCACGGCGGGCCAGCCCGGGGTCTTCCGCGGTGGCCTCGTAACCGCTGCTGACGGAACGCAGGAGGCAGCCGCGCTCGCCGAGCAGGCTCGGGCGTCCTTCGGCGGGTCGGTCGGCCTGGGAATCGGCTCGGCCTATCCCGTCGCGGATGGCAGGACCGCAATTCGGTTCGCGGTCGCGACTGCGTCGGGCGGCCGCATGCTCGAGCACGTGCTCGGCGGCGGCCCCGACCTCGCAGCCAGCCGGGCCGCGAAGGCAGCCCTCGACCTGGTGAGAACCCTCGCCCTCGAGTTAGAAGTCCGGGCATGAGCGACGCGAACTTCGACCAGACCGCATCGGCCTTCACCGCACGCTGGCGGACAGCCTTGCTCTTTCTCGGCTTCGTCGTGCTCGTCGGCCTGATCGCCTGGCCCTCCTTCATCGGGCGGATCCAGTATGCCCGCACGCGGGCCGAGTTGGCCGCGATTGCCGACGCCGCGGCCGGCGCGCGGCTGGCGCCGGTGGCAAAGCTCTTCACCACGCTGGCCCGGCTGGTCGGCCCGGCTGTGGTCAACGTCACGGCCGACCGCCGGCTTCGGAGTTTCGCCGACGAGATCGCGGCCCTGCACGGCCTGCCTCCGGGCGGTGTCAATGACGAGTCGATCGGCTCGGGAGTGATCATCGAATCCAACGGCGTGATTCTGACGAACTATCACGTCGTCTCTCGGGCCGATCGGATCAACGTCGCCCTGGCCGATGGCCGCCGGTTTCCGGCCCGGCTCGTCGGGGCCGACGCCGGCACCGACCTGGCCGTGCTGGAGATCGACGCCGAGGGCCTTCCGGCAGCGGCCTGGGGCGACAGCGATACCGTCGAAGTTGGCGAGATGGTCTGGGCGATCGGAAACCCCTTCGGCCTGGATCGGACGCTGACCTACGGCATCCTGAGCGGTGTGGGCCGTCGCGGCGTCGTGAACGATCCCTTCCAGGAGTTCCTCCAGACCGACGCCGCGATCAACCCGGGCAACTCAGGGGGACCGCTGATCGATGTCAACGGACGGATCATCGGGATCACCACGGCGATCGCCGGCGGTGACGCCCGCGGGATCGGGTTTGCCATTCCGAGCAACACCGCCCGGGAAGTGGCGGAGGCCATCCTCCGGCTCGGCCACGTGGAGCGGGGCTACCTCGGCCTGGCGCTCCGGGGCACGGTGGATGGCTCACGGGGCGTGCTCGTGATGGCGACCGAGCCGGGTGCTCCCGGCGACCTCGCCGGGATCAGGCCCCGCGACGTGATCGTGCGATTCGACGACGAGCCGATCTCGTCGCCGGCCGAACTCGTGCTCATGCTCACCCGGGCCGAGGTCGGCGCCGAACTGCCGATCGAAGTCATCCGCGAAGGCAAGCCGCTGATGCTCACCGTCGAGATCGGCCGCCGCCCCCGCTGACTCGTCGCCCGCGGCCCCTTAGGCGTACTTCACCGGCTCGTTGGCGGCACACGTCGCGTCGCTACGGCAGGGAAAGCGGGATCCGCCACCACGCGGAGCCCCCCGACTTGCGTCGGGGGCTGGTATGGCCGCGACAGTCACCGCGAATACAAGCCCCGGACGCGAGTCCGGTGGCACCGAGTCGTTGGGCGAGACCGACCCCGATGATCAACCAAGAAATCCGCGTGCGCCATCGTCAGCGGGCGGCTCGTCGGGGCCGTCGTCGAGGAGTTTCGTGAAATTGAAGTCGCCGCCCCCGCCGAACGAGAAGCTGCTCTTCTTCTCGTCGGTCGGCGGAGCGGACGCGGCAGCCGCAGGACGGGGACGCTCGACCGGAGTGCCCTGGGGCCGCGCGCGCATCTGGGCCGCGATCGTGGTGAGCCACTCGGGCGAGGGAAACGAGTAGGGGCGGAACTTCTCCACCGTGCCCGTCTCCTCGTGCACGAAGAGCCCGCGCTGCGGGCCGAGTTTGCCGGCGGCCGGGTTGTCGATCAGCGTGCTGGAGTCGTTGCTGCTCATCTGGAAGAGCACCCGGAGTTCGAACTCCTTGATCGCGTTGCGGTCGAATGTCCGCTGGAGGTTCATGAGCGAGTCGCACCAGCAGATCACATGGATGCCCACCGTCGGCCCGTCGCGGAGCACGCTCAGGAGGTTGTCGGCCGGCGAGGCCTTCTTCTCTTCGCCGCCGAAACCGCCGAAGCCGAAATCCCCTTCCGACTTCCGCAGCTCGCGGAACCGGCCCAGGTCACGGATCACGAGGTAGACCGACTCGCCGTCGAGCACCTGCTCATCGAGCCGCCGCTTCACCTCCGCGGCCAGGGCTGCCATCGCCTCGGTCACTCCCAGCCGCCCGGCGAGCTCCATCTCATGGGGCAGGTGGCTGGCCAGATTCGCGAGCATCAGGTCGGGCTTCTCCTCGGCGATCGCCGGCTCGAGCACCACGAACCGGGCGGCCTTGCCGAGTCCGCCGCCAGGATGGGGATCGTGCTCGGCCGCGAGGCTCACGATCGACAGGGCCAACAGGCTCGTGCCGAGGTCCTCCCGCTGCCCCACGATCAGCAAATTGGCCCCCGCCTGGCGGCGGAAGATCGCCGCCGTCGGATCCTTGATCGCGATCGCATCACCCAGCCAGGCCAGGGGCGCGACCAGATCGCGACCACCCACCGTGCCCGAAGCAAGCATCTCCGTCAGCAACGGATTGAGGGCCGGATCAGCTGCCTGGTTGCCATCGAATACGATCCGATGGAGGTGGGGAATGTCGGTCCGCCGGTCGGCCAGCTTTCGCAGGTCGCCGAGATACTGCTCCCGCTGCTCGTCGGTGAGAAACACGACCTGAAAGGGATTATTGCCCTCCACCATGCCGTTGGCGTCGTTGTAGATCGCCTCGCCCGGCCGGGTCAGCAGTCGGGCCGCCGTGTTGTCGTCGCTGAGAATCAGACTCGAGTCAGCCTCGTTGCACTGCAGTGCGATCCGTACCGCCATCTGCCCCATCGTGGCCCGTGGCAGGCTGTAGGAGCCGCCCAGGGTCTGCGACCCGAGGAGCACGTGGATGCCGAAGGCTCGGCCCTGCCGGACCAGTCGGTCGAGGATCAGCGAGGCATCCTGGGCGATCTTGTCGTCCTCGACGAAGATCTCCTGAAACTCGTCGATCAGGAGGAGGATCCGGGGCATCGGATCGGGATGGCCCGTCTGGCGGAAGCCGGCCACGTTCTGCACCGACAGTTCGCGAAACAGATCACCGCGCCGCTTGAGTTCGCGATCGAGTTGCTCCATCACCGACAGGCCGAACTCTCGTTCGCTCTCGATCGCGATCACCCGCGCATGCGGCAGCGCGTAGTGGTCGTAGAGCTTGAACTCGACTCCCTTCTTGAAATCGATCAGATAAAACTGGATCTCGTTGGGGCTGTACTGCAGCGCCAGACTCGTGATCATCGCGTGCATCAGGGTCGATTTACCGGAGCCCGTCTTGCCGGCGATCAGCAGATGCTGGCTGGTGCCCTTGCCGAGCTTGAGATACTGAAGCTTCTTGGCGCCGGCTGGACCGAGCGGGGCGATGACCTCGTTGGCCGTGCTGCCGTGCCACCAGTCCTCCTCCTTCGGGGCCACGCGGTCGAACGGCACCACGACCCGCTTGGCTGCCTTGGCCGCCGACCCCACCCGCTGGATGATCGTGGTGAAGAGATCGTCGGGTGGAGCCTGTTCCACCGCGAGCGGCCACTTGGAAAACTCCGGGTCGGCCCAGGTGAAGGTGCCGTTCTTCAGCTCGAGTACGGTCGCGTGCTGCTCGAGTTCGGCCCGGCTGAAGCCCGAAGGCATCTGAAGCGAGGGGTCGATCGACACGATCACATACACCCCGCACCGCGGCCCCGAGGCGGCGATGCTGGCCAGCCGCCGGGCGCTCGTCTCGTTGAAGTTGGCCGGGAAGTTGGCCACAGCCACGAATCGGTACGGCTCCGGCACTTCGGCATCGGCGTTGTAGGCACCGATCGACTCGTATTCGTTCCGCAGATACTTCTGGATCACCACCTCCATCTGTTCGGTGATGTCGGCGAGTTTCTGCTCGATCAGTTGCGGCTCCGTCCAGATCCGACTGGTGACGAGCAGCTCGTCGTGGTCGGCGAGGTGCATGAAGCCCGCAAATTGCTTGCCCAGGCCGAGCGGGTCGATGATCGTGAATCGGCTTTGGCCAGCGGGAATGCCGGTGGCGATCCTGAGCATCAGGGCCTGGATGAGGGCCGAGGCCGTCTCCTTCTCTCCGGCCGAGGTCTTGATCACGAGCGAGGCTGCGACCGGCCAGGCGACCGTGGCCGGCTGCGACCAGGTGATCGGCCCGAAGGAGTTGAGCTCTTCGACGTTCGACACGCCCCCGGGCACCCGCTCGAGCGACAGGGCCAGATCGCCGAACCGGAGCCCCGGTGGAGCGTCGACCGGCAGCGGCACCGTCGGATCGGCGAGCACCGCCCAGGGCCTGAACGCCTCGGCGTCGAGCCGCGTCGCGTCGGCGTAGACCGCGGCCGTCGACTCCCGAGCCTGACGCCAGGCGGCGGTCATCGCGGCCAGGGCATCGTCCCGCGTCCGCTCTGCGGCGGCGAGTTGCTCGGCCCGTTCCCGCTCGAGCCGATCCACATCGGCCGCGAGCGCGGCCTCGAGGGCGGCCACGCGGGCGGGGTACTTCTCCTCGGCTCCCCGCAGATGGTCGCCCACTTTGGCGGCGAGCTTGGCCGAGCCATCGGCCACCTTCGCCTCCAGGTCGGCCAGTGCCGTGTCGCGGGCCGCCGCAGCGGCGGCGAGCGCCTGCTTGAGGGCCGCCTTGCGGGCGGCATCCTCCTCGCGAAATTGTGTTTCGAGCCGGCGGGCGTGCTCCTCCTTCTTCGCCGCGATCCATTGCCGCGCCGCCGGCTCGAGGCTGTTGGCCCGCGCTAGGTGGCATTCGAGTTCAGTGAGCCGGGCGGCGAGTTCCGTCCGCTTCTCGGCCTTGTTGCCGCTCAAGAGCCCGCGAATACCCCCCGAGAGCGCCGCCTTGGCCGCATCGTCGCCCTTGATCGCCTTGGTGATCTCCAACACCGCATCGCGAGCCGCCAGGATCGCTTCGACTGGCCCCTTTGTCTCGGCCGCGGCAACGGCTCCCGCGGACTCGCCTCCCTTCACGCCCCACGAGGCGAGCAGTTTGGTCGCGGCGGTGGCGGCCTCCCGGAGTTGGGCAAGCCCGGCCGAGAGCTTCTGGTCGAGCGCGGCTGCCGCCTGCTGCGGCTCTGGCGTCTTCGACTTCACCACCTCCTTGAAGCGGATCTGCTCGAAGGTTTCGGTCTCGTTGAGGTCTTCGACCCGCTGGGCACACTCCCCCTTGATCGCCTTGGTTTTCGCCTGGCGAAACTCGTCGAGCTTCTTCTGCTCTGCCGCCCGAAACTCATCCGCCTGCCGCTTCACGTCATCGTGTTTCCGCCGAGTGGCCTCGATCTCGGCGGCGTGCTTCTCCCGGGTGGCGGCGAGCGACCGCTGCGCCGCGGCCTGCGCGGCCGTCGTAGCCTCTTCGTACGCCGCGGCGATCTCCGCCTCAGCCTTGGCCCTGGCCGCCGACTCCCGACGGAGAATCGCCATCTGCTGCCGCAGCACGTCGGGGTGATACGCGGTGCGGGCCTCGGCTGTGGCTGCGGGCGATGCGGCGCTCTCGGGGGCGTTCGAACTCACTCTCAAACCTCGGAGGATGGGGCGGGGGCAACGGGTAGGGATCGGGCCGCCGGGGTCACGCCCCGTCGCTGTCACTCACGTCGCGGGCGGCGCGGTCGAGCACCTCCGCGAGCCGGCCGAGGGCGTCGAGCGTCTCCTTCACGCTCGGCAGAAGCGGCTCCACATGTTCTTTGTGGAAGGCTTTTGCCCGCGCGTCGTTCCAGGTCTCGGTGGCGGCATCCCACTTGAGATTCATCTGCTTGAGCGCGTTGGCGAGTTTCGAGGCGCCGCTGGAAAGGTCACAGACTCTCATGGTGCCGCACCTCCAGAAACCGGCCCGGCCTGCCCGGCGGCAGCCGGTGGTGGCTCCTCCAATTGCCTGGTCACGCTCGGCCCCGCCGAGCCAGTGCCACCCTCCGCGCCGCCCGTGGGAGACGAGAGCTGGCGGTAGGCGTCGAGCGCCCGCAGCATCTTCTCGAGTTGGGCCATCGCCCGGGGGCAATCGACGTCGATCACGTCGCGGAACCGCACCAGCCGGACACCCGTCTCGCGAAACTGCTGCTGCACGATCGGCGTCCACCGCCGCACGGCCTCCGCCTTGGCCTCGGCCCGGGCGAGCTTCTGGCGGGCCTTCTCCAGGGCCTTCTTCTCCTCGATGCACGAGGGGGTGGTATCGCCCACCTTCTTGAACGTCCGGCAATGCTCCAGGTCCTTGATCGCCTTGTTGACGACCTCGTTGGCCTTGCGGATCTCGGTCTTCCAGTAGGCGGCCTGATCGACGCAGATCCAGTCGACGGCCCGCTGTCCCTGAATCTCGATCTCCGCCAGGGCCTGGCCCGTTTCATGGGCGAACGACGCAAACGCCGTGCGCACGAAGGCCAGCGTGTCGATCGATTTGACATCGGCCTGGTCGGCCATGACTCGGTCTCCTCTGGTCGCCCCCGTCCTCCCGGGACGGTGTCGCCTACCGCTGCTGCAGGTATTCCTCGACCCGCTCCGCCTTCCGAATCAGATACGGCACGTACTCGCCGGTCGATTCGGCGAATCGTTTGAACGTCGTGAGCTGGGCCTCGAACTCCTCGGCGAACTTCTGCTGCTCCTGATCCCGCCAGGTGGCGCCGAGCGCGGCCAGCTGTCGCTGCACCATCTGCATGTGGGCGAGAACCTCCTCGCTGAAGGTCCGCAGGCTGCCCGCGAAACGGCGAAGCTCGGCTGGATCGACGATTGCCTGTCCCATGGTGAACTGCCCCTCATGGCCCGGTTGGAAACGAACCGGTATCCTACCGCGAAACCAGCTGGCGTGGACATGGGGCGGCCCGCCGTCCGATGTCCACGAATCGCCGCTGCTGCACTGCCTCCGCCCGATCCGTCTCCCATCACGAGTTTCGCCATGTCACGGCCCGCTCCCGCTCACGGTCATCACGCCTCTCCGCACGACGCGGTCGAGACCTCCATCCAACCGGCGACGGGCTGGCACGTGACCCACTCCTTCTACCGGTTTGATCGGCCGCTGCTCGCCTCGCTGTCGCCGGTGGTACGGGCGGCCGGCCGCGAGGCCTTTGCCGCCGCCCTCGATCCGACCGGGCCGGACGCGCCCACCAGGCTCCAGAGCTGGATCGTGTCGGGCCACAAAGCCGACTTCGGACTAATGGTGCTCGACCCCTCGCCGCTCGCGGTGGACGCCGTCCACCAACGGCTGCTTGCGAGTCCGCTCGGCGCGGCGATCGTGCCCACGTACTCGTTCGTGGGCCTCACCGAGGTGAGCGAATACGTGCCGACCGTCGAGCAATACGGCCAACGGCTGATCGAGGAGGGTGAGACGGCTGACAGCCCCGCCTGGAAGGCCAAGGTGCAGGGCTACGCGGCTCGGGAAGACATGATGCGGAAGGCCCGGCTCGAGCCCGATTTCCCAGCCTGGCCCAATGCCTGCTTCTATCCGATGAACAAGAAGCGGAAGGTCGGCGAAAATTGGTTCACGCTTCCGTTCGCCGAGCGAAGCCGGCTGATGGCCGAGCACGGCCGCACGGGCATGTCGTTCGGTGGCCGCGTCAGCCAATTGATCACGGTGTCGGTGGGCCTCGACGACTGGGAGTGGGGCGTGACCCTCTGGGCCCGGCGGCCCGAATTTCTCAAGGAGATCGTCTACACGATGCGATTCGACGAGGCGAGCGCCCGCTACGCCGAGTTCGGGCCCTTCTACACCGGCTACATCTCGACCCCGGCCGAGATCCTGGCCCACTGCCAGGTCTAAGGGGCCGCACGCTAGGCTGCGTCACTCGGCGGCAGAAAGCACGAGTTCCACGTCCGTGCCGCGGGCCGGCACCCGGCCGGCAAAGACTTCGAACAGCAACGCCTCGTTGGACTCGCTGCTTTCAAGCGGAAGGTCGAGCAACGCCGTGGGAAAATTCGAGACGCAGATCATGTCGCCGCCGTCGGCCTGGTAGTGCTCAGCGCCGTCGGCAGGGTCACGCCAGAAGCCGCTTCCGGCAAACACCCACTCGGCCTCGAGGTGCCGGCCCGTCTTCGTGTTGCGAACCCATTCCTGGGCGGCGGACTCCTGGGCCTTGCCCGCCGCGTCGAGCCAGCGGACTCGAATCGCGACCGCTGGTCCTCGGGCCGCTGCGTACTCAGGGTGAAACGAGACAGGATTCCCCGGCTCCAGGCCGATCGCCAGGAGACCGGCATGCAGCAACCGCGCGGGGCAGTGGGTCGCCACCACCGCCTCGTGCTCCTTGGTTCGCTCGGGACAGGCGAAGACCTCGATCGGCCCTTCCGCGAGCGCGACCA
Source organism: uncultured Candidatus Kuenenia sp. (assembly GCA_964453165.1). Taxonomy (GTDB): domain Bacteria; phylum Planctomycetota; class Planctomycetia; order Pirellulales; family UBA1268; genus QWPN01. The sequence continues at coordinate 65,179 of CAYVNX010000001.1, read as the reverse complement.
CGCCCCCGACGACGACCTGACGGCGGACGGGGTCGATCCAGATGGCATGATCGGGCGAGAGCCGCCGGAGGTCGGGGTGGGCATCGACCGGCGGCGCAGGGTCGACGGCGACAGGGGGCTCCGCCCGCGAGACCGGCGGCAGGGCGATCGCCACGGCGGCAACCGTCACGGCGTTCCCGGCGAACGGAAACCACCAGGGGCGAGCAGCGGGGCTGGGCATGGCTCGTGATCCTCCCGGGGGACAAACTCAGCTGGACGGGGACAGGCTGCGGCCCGCGGTTCGTGGATGCCGCACCCCGCCTCCGGTACGATACCGCCGCGGGGGTTCCCGCGCCATCTCCGCCCGGCGGACCCGCACCACGGGCTCGGCCACTTCCTTCCACAACACCCGCCACCCAAGCATGCCTACCGAGACCCGCGGCCCCCAGGATTCGTCCCACGCCAGCCGCAACGGGAAGCGGCGGCCTCCGGTCCGCCGGACTGAGGAGGGCGACGCAGCCTCCCAACCTGCAGCACCGCCGTTGCGGGAGCCTCATGGGGCGAACGCTCCTGCGGACTCCCCCACACCGCCGCGGGTGCGCCGCACCCAGTCGGCCCGTCGGATCAGCATGATCGCCGAATGGACTGAGACGCCCGCCTGTCGCGACCGGCTCGTGCGGCTGGCCGGCCAGGTGAAGGACGGCGCCGGCAACCCCCACCGGGCCCGGTTCGTGGAGGCCGCCATTTCCGACTGCCTCGACGACGTCGGATCCGGATGTCCTGGGGATCGCTGGCTCGCCGCGGAGGGAGCGGCCTGGGCCCTGGGGTGGATGGCCCGGGCCCGTCGCGCCGGCGGCTCGGCGGGAGGCCTGTTGGAACGGCTCGTGAAGGAAGCTCGCGTTGCCCAGGAGTTCCTCGCGCGGGGCGACACCAGCTCCGCCCGGTTCTTGCTCACCCTCGCCCGCCTGTTCGCCGACATCGAGGCCTGCCGCTGCCTTGAAGCCACGGCTACCGACGCGCTCACAGCCGAAATCGATCGGCTCGTCTCGCCCGGCGGAGTCGTAAACGTCGCAAGCGGTGGGGACATGGTGCGGCGGGTCGTTCGCTGGACGACCTGTCGCGAGTTGGCCGAGGCGACCGGAGCCGCGATCTGGGGCGGGCCGACTGAACGGCGGTGGCGGGAGGCTGCGACCGCGTCCGTTCGCCTGCTCGGCCGGCACGGCCGCCAGATCGAGGGCGCAGGCCTGATGCCCCTTCCCTTCACGGCCCCGCTGCTCGCGGCGGTTGCCACGCTGGAAGGCCGCCGAGCCCGCACCGTCAAGATGCTCCGGGCTGCGGGGCGAGGGTCCAAACCGGCTGCCCGGTGCCTCCGGCTCCATCTGAACGACCCTGAGGCAGCTGTCGCCATCCTGCGCACCGGCTGGGATGCGCGGGCCATTCGGGTTCTCTGTGACTACCGGCAGACCGTGCCACGGCTCGAGATCGCGACCGGAGACCGGATGCTTGCCGAGGGTGACTGGGAGTGGAGTCTCTCGGTCGACGGCGAGCGACTGGATCCCGAGGGCCCGTGGAGCGTGGCCTGTTGGGAGCCGGGTGCGAAGGCCTGCTATCTCGAACTGACCGCCGCGCTGCCCGGAGGCCGGCAGTTCGAGCGGAGTCTCGTCCTCTTGCCCCGGGACCGGGTGCTGCTGCTGGCCGACGCCGTGACCACGTCCGCTCCACCGGCGTTGACCGCTGCCGATTCCGACCCGAACACCGGCTGGCTGAAATACGCCTCCTCCCTGCCGCTGGCAGCGGGCCTCGAGGCCGTGGCGGCGAACGAGACCCGCGAGATCGTTATCCGCGACGCTGCCGTGAGATTCATGGCCTGTCCGCTCGCGCTTCAGGAATGGCGGGTGCCGGTACGCGGGGGTTTCACCGCGACGGCCGGGAACCTCCGGCTCGCGCAGGACTCGCCCGGTCGCCGGCTGTATGCCCCGCTCTGGCTCGACCTCGAGCCAGCCCGGATCGGTCGGCCGCTGACCTGGCGTCAGTTGACGGTGGCCGACACCCGACAGAACCTCGGGCCCCATCAGGCGGCCGGTTTCCGCGTGCAGGCCGGCCTCGAGCAGTGGCTGGTGTATCGCTCGCTCGACGCCCCGCGAAACCGCACGCTGCTCGGCTGCAACGTGGCCTGCGAGTTCCTCCTCGGCCACATCAAGCGGAAGGGCGAAGTCAAACGCACCCTCGAGATCCAGTGACTGGTCCTGACAACTCATCCGGACCAGTGACCGCCGACCCGCGGGTATGCGGGCCGGTGCTCGCGAACGTTGCTGCCGTCCGTGACCGAATGGCAGCGGCCTGCCGCCAGGCCGGCCGGGATCCCGCCGAGGTCGTGCTTGTGGCGGTGACCAAATACGTCGATGCGGCCACGACGGCCGCCGTGCTGGCCGCCGGCTGCCGCGAGCTGGCCGAGAGCCGGCCGCAGGCGATCTGGGAGAAGTCGGCCGCTCTTGCCGCCTGGACTCCTCCGCCCAGTTGGCACCTGATTGGACATCTGCAGCGGAACAAGGTCCGCCGCACGCTCCCGCTGACGGCCATGCTGGAGACGCTCGACAGCCTGCGGCTGCTCGAGGCCATCGAGATCGAGGGTGGGCGGCAAGGGCTTGCGCCATGCGACCTGCTCATCGAGGTCAACCTCACGAGCGACCCGAGCCGCTCGGGCGCCGCCGAGGCCGATGTGCCGGCGCTCGTCGCGGCCGCGGCGCGATCCACTCAGGTCAGGCTGCGAGGGCTGATGGGCATGGCGGGCCACCCGGATGCGCCCCACTCCGACGCCCGGAGGGACTTCGCCCGGCTACGGGAACTCCGCGACCGACTGGTCCCGAATTTGCCGGAGCCATCCCACCTCGCTGAGTTGTCGATGGGAATGAGTGGCGACTTCGAAGCCGCCATCCTGGAAGGAGCGACCATCGTCCGGATCGGCTCGGCGCTCTTCGAGGGCCTTGGATAGCAGACTGTGGAAAGCGTTTGCCGCCGGAGGATGCAGCGGCCAGTGCCCCAGGAAACCCTCGGTATTTCCTGAGGCCGCCCACGTAGAAAAAGGCCATGAAAGGCTTTTTCCCCGGACCGCACGAGCCGCTCAATCCTCGAACCGGACCTCGAGAATTTCATACTTGAGCGTGCCGGCCGGAACGTCGATCGAGACCTTCTCGCCGACCTTCCGCCCGAGGAAGCCCTGGGCGAGGGGGCTGGCGACGTTGATCCGGCCGGAGTCGAAGTCCTCCTCGCCAGCGCCGACGAGCACGTATTCCTCCTCGTCGCCGAACTTCAGATCTTTGACGCGGATCGTGGCCCCGAACACCACCTCGCCGGTCGGTTCCTTGGCCCGCTCCACGATCACGGCCCGGGCCAGCTTGTCGCGAAGCACATTGATCTTGGCCTGGAGCATGCCCTGGCTCTCGCGGGCCCCGTGGTATTCGGCATTTTCGCTGAGGTCACCCTCGCTGCGGGCTGCCGCAACTCGCTGGGCGAGCTTGGGCATCTCGACGGTTTCGAGATCCTCCACCTCGGCCTTGAGCTTGTCGTAGCCGGCCCTGGTCATCGGAATGCGATCGGACATCAATCAACTCCCCTAAGACACATCCAATCCCTAATGCACATTCAATCCCTGAGACACATCGAACGTGTGGATCGAGCAGCCTCGCCCAACGAGGCCCGTCACGCCTGGCCCGAACCGGCGGGCGTGTAGAGCAGGCGGCCACAACTCCGACAGATCACGACTCTGCCGGTCAGCAGTTCGGATTGCATGTTGCTCGTGATCTGCTGGTGACAGCCGCCGCAGCTGCGGCCATCGACCTCGGCCATGCCGTCGGCTCCCTTGAGCTTGACGGCGCGGTCGTACCGTTCCCGGACGTCGTCGCTCAACTCCTTCTCGGTCGCGGCGAGATCGCCCCGGATGCGACTGACCTCGGCCTCCAACTGGCCGGCCTCGCCCCGCACCCGAGCCTCTTCCTCGCTGAGCCGCCGCTTGGCAGCGGTGATCGCCGCCTCGGCATCGGGCACAGCCGGCTTGAGGGCGTCGATCCTCTCGAGGGCGTCGAGAATCTCGTCCTCGAGCACCTTGGTAGCCATCTTGTCGGCCGCTATCTGGTCGCCAAGCGTCTGGTATTCCCGGTTGGTCTTGCAGGCGTTGAGCTTGCTCTCGAGGTCGCGGATCTTGACCTCGGCCGACTTCAACTCCAGCTGCTTCTTGTCGGCCGACAACCTCGCCAGCTTGAGCGCGTCGTGGGCCTGCTGCAGCCCGGCCTCGGCCGCCGCGACCGCTGCTGCCAGCACGGCCACCCGTCGCGGCCCGGCTGCCAGCCGGCCGCTGAGATCCTCCAGTTGCCGGTACATCCGGTGCAACGTGCGAAGCGTTCCAGTGGCGACGGCGACAGACATGATGCTCTCCGACGGGACGGGGACATCCGCCCCGCCGGAGAGTGTATCACGCCGGTGTCACGCGACCACGCCGGGTGGTCAGTTGACCGCGTTTTCCATGAAGTTTTCCAGCTGCCGGGAGCGGACCGGATGCTGGAGCTTCTTCACGGCCTTGGCCTCGATCTGCCTGACCCGCTCCCGGGTGACGCGGAAGATCCGGCCGACCTCCTCGAGGGTGTAGGTGTAGCCGTCGGTCAGGCCGTAGCGGAGTCGAATGATCTCGCGTTCACGGTAGGTGAGTGTCTTGAGGAGCGAATCGATCTTGTCCCGCAAGAGGCCGTGAGTCGTGGACTGCGTGGGGCTGGCCACGCCGACATCCTCGACGAACTCGCTGAAGCTCGCGTCCTCGCTCTCGCCCACCGGCCGGTCGAGGCTCATCGGCTGCCGTCCCATGTCCATCACCCGGCGGGCCTCCTCGAGCGGCACGTCCGCCGCGGCGGCGATTTCCTCCGCGCTCGGTTCCCGGCCCAGTTCGTGAAGCAGCTTCTTCGCCATTGTCCGCAGCTTCGAGAGCACGTCGATCATGTGCACCGGGATTCGGATGGTGCGGGCCTGATCCGCGATCGCCCGGGTGATCGCCTGCCGAATCCACCAGGTGGCGTAGGTCGAAAACTTGAAGCCCCGGCGATACTCGTACTTGTCGACGGCTCGCATCAAGCCGGTGTTCCCCTCCTGGATCAGGTCGAGAAACGACAGGCCGCGGTTGCGGTACTTCTTTGCGATCGACACGACGAGCCGGAGGTTCGAGGCCGAGAGGTTCCGCTTGGCCGCCTCGTACTCCTCGCGGAGCTTATCGAGCGTTCCCACCCGCTCTCGCAGCGACCGCGGGCTTTCGAGGGTGGTCAGCATCAGGTCGCGGAGTTCCTTCCGCATGTCGGCCCGGTCGTCGCAGCTCCGTTCGCCCGCCTTCATCGCCTTGAGGTCCCGCTGGAGGGCGTCCATCCGGGCCGACATGCCGCGGAGGATCTTGACGAGCGGCTGCACCCGCCTGGTGCGAAGGCTCAGTTCCTCGACCAAGACGAGCAACTTCGCGCGGTGGCGGCGAAATTTCTCGCGGGCAGCCCGGGCCTCGGCCGGGCCGGTTCGCTGGCTGATGAGCTGCCGAAATGCAGTCCGGCTCTCAGCCATCAGCCTGTCGAGGGTCTGGAGGTTGTGCGGCATTCGGGCCTGGATCTGCTCCTTCGTGAGTCGCTCGGTGAGCGACACCTTGATCGTTCGATCGAAGGGCAGATGGCCCTCGTGCACCTTGCGGAGCGTGTCCACCGTTGCCTGGAGGGAGTAGGCGCATCCCAGGACCGCCCGACGGAACCGCTTCCGCGTCACCTCGATGCGCTTGGCGAGGGATATTTCCTCACGGCGGGTGAGCAACGGAATCTCGGCCATCTGGGCCAGGTACATCCGGATCGGGTCGTTGCCCGCGTTGGACGGGGGCGTTGTGATCGCCTCGTCCCGCCGGGGCCGGGCGGGAGCTGCAGGCTCGGCCGCGGCCGGTTCCGGCGGAGCATCGACCAGTTCGATTCCCTTGTCCTCAAGGGCGACGAGCAGGGCGTCGATCTTCTCCGGGTCCACCGCCTCGTCCGGCAGGTATTCGTTGACCTGATCGAACGTGAGGTAGCCGAGCGAGGTGCCCAGGGCTACCAGCCGTCCGAGATCGGCGTCGCCGCCGGGAGCCGATGGCGTGTGTGCGGCACCGTTCGCCCCTGGAGCGAGTTCGGCCGCGGCGGAAGGCTTGTGGGAGGGTTGCACGAAACGGTTCATCTGGGGTTCTCCTTCACCATACCATCGTCACTCGCGCGCCGCCCCCCGGACCGACGGAGGAGCTTCCGGCGGACCGACTGCAACGACGAGTTGGACACCCTCACCCATCCTTGGGTTCGGACATGCCCTGTGCGGCTCGCCGTTGGGCGACGAGCTGTTCCAAAAGTTCCGCCTCGGCGCGGGAATCGAGCCGAGTTGTCTTGAGTGCGCGGGCGCTGGCGTGCGCCACGCGGCCGGCGGCCCGCCGCCGCAGCGCGTCGGCCAGATGGCCGAGCCGCTCCGTTGGGTCGAGAGGGCCACGGGATGCGTTGGTTTCGTCCACGGCCACCAGCAGACTCTGGATCCGCGGATCGGGCAAGGCCATCAGCAGACCTGAAAGTCCGACGGGCCGGCCCTCGGCGTGCAGCCGGCAGGCGGCCTCCATCACCGTCCGGCCTTCCAGGCTGCCAAGGTCGTTCGGTTGCACCTCTCGCACGACGAGGCCGACGCCTTCCGGCACCCCAACGAGCACCTCGAGCACCTCCCGATCCCAGGCCGGTAGCCGCGGCACTCCCGCCGAGTCTTCGGGAACGGGCTCGGGGCCCGGCCCCCCCCTGCCCCGGCCGCGGAGCGCCTGCAGCCGCTCGAGCAGCACGGCGCGGGAAAGCCCGAACCGGCGGGCCAGTCGGCCGAGCACCTGATCCTCGCGGAGCCGGTGTTCCGAGGGCGAGAGCGAAGATCCCGAGCGGGCGGCGGCGAGGGCGGCAAGCACGCTCTCGACGGCGTTCAGGGCAGCGTCGTCGCCCGCGTCGGCCGGCAACGAGGCGAGCGCCTCGTCCATCCGGTAGTCGAGCGGGTCGACGGCGGCCGCCAGAATCTCCTCGAAGGCCGCCCCGCCTTCACCGAGGATGAAGTCGCAGGGATCGACCCCGGATGGCAGCCGGGCGATCCGGAGATCGATCGGCTCGGCCAGGAGCACGCCGAGGATCTCGTTGGCTCGCCGCCGGCCGGCGTCGTCGCCGTCGAGAACGAGCACCACGCGGTCGGCATACCGGCGGAGTAGTTTCGCGTGTCGTTCCCCAAGGGCGGTGCCGAGCACGGCCACCACGTCGGAACAGCCGGCCTGCCGGGCGGCCAGACAGTCGGTGTAGCCTTCGACCACGACCGCCCTGCGGGAGTGGGCCATCGCCTCACGAGCCGAGTCGAGCCCGTAGAGCGTGGAACTCTTGGAGAACAGCGGCGTCTCGGGCGAATTGATGTATTTGGCCATGTCGGGCCGGCCGCCGGGGAGCACCCGCCCACCGAACGCGATGCACCGTCCCAACGGATCCCGAATCGGAAAGATCACGCGGCCGCGGAACCGGTCGTAGTGGCCGGGCCGGTCATTGCGGGGCACCGCGAGCCCCGTCTTCTCCAGCAGGCTCGTAGCCATACCTGCGGCAGCAGCCTGCCGCAGGAGCCAGTCCCACGACTCCGGCGCGAAGCCCACGTCGAACCTGCCAAGGGTCTCGGGCGTGAGTCCCCGACCAGCCAGGTAGTCCCGGGCAGCCGCGGCGTCGGGAAGGTGGACGAGGCACTCGCGGAACCGAGCTGCCGCCCAGTCGAGCACGCGGCCCAGCTGGGCCCGTTCGTCGCCGCCCAAGCCACCCCGGCCCCGCGGCAGGTCGATTCCAACGCGATCGGCCAGCTGCTCGAGCGCCTCGCGAAACTCCAGCTTCTCGATCCGCATCATGAAGTTGAAGACGTCGCCGCCGACGTCACAGACCCAGCAGCGGAAGGTCTGCCGTTCCGGGTTCACCTGAAGGCTCGGCCGCGAATCCTCGTGCCAGGGACAGAGGCCAGTGAAGCCGCGGCCCGCCCGCCGCAACGACACGTAGGAGCCGACGAGATCGACGATGTCGATCGCGTCGCGAACTCTCTCTTTGACGTCATCGCGATCGGGGGTTTGGGGCTGCATGGTTCAAACGGCGGGCGAGGAGCGAAACGTTGAACGCGGAGTCGATGACCAGGCAACGAATGGTGACCGCCGCAATCTATGAACGCCCTCCTCGGGGGTCAACGCCAGACCTCGCCCCCGCAAATCGCCCAGTTTGCCCGGGCTGGCGCCCGGGGCTTTGATTCGGATCGGTCCCCGCGGCATAGAAGCCCCCGACTCGCGTCGGGGGCTCCGCGTGGCAGCGGATCCCGTTTTGAATCACGTGTGCCGCCCACGAGCCAGCGATTGAAGTGACGAGGGGCTACCGGCCCCGGCGGAACCGGGGATCCTTCTTCTTGCCACGGGAGAGGGTGTAGGCCAGCAGATCGAGCACCTCGTCCTCGTTGAGTTGGTCGAGGAGGCCGGCGGGCATCAGCGAGGTGGGGGATGGCGTAATCGCTTCGATGTCGCCGCGGGCAAGTTCCACGCAGGTGGCAGCGCTTTCTGGGTCCACCACGACCGTCACCGACTCTGCGGTTTCCGCGACGATCCGGCCCGTAATGACCTTGCCGCTCGTGAGTTCGAGAATGCTCGCGCGGTATTGGTCCGAGACCGCGCGGCTCGGCTCCACGATCGCCTCGACCATGTCCTTCACTTGAAACCGGCCGCCGGCCTGCGTCAGGTCGGGGCCCGTCGCTCCGCCGTCACCGTCGAACCGATGGCAGACGATGCACCGGGCCGCGGCGAACGCCTGCTTGCCCTTGGCAAAGTTACGGGTGCCCGGAGCGAGCCCCTGTTCGGTGGCAGCCATGACCTCGGCGACCGACCAGGTGCGCCCCGGCCCCTGGGGCTTCGGCAGCGGCGGGGGAATGTAGGGCTCCCGCACGCCCAGCGCCTCGAGCGCCAGCCGGTCGTTCTCAGAGAGCCCCGCCAGGCTCTCGTCCTCGATGTTCGTCAGGAACTTCTGGAAGCTGTTTCCGCCGCCCCACTCCCGAGCCCGCTTGAACCAGGCGAAGTAGGCCTTGCGGTCGGCGGCCGTCCAGAGTCTGTCATCCGGCTGATCCTGGAGCACCCGCAAGACATAGGCGTAGTGCATCTGGAGCATGTCGCCCCGTCGATCGAGCGCGGCCCGCACCGCCTCGCCGTAGCCGGCATTCCGCTCGATCAGCGAACGAACCTCGGCTTCGTCGGCCGTGATGTTGCTCGGTGGCGTTGTGCCCCGATCGGCGAGCAGGCCGACGAGACGCGGCACGATTCCCGGAGCCCTCACCGCCGCGAGGAGGCTGGCCAGTTCCCGGTCGAGATCGTCTGTACCGGTGGGAAAGACTGGCATTACCCGGGCCGCGATCGCTGCCCGGACATCGGCGGGCGGCTCTCCGAGGCGGATGATCGCAAGCTGACAGGCCCGCACGAGCCGCACCTGATCCTCGGGCGACAGACTGGCTCCATCGACTGAGTCGAGGGCCGCGAGCACCTCTGGCTGCGCGTCCGAGTCGGCCTGTCGGGCGACGGCGATCGCCGCCTCGATCCGAGCGGATGGGTCGGCATGATTGAGGGCTGCGTCCTTCCACGTCGCAAGCGGTTGGTGTTCCAGTGCGATCCGGGCGGCATAGCGAAGGAAGCGATCGGAACTCGCCAGATGCGGCAATGCCGTCGCCACAGCCGACGCAGGATCGTCCACCCGACGATGCAGCATCTCCAGCGACCGCCGGGTGGCTCGGGCGGCCACCTCCCTGGCGTCCTTGCCGTCCACCGGGGCGACCGGGTCGGTGCCGGCATACCGCACCCGATAGAGTTCGCTCTGCCCGCCGCGACCGCCGACCGTGAAATACATCGCTCCGTCGCGGCCGACGGTCACGTCGGTCAGCGGCAAGGGCGTGCGGGCCACGAACTCCTCCTTCGTGCCGCGGTACGTCGAGCCCTCGGGCTCCAGGTGGACCGCATACATCGTGCCGAAGGTCCAGTCGCAGACGTACAGGGCTCGTTGGTAGCGGCCAGGAAACCGGCTGCCGTAGCCGAAGCAGACCCCCACCGGCGACCCCGGTCCGATGTCGAGGAGGCCGGGCAGGCTATCGCCGTACGAGGCGGGCCACTTGGCGGTGCCGCTCCGCCAGCCGAGTTCGCTTCCGCTGGTCGCGTGGTTGACCCGCGTGGGGCGATACCAGGGCGAGCCCAGATCCCACTCCATGTCGGCGTCGTAGGCGAAGAGTTCGCCGTCGGCGTTGAAGGCGAAGTCGTAGACGTTCCGGTAACCGGCGCTCCACACCTCCCAGCCCTTGCCCTCGGGATCGGTCGAGGCGATGAAGCCACCCGGGGCGAGAATCCCAGCCGCGTGGCCGTTGGCGTCCCACATCCGGCGGACCACGACGTCCTCGTCCCAGTTGCAGGGCAGTCGGCTCGTGCCGTCGGGCCCGAGCCGCACCCTCCGCTGGTTCGCGCGGATGCCCCCCATGACCTGGGGCGGCGTCTCGTCGATCAGGTCAAAGGGCAGCTTCGTGTGATTGCCGAAGACGACGAACAGCCTTTTTCCGTCGGGCGAGAGGCGGATGGCATGCGGCCCGTGTTCCCCCGCGCCCTCGAAGGCCCGCAGTTTCTCCACCCGGTCCGGCATGTCGTCGCCATCGGAGTCGGTGAGGCGGTAGAGACCGCTGCCGGTGCCGCCGTTGCAGACGACATACAGCGCATCGAAGGCCCAGAGCAGTCCCTGGGCCCCCGTGATCGCAGCGGGAATTCGTTCGACAACCGTCTCGCCGCTTCCATCGAGCGGCGCTGGCGTGATCCGCACGAGCCCCTTGTCAGCCTGGTCGCTGGCAATCAGACGGCCCGCTGGGTCGGTCGCAAGCGAAACCCAGGAGCCGAGTTCCTCACGCGGAACCACGAAGAGCCGATCCACCACAAAGCCATCGGGCACTCGGAACGCCTGATCGCCGCCGCCGTCGTCTGTTGCCAGCGGCATCTGCTCGACGGGCTGCCGCCACTCGGCAGCAGCGGACCCGACCGGCCTGCCGGCCACCACGATGCTCGCGGCCGCTGCGAGCACCATCGCCCGCGGAGTCCAGATCGATGCCCTACGCCCAAGCTGATCCATGCTTTTGCACCTCTCATGAACACCAGCGCACGCCCCGGCTCATCTGCTCGGCGGCTGCATCAAGATAGGAGCCGATCGACGCTATCGAGAAGCCGATCCATGGCGAACGGCTTCCGAATATAGTCATCCACGCCCAGCATCTCGGCATAGGCGCGGTGCCGGCTTCCTTCGTTGGCCGTGATCATGATGACGCGGAGCGGATCCGGGCGGCTGCGGCGGAGCTTTTCGAGCACGAGAAACCCGCTCCGCTTGGGCATCATCATGTCGAGCACGACGAGGTCTGGGCTCTCTCCCTCGGCCATGACGAGCCCCTGGTTGCCATCCCGCGCGACGAGAATCTCGTAGCCCCGCGACTCGAGGACCGTCTTCATCGACTCGATGATCTCCTGATCATCGTCGACGAGCAGGATCCGCTTGCTTCCTCGCGTGCCGGCCTTGGGGCCGTCGGCGGTCTGGGCGACGGGCTCGGACTGCTCGAATTCGTGGGCCTCAGAGGAGGGGGCGGCGACGGCCTTGCTGCTCTTACTGCGGGGCTTCTTGGCGGGGGGCATGAACGATTTTCCCAGGGCGACGGAGTGTGCCTAGGATATCACGCTTGCCATGGAGCGACCATCGCTGCTCAGCCGCTCAGCCGCTCTGAACGCCGCCCGCCGTCGAGGGCTGGACTCTCGCCAGGCAGACGGCGGCGGCAGCCACCCCGATCGCCGCCCCCCAGGCGACGTCACTCGGGAAGTGGGCCGACGATGCAACGCGCTGAAAGGCCGCACATGCCGCCAGAGCTCCAAAGATCCAGCGTCCGTGGGGGTATTTCCAGGCCAGCGCCGTGGCGAGTCCGGCGGCCACGGCCGCGTGGCCCGAGGGGAAGCTCATGAGCTCGACGCTCTTCCTCAGGCCACCCTCGGCAGGAATGCCTGAAACCATGCCCGCTGCCGCGGCGCCGAAGGTGTCGAGGGCCGAGTGCATCGCGGCAAAGTCACATGAACGTGGCCGCACCCGGACAACGAGCGCCTTGATCACATCCACCACCAGGCCTCCCGCGTAGGCCGCCAGAAAGAGCCGGATCACATCCCGGCGAGCCGCAGCCACCTGCCCCAGCTTTCGCAGCCGCATATCGAGCGAGACGGTGACACCGAGCACGACGGCAGCGCCGAGCCCATGGGCGAAAACCTCGCTGAAATCCACGAGCCGGGCCAGGTCCCCCGGCAGGCGATGGGTGCGGAACCATCCAGCGACGGGAAGATCGACGAACAGTGCCACGCAGCCGATGATGGCAAGCGCGGCAGCGAGGGCGAGCCTCACTGCCATCGGTCCCGACCAGCCGCGACGTGGGGAGCCGTTCGGGAAGCCCTGCCGAGGGATCGGCCTGTCAATCGCTCCGGAGTCTGCCGTGAGAGGGTCCATGCCGGTAGTGTTGCAAACCTCCCCAGCCGACGTCCATCGGGATTCCCCGGGCCGAAGGGGTGTCGGCGGAGTCGCCACCAGAGCGGGCGACGTCACTTTTTGGCTGGCACACTGAGCCGGCTTGAGTCACTCCCACAAGCCGCGATCGAGCAGCCGGTAGTTGATCGCCTCGCTGATGTGGGCGGCCCCGATGCTCTCGGCCGCATCGAGGTCGGCCACAGTTCGCGCAACCCGCAGCACTTTGTCGTGGGCCCGAGCAGAGAGTCCGAGATCGGCCACGGCAGCCCGCAGCAACTCGGCTGCCGCCGGGTCGAGCGGGCAGAACTCCCGGATCTGGCGGCTGTTCATTCGGGCGTTTGACCGCGTGGCCGAATCCGCAAACCGCACGGCCTGCCGCAGCCGCGCCGCCAGCACCGCCTCGCGCATCTGCCCGCTCGACGTGCCTGGCCGCTTGGCCGCCAACTCCCTGAATGGTACGGCTGGCACCTCCAAATGGATGTCGATGCGATCCACGAGCGGCCCCGAGATCTTCGCCATGTATTTCTCGACCTGCGGCGCTGAGCACTGACACTGCCGCCGCGGGTCGCCGCGATAGCCGCAGGGGCAGGGATTGAGCGCTGCCACGAGCATGAAGTCGGCCGGAAACCGCGTCGTCGTCTTGGCCCTGCTGATCGTGACCGAGCCGTCTTCCAGCGGCTGCCGCAGCACCTCGAGCGTGCGGCGGTTGAACTCGGGAAGTTCGTCCAAAAAAAGCACCCCGTTATGCGCGAGCGATATTTCACCCGGCATTGGGATCGATCGGCCGCCCACGAGGCCAGCCTCGGAAATCGTATGGTGCGGCGCCCGAAACGGCCGCGTGGCCAGGAGCGGCTGCCCTGGCTGGAGCAGCCCAAGCGCGCTATAGATCCGCGTTGTCTCGATCGACTCGACCGCCGAAAGCTGTGGCAGGATCGTGGGCACTCGCTTCGCCAGCATCGTCTTGCCTCCGCCGGGCGGGCCGACCATGAGGCAATTATGCCCCCCTGCCGCCGCGACACAGATCGCTCGCTTCGCCGCCTCCTGCCCGCGGACGTCGGCGAAGTCGATGTCGTAGGTGGCAAACCGGTCGAACCACTCCGCCACCCGGGCCGGCGTCGGCGTGATGTCGATGTCGCCGGTGAAGAACTGCACGGCTTCGGTGAGCGACGACACCGGGATCACCTCGATGTCTTCGACCACCGCCGCCTCCGTCGCACTGGCAGCGGGCACAACCACACCCCTGAGCGGCCGCTCCCCGCGCTGCCGGGCCGCAGCCATGGCGATCGAGAGCGCTCCTCGGGCAGGCCGCGTCGAGCCCTCGAGCGAGAGTTCGCCGATCACCGCGTAATCCTTGAGCCGCTCGGACGAGAACTGCCCACTGCCGGCCAGGATGCCAAGCGTGATCGGAAGGTCGAACGTGGCCGCCTGCTTGGGCAATTCCGCCGGGGCGAGATTGACCACGATCCGGTCGTTGGGCCGCGTAAAGCCCGAGTTCACCATCGCCCGGGCGACCCGGTGCGTGCTCTCCCGGATCGCCGCATCCGGCAGTCCCACAAGCACGGTCGCCGGCAGCGCCCCCCCGGAAACATCGACCTCGACCTCCACCGGCACCGCATCAATGCCGAACAGGGAAAACGTGTGCAGGCGGGCAAGCATGGCAACAGTCTCCGGAGATGCGCGGGCAGACGACGTGGTGCCATCCAGCCAACCTCCTAAATCTATACGGCTGTTCACTCCCTGTCAACCCCCTGGAGAGTCACGCTTGTGGCACCGCCGCACTGCCTGGTGGCCTGGGCCATCGTGTGCGTGCCGATCTCGCCCCCGGACTCAATCGTGTAGGACTCCGAGCCTGGATCGTCGCTGTCACCATCCTGGTATAAAAGCGACGCTGATTCGCCATATCGCCAGCCTGGCCGTGGGCCGCCGCGGCTTTTCCATCCCAGGAACCGTCCATGCCCATGGCACCCCCCAGCAACCAGGCCGGGCAAACGTCCACGGCCGCGGCGGGGCTGATCGTCATTCTCGGAGCCTCGGGCGATCTCACGAAGCGGCTGCTGATGCCGGCTCTCTACAACCTCGCCTGCGACGGGCTGCTGCCGGACGAGTTCGCCGTCGTTGGCATGGCGATGACAGAGCAGACCACCGCCGAGTTTCGAGCACGCCACCGGCAGGATATCGCCCGATTCACGACCCGGAAGGCCCTCGACGAGGACCGCTGTCAGTGGCTGGAATCGCGACTCCACTACCTGCCGGGCAACTTCGACGATCCGGCCGCCTACGACCGGCTCATGAGGCTCGTGCTCGAGGTTGGGCAGCAGACCGGAGCGGCCGGCAACACGCTCATCTATCTGGCCATCTCGCCCGACTTCTTCTCCGAAGTGAATCGGCGGCTCGACGCGGCAGGCTTCACGCGGATGCCGGGCCTGAAACGAATCATCGTCGAAAAGCCGTTCGGCAAGGATCTGCATTCGGCCATCGGTCTCAATCGAGACCTGCTGGCCCACTGGCGGGAGGACGAGATCTATCGCATCGATCACTACCTTGGCAAGGAGACGGTGCAGAACATCCTAGCCTTTCGGCTGGCCAACCCGCTGTTCGCACCGCTCTGGAACGCCAGCCATATAGACCACGTCCAGCTCTCCTCGCTCGAAACGGTTGGCGTGGAGACGCGGGGCGGCTACTACGACCGAACGGGGGTCGTCTGCGACATGGTGCAAAACCACCTCCTCCAGATGCTGGCCTACGTCTGCATGGAGCCCCCGACGTCCCTGGACCCGGCCGCGATTCGCGACGGAAAGTCTCGGCTCCTGGAATCGGTTCGGCTGCTCGATCCCACGGCGGTCGCCCGCGACTGCGTCCGCGGCCAATATGCCGCGGGCTCGAAGCCCGACGGTTCACCGGCCGTGGCCTATCGCCAGGAACGCGACGTCGATCCGGTGTCGAATACCGAGACCTTCGCCGCGATCAGGCTGCAGATCGACAATGCCCGCTGGGCCGGGGTGCCGATCTACCTGCGGTCGGGAAAGTCGCTCTGGAAGCGGGGCACCGAAATCGTCGTGCAGTTTCGGCCCCCGGCCTCGGGCTCCGCAGCGGTCGAGCCCAATCTCTTGATCTTCCACATTCAGCCCTACCAGGCTGTCGAGATCCGAATGCATGCCAAGCGACCCGGCCCCGCGTTTCGCCTCCAGCCCGCGGGCATGCGGTTCGACTACGCCGAGACATTCGAGGCGGCCCGCGGGACTGGCTACGAGGTGCTCCTCTACGCGGCGCTCAACAACGACCCAACCCTGTTCTCCCGCACCGATTTCGTGGAAACGGCCTGGCAGATCGTCCAACCCATGCTCGACGCCTGGCGTGGCACACCCGCCGACGACTTCCCCAACTATGCCGCCGGCACCTGGGGACCGGCGGCGGCCAACAGTCTGCTCGCGCGCGACGGTCGCCGCTGGCATGAGAACCTGACCCGCGACGTGTTGGCCCGGAGCGAGTTTCTGGCGACTGCCCCGGCTGTCATGCTCAACAACCTGCTCCTCGCGTTTCGACCGCTCGCTTTCGGTCCGGGTGACACGGTCGTCCGAGCGGGAGACCGAGGCGGTGAGATGTATTTCGTCTGCCGCGGCGAACTCGAGGCGCTGGGCCGCGCCGGCGAGCGAGTCGGCCGGATTGGGGAGGGTGAGTTTTTTGGCGAAATGGCAGTACTCTTTGACCAACCCCGCTCTGCCACGGTCCGAGCCGTCTGCCACTGCGACCTTCTCGCACTCGACGCCGCCGACTTCCACCGAATAGCCAACGATTTCCCCCAGATGCAGGCCGAGTTTCGGCGGATCGCGGCCAGTCGCCAGAGTCACCCCACCGCTGCGGGCAACGAACCATCGTGATCGCAACCCCGTTCTGGCAGGTTCGCACCGCCGTCCTCATCCTTGCGGCGGCCGCTTCTTCTTCGTCGAGTCAAGCGGCATGCCGGAGCATCAACTGATGGTGGGCATCAAGGCCTGGGAGCAGCAGGTTCCGCTCCCGCAGCGATATGTCGGGGAGAATGCCTGGCGGATTCCGCTCGATCCCGTTCCCGCCACGACACCGACGTCTACGAAAACCGCTTCCTGCGAGGAGCGATCGCGTCGACCGTCAACGGGGTGCCGATCTTCAATCCGCTCAACAACCGCGACGAAGACGCCTTCCTCGTCGGCGAACTCGACGAGGACGGAGGCCATTGCGGTCGGGCCGACGACTCTCACCACCACTATCACGCCACCAAGACCTATCCGTATCTCAATGGCGGGTTTCATGGCGAGGTCACGGAGTGGGACGGCCAGGTCGATCCCCAGCCCCGAGCCGCTGCGGCCGGCGATGCGGCCACTTCGCGGCGCGACGATCGTGGGCATCACGTCCCCGTCGTCCACGAGCCGGCTGCTGACCTACGAAGTCGGCGGCCGCCGGGGCACGGTCGCCTACGTCCTCGGCCAGGGCGGCTCCCTGACCTTTTACATCCACCGACCCATCCGGACGGACGACGACGGAGACCTTCAAGCCCCGTCGTGGCGGTCGGGGCGGGCAGCCGCCACGTCGCGAGGACGGCAGGGCACTGCCTCCCCGCCCTCATCCATGAGGACCCGCCCGCTTGAAGCAATGTCCATGACCGTTCCACCCTCGCCCCTGAGTCGACGGAGTCCGTTGACTGACACCACAATGACGCCGCAGCCCCGCTCCCGGTGACTCCACGGCCGCTCTCGAATCCTTTCCCCGGAAACAACTGGTAACCCATGCCAACTCCCTTGTTCGGGCTCACGCTCCGGCTGCTCCGGCTGCTCGCGGCCGGAGCAGCACTGTCGTTTCCCACTGCCCTGCGAGGCGTCGAGGTGTCAGTCGCGCCGCCGACGCCACAGCAGCAGGAGGAGGCGTTGATCGCCAGGGGTGAGCTCGTCGAGGCGGGGAAGATGGAGGTCGAGACGCGGTTCCGCATGGCGCGGCCGCTCTGGAACTTCGACGGCCTGGAGACGCTCAACGAGATCTGGGCCGAGGAGGCCACGGCCCAGGCGGAGCAGGAGCGGCTGCAGGGACTGGCCGAGTTCAGCGAGGGCTGGTGGCGGGAGATGGACATGCGGTATGGCATCCATCGCCCGCAGCCCGGCAATCACCATGCCGATGCGGTGGCGTTGGGACTCCTCAAGACGGAGGCCACCGTCGCCTTCTCGCGTGCCCCGGGCATGACCGCGAGCTGCCGGCTCTGTCACTCGACCGTCCTGTTCACCAGCCCCGACCCCAGGAACCCCGAGCCACGACTCGCCGAAGGCATCCCCAACGTATTTCTCGACTTCGAGCGGTTTCACCAGAACGTCGCCGCCAGCGGCGAAACCAGCCCGGGCCACGTTTTCGCGAAGAACCTGCCGCGGTTCTTCGTCGACTCGGCTGACTTCTTCGGCGTCCTGGTCCCCGTGCTGCGGCCCGATGGCATCAAGCCGAGCATCCTGCGGTACGACAAGTTCTTCGTCGACACCCACACCAACAGCTACACCAAGAAGATGGAGGCGAAGGTCCCGCTGATCCCGTTTCTCAAGCCGCAGCCGTGGACCAACTACGGTTACAAGATCAACGGCACCGAGGGCAAGGGGCTCTACGTCGACGGTGGGTTCGAGGGCAACGTCGCCGACGTGACCTACGCCATGGCGATCAGCCGCGGGCATCTCGGGGAAGACTACGTCGAGGCCCGGGAGACGTTCGCCAAGTGCGTCCCTGCCTACTTCTCATCGTTGAAACCGCCACGGTATCCGTTCATTGCCACGGTCGATGCCGAGAAGGCCACGGCCGGCCACAGAATCTTCCAGGAGTCCTGCGGCCGCTGCCATGGTGAATTCGAGGAAACCGGTGAGAAGCAGTACGAGCTCGTCAGCTTCCCCGGGGCGCTGATCGAGCCGGAGGAGGTCGGCACGGATCCGCTGCGGATCATCGGAATCTTCGACATGAGCGTCGAGGAGAAGAAGCGGTTTCTCAGCGGAAAGGTGACCCTCACCAAGAGCTACGTGGCGCCACCGCTGCCGGGCATCTGGGCCCGCGGCCCCTACCTCCACAACGCCTCGGTCCCCACGCTCTACAACCTCCTGAAATCGTCGACCCGCCCGAAGAAGTACAGCATGCGGCCGAGCAGCATCGACCCCGACAACTTCGATCAGGTGCGGGTCGGCTGGAAGTTTGTCGATGAATCGGCCAAGTCCCACGCGGAGATCCTCGAGGAGATGGAGGCCGACACGTATGTCAGGGTGTTTGACCCGGAGTGGCGCACGCCGGAGCAGTGGGAAGCCCTGCGGCAGGCTCTCGCGGGGGTGACCTCCTCCCAGGTCGATCCCTCCCGGCCGGAGCTCTACACGGGCCTGCTCAACACGGGCCATACCTTCGGCGACAGCCTCACCGAGGACGAGCGGATGGCCCTGATCGAATTTCTCAAATGCCTCTAGGGTAGACCGGGGGAACCGCGCCTGGCCGGCAACGCCTGCCCCGCTTTCCCCCGACGCAGCCAGCCAGCGGCCGGCAGCCTGCCGGCCACCGATTTAATAGCGTGGCACCTGCGGATCGACGTCGAGGCTCCAGGCCTCGATGCCACCCCGGAGGCTCGACACATGCACGTAGCCGCGTTCGCGGAGCCAGTGCGTCACGCGAAGGCTGCGGACGCCATGATGGCAGTACACGACGATCTGCCGGGCCTGCCAGGAGCCGAGTTCACCCACCCGCTGCGGCAATTCGTGCATCGGAATGAGCAAGGCGCCCTGAATCCGGGCGGTGGCATGCTCCTCGGGCGTGCGGCAGTCGAGGAGCAGGCACTCGCCTGCCCCCGCCTCCTGGAGCATCCGGCTGGCCTCGGCGGCGGTGATTTCGAGCGGAGAATTCGTCATCGTCTCCCCATTGTCCCCACGAGCGGTGAGGAGGGAAGTCCCACGTCTGCGTGCGCGGCAATCCCCTCAACCCTGGCCGAGCAGCCGGAAGCGGTTCGACTTCCGGGTTGGAGCCGCCTCGGCCTCGGTCTGAATGGCGAGAGCGGCCCAGGTAAATGGATCGAGCCCTCGCGCCGACGCGGGGTCCGCGGCGAGTGCAAAACGGCTCGACGCTGCCGCTGACTCGGTGGTCGGACCGGCGTTCTGTGCTTGGTAGGTACCCGCGGCATAAAGACCAGAACTGACGAGCGCCATCAGGTCGAACACGTTCACGCGGCCGTCGTCGTTGAAGTCGCTCTGCCACCAGGCGGCATCCGCCTGGCTCGTCCCAAAGGCGCCGCCCGTGTTGAACGCGATCAGGTCCTGGATGTCCACGCGGCCGTCCATCGTGGCATCGCCGATCGCCGCAAAGCCGACGATCACCGAACCGTCGGCGAACACGCGATGGCCGATCGCCCGGTTCGGGGTCGTAGCGACCGCGGCGCTCGTGATCCCGGGGCCATCCCAGGCCCCGCCGTTTCGGGCGGTGCTGATCCAGGCCCGGAGGTCCGTGGCGTCGTATCCACCGGCCGCTATCGTCAGCCGGCCGAGCCCCACGTCGATCAAGGCTCCCTCAGCCAGGTCGAGCGCCGCCAAGGCCACCAGGTCGGATCCGACATCGAAGACCACCCGCGCCCCACCGCGGACCGCGAGCGGCCCTGACCCGAGGCCAGCCGGGTCGCGCACGACCAGCTCACCGGCCTCGACCACCACGCCACCGGTGTGGCGATTGGGCGAGTCAAGGATCACCCGGCCGCCGCCCCGGACGACGAGCGTATCCCGGCTCCAGAGCAACGCGTCGAGCACGACCGACTCCGACGCCGCGACCTCGACGATCACCTGCTCGGGAACGTCACCGACCTGAAGCACGAACACCTGCTCGAAGGCGACGCCATCGGCTCCGGTGGCCCGCACGCGAACAGACAGTCGGGGGTCGGTCTCGTAATCGAAGGGCCCTCGGGCCACGAGGAACGACCGGGGACTCGAGCCCGAATCGTCCCGGACGACCTCGAAGAGGGTGTTGTCATCGTCGCCGTCGCCCGCCGCCAGCGTCACCTGAGAGGCACCGGCGGCGACCGGCGACTGGACGAACACCTCGCCCACCCTCGTACCCGCCGCTATGTCCTCCGCCACGCTCATGCTCGAAAGCGTGATCACCGTCGCGAAGGCCGTCCCGCCCGCCGGGTTCATGCTCAGCGACGCCCAGGCCTTGTCCCCTGCGCTGACCGAATAGTCGCTCACCATCGCCACGGGGTTGCGACCGACCACGTCGAAGATGAAGCCCCCGTAGGTATTGAGCTCGGTGATCACGAACGGCTGGAGCGACGTGGCCTCGATCTCAGCGGCGATCAGCTCTTCGAGCCGAGCGGGCTCGAAGCCCGAGACCAGTTCCTCGCCATATCGCGCTGCGAGAACCTCGCGAGCCGCCGCCCGCTTCGTCGGATCGGTCACAAGGTTCTTGCGTCGATGGGCCACGAGGTCGCCCGCAGCGATCCAGATGCGGTCGCCGTCCTCCGCGCGGAAGTTCTCGACGAAGGGGACTCCGGAGGACTGCTGATCGCCGACGACGAACAAATCGGCGCGGCCGTTCTCCCCGCGGAGCACGACGTTCCTGCCACCGGCCGGAGCGCGGATGATCGCCGGCCCGGCTCCGGTCGCGGTGACGAGCGCGTGGGGCACGAAGCTGGAGCGGCCGCCGGTGGGAGCCTCACCGGGGGGCAGGCCAGCTACGCCGAGCGCGATCGTGACCACTGCGCGGGTGTCGTCGACCCGCATCCCGGAGTCGGCCGAGAGGAGCTCGATCTGGATGTACCGGTCTCCGGCTGCGAGCGCCTCGGGCGTCACCCGCAGGCTCAAGCTTCCGGTCGACTCGCCGGCACGGATCGAGGCGATCGGAATCCCGCCGTTGCCCACGATCGAGTAGTCGATGCCCTCCCGGGCGGTGCCGCCGAGCCGGTAGCGAACCGCCAGGCCGTAGTCGGGCGCAAGGAGCGGGGCGAGCGAGTCCTTGTAGTCGAGTTGGAGGCGGACGATCTCGTCGCCTTCACCGAGCGTCACCAGGCTGCCGCCGGCCGCGTCGCCGCCGGCCACTGCAAGCCCGATCAGTCCGACCACCGGCTGGCTCGCCTTCTCGACCGGCTTGGGCTGATAGAAGACCGGATAGTAGGCGGCGAGGAAGTCGTCCCGATTCTGCCAACCGTCCTCCACGAGCGACTCCGCGAGCTCCTCGACGAGCAGCCGCTTCAGCCCCGCCACGCTGGGCACGAGCAGTTGGGTACCGAGGGCCGGCGCGAGATCGCTCAAGGCCGCCCCATCGACGACTCGGCGGACGAGGGCTTTCTGCGTGAGCACGAGCCCCTCCGAGACGTTGTCGAGCAGCGTGCCGAAGTGCCGCTCGATCGCCGCCTCGACTCGAGACTGGGCCTCGAGGGTGGGGAAGGCGGCCGCCACGCCGCGCGGGTCAGCGAGGAATTCGGCGAGCACGGCAGGCTCGAGTTCGAAGAGCCGCTTCGTTGGATAGTTGGAGAGCATCTCCACCAACACGGCTCGGACATGGGACTGATTCAAGGGATCGAACGTCGCGGCCACGGGCGACCGGTGAAGTACGTCGAGCGGCCGCTCTCCGAACCGCGTGGCGATCGCATTGAGATAGGCACTGAATGCGATCACCTCGACCCGGTCGGCTCGCGCGGGATCGGGGTCATATCCCCAGACGTCTCTCCCGCGACCAAAGTCCAGCCCCAGTTCGTCGAGCAGTGCGCGGACCGCGAGCACGTTGCCGAGGTGCGTGTAGGAGAACCGCAGCGTCTCCACCGCCTTGGCCACCTCGGCCGAATCGGATGACGAGAGGGCGATGTACGGGGAGAAGTTGTCGTCAGTGAACGTAGATGGCACGTCGGCGAGGATCCGACTGAGCACGGTTTCGATCAGTTCGGGAGTGACCGGCACCCCCGCGATCGTTTGGTCGGGTCGCCAGCGGAGCAGCGTCGTGTACTTGAGCGTCGAGACGAGGCTCGCGCTGTGGCCGGGCAGCCCCACGAGAGGAATGCCGAGATCGGCTCCGGTGATCGAGTCGATCGCGCTGATCACCGTTCCCACCCCGTTGTCGGAGTAGGTCCCGACCACGATCATGCCGTCCCTGAAGTCGACCAAGCCATCGCGATTCTGGTCGTAGGCCGACAACAGCGAGTCGGGCAGGTTGAACACGCCGCGGGAGTCGGTCGTGGTCGTAGCCTCACCGGGCCCCGGGGCGATGTCGAGTTCAGCGACGAGCACACCGTTCTCGTAGGTGCGCAGATCGAAGAAGACGCTCTCATTGACGATCGGCCCGGCGAGCGCTCGGGTGTCGGTCGGCACGGCCGGGGATCCGAGGCTGCCGTCATCGAAGCGGAAGACGTCGATCCCCGTGGCCGCGGCCGTGGCGGCGGGTGACTCGGCCAGGGCGACGAGCGTCGTGGCATCGATCGCCGTGAGGCGGTAGTCACCGACCGTACCGGCAAGCCGGAGGTCGTCGTAGCCGGTGCCGACGCCACCGTCGAAGCGGCTACCGGGCACGAACGAACCGATCAGGAAGACGTCGCTGCCCGGTCCGCCGTTCAGCTCCAGCACGACGTCGACGTCGGCGCCGACGTCGAATGTGTCGTTGCCCTGGCCGCCGGCCGCTCGGATCGTCGTGACACCGGTAAACATCTGTTCGTACCCGAGCGACCGCACCCGCACCTGGCCGGGAATCGGCCGTCCGAGGTCGTTTCGCACCGCCTCGATCTGGAAGCTCTCGTTGAGCAGCGTGCCGTACCATTGGCCGCCCGCATCGCCATACCGCTCGGCCGCGTCGCCGCTCGAGAGCGTGAGCACGCCGTCAGCCAGCCGGCCGATCACCGGGTCGGGCCGGATTCCGCCGTCGCCCCGCCACCGCCAGTCGAATGGTCCCAAGGTCCACCAGCCGATGATCGGCAGCTCGACGCTGGTGGCGAACGACGCCCCCTGCGGACCGAAAGCCAGCGTGCCGCGGAACGCCGGCCCATCCCCGCGCGCGATGCCGATGTCGTATCGCGTGGTACCCCAGAGGTCGCCCTTGAAGCTCGTCACGCCGGCCGCATCGCGGCCGAGCGAGAGCCGCAGCGTGCCCTCGGCCCCGACGGGCTTACCCCCGAGGGAGATCGTGCCGACGGGCTCGAACAGATAGGCGCCGTTGGAGCGATAGAACCCGCCAGCATCGAAGGCCAGCGAGGCGACATCGAAGAAATTGAGCCGGCCCAGGCCGCGATCGACGCGGATCTCCCACAGGTCGCCCTGCTTGAAGAGCCGGCCGCCGACGTCGAGCTTGAAAAGGCCGATGTCGATGCCCGCCGTCAGCCGCACGTCGAAAGGCGTGTTGGCCGCGACGGTCGTGCCACTGGTGAGCGTCACATCGCCCGCGTCGGTGTTGACGAGCACCGTGCCGTCGATCCCGCTGACCGCGCCGAGCGAGCCACGGGCGGTGCCCTCGAACACGAACGTCGTCGGCCGGCCCTCGCCGTGGAGCAGCCAGGCCTCGCCGGCCACGCCGAGCGACCCGAAGCCGACGTCCACGCCGCTGGCCAGGTCGAGCCTGATCTTCCCCGGCTCGAACGTGAGGCTCTGCGTGCCGACGAAGCTTACGCCACCCGCCTCGAGCCGCCCGGCCCCACCGAGCCGGATGAGGTCGGCGGGTACGTCGCGGAGCACGTAGCCATCGCCGTCGGGGTCGTTTTCGCCCGCCCGCCGGATCGACCGCACCTGCCGCACGACCGGGCTCGTGTTCACTTCGAGCAGCATCTCGCCGCCGAGGGTGATGCCGGGCACGGAGATGATGTCGCCGCCGACGGGCGCAGCCGCGACGCTCCCAAACAGACCGCCGTCGCCCCCCGGCAGGTATTCGAGTGAGCCCGCGATCCGCAGCGGCTCGAGCACCGGCAGATCGAGCGTGGCGTCGAACACGAAGGTCGAGCGTTCCCGCTCCAGACGGAGATCAAAACCACCCTCGAACGTAAAGGCATCGGTGAGTCGCACGCGGCCGCCGCCCGAGGCGACCACATACCCGGCTGCCTCCGTCTTGCCCGGCGGGATCGCCGAGACGGTGATCGCATCGGGCTGGCCCGGCCGCCGGAGCTCCTCGGGAATCGTGAACGAGGCATCCTCACCCGTCGTGTTGGCGAGGAGGTTCAGGCTACCGGGCACGATCTCGACCGCGGAGCCGATTCTGATCGGATCGGTGTCGAGCACCACCCGCGACACGACGCCGCGGGAGTCCATCCGCAAGAACGCCTCGACGTCGCTCGTGATCCAGGGAGTGTCCGCGGGGCCGATCCGGCCCGTGCCATCGACATAGAGCAGGATGCTCGACCCGCCCGCGCGGAGCAGGAAGTCGCCTTCAAGCACGACGACGTCGAGCAGGTTCACGTCGATCGTGCCCCGGGTCGCGAGCAGTGGCTCCGCGAAATCGAGGATCACCGCCGGGGCGCTCCGTGGACCGGCCACGGCGTAGCCCGCAGCAGTCGAGAGGCTGCCGTCGGGATGGACGACCGCATGCGATGACTTGCCGAGATCGACCACCTTGAAGTCGGTGCTGGCGGCGAGATTGACCTGCAGTTCGAGGTTGGACAGTTCCGCATTCGCCAGTTCCTCGATGCCGACCAGCCGCGCACTTTCCAGCTCGGCCGAAGCGGCC
Source organism: uncultured Candidatus Kuenenia sp. (assembly GCA_964453165.1). Classification (GTDB taxonomy): domain Bacteria; phylum Planctomycetota; class Planctomycetia; order Pirellulales; family UBA1268; genus QWPN01. The sequence goes on along the minus strand of CAYVNX010000001.1, from coordinate 39,929 downwards.
ACGTAGACCGCCGGCACCGGGCTCAACCCCGTGGGCATCCGCACCATGAACACCGCACCGAGGTCGAGGTCGTCGATCGCCACGCCGATCGCCGCCTCGTCCACGACGCTGCCGTCGATCCGACCGGTGGCCGGGTTGCGGCCCCAATAGGCCCCGGCTCCCTGAAAGCCTCGCACGTCCACCATCGAGAAACCAAGCGACATCACCTCGATCTGCCGGCCGTCGACCAGCGTCACCTGTTCCACGCCGCGCTTGGCGAACGTCGCCGCGCCGGCTACCTGGAGCGACGGGGCCGCCACTGCCGTCGAAGCGGCAAGAATCCCCAGGTTCACGAGATCCACGCCGGCCGCCTCGGGCCGCGGAATAAGTCCATCGGCTCCGTTGACGGCGTCGAAAAAGCTGAACAGCGACGCATCGAAATACCCGATGTCGATCGCATACACCTCCTCGCGGAAGCCGAGCACCACCGGCCTGGCCGGATCACCGGTTGCGATCTCCAGGCCCGGCCCACCAGCCGAGAATGCCTCGCCCTGGAGGTCGAGCGCGGGCATCGGCAGCGCGGCTTGGGCGAGGGCCTGAAGCGCCGGCAGGGTCGCCGTCAGGAGCGGGATCAACCCGGTGTTGATCTCGATCGACACGTCCTCGAAGGAGGGATGGAGCACGCCAGGGAGACGACCAAGCCAGCTCTCCAAGCCGACGGCCCGCGCGGCCCCCGCCGTTACCTTGCCCGCGATGTACGTCGGCAACACCGCGGGGAGACCGGGAACGGTGATCCCGCTCACGCTCAGCGACGGCATGATCGCGAAGCCGAACGTGGCGTCTTCGATCTCGTAGCCGATCCTGACGGGCGTCTCGAACCCTGGCACGCCCCTGATGGCGGGCACCGTCACTCCGGCGAAGCCCCGGAGACCGCTGCCCCCGATCTCGATCGAATACAGATCGTGGGTCATGCCGGTCGCGGCGACGCCCGGGATCAGCCCCACGACGCCGGGATCGGCCTTCGCCCCGCCGATTCTCCCGCCGACCGTAAAGGCCAGCGAACCGGAGACCTCCAGGAAGCCGTTGACCATGAGCGTGGCGTTGCCCACGCTGGCCCCCACCGTCTGCACTGCGTCGGCCGTGTCGAGCAGGATCGATCCGCCCGGCGTGGCGAGCGTGTAGCCGGCCGGCAGGCCTTGGCCGCCCGGGAAACTCGCCTGGAAGTCGATCGCGGCCAGCAGCGGTGCCACCTGAGCTCCCACGAACCTCAGGCCGCCGTTGCGGATGATGGTCACATCCGTCAGCGACGCGGTGATGCCCTCCGCCAGGCCGTTCTCCCGCAGCCAGTCCCGCGTGGCATCCGCGGCGTCGGTCGGCAGGGCGGAGACCATGTCTTCAAGGCCCACCAGACCGGCCGCCGGCAGGTTGACTTTCAGCGAGTCGAAGACGTGCTGAACATCGGTGAACACGGCGTAGCCGAGATCGACGTCGCGGGCAAAGATGCCGATGGCGCCCTCGCGGACCCCCGTGTCGGTGAAGGGCGAGGTGCCGGCGGAGTCGGGCCCGCGATACCCCGCGAACACGTCGACGTCGGTCGCCGCCAGCGACAGCACGGCAAACGGCCCGTCGAGCGCGGTGGAAGCCCCGCCCGGCTCGAGCCCGGTGACCACGAGCCCGTCGGTGTGCCGGCCGATCCGGAAGGCGTAGTCGCCGCGGGCGTAGAGGAAGTCGTCCACTTCGAGGACCGCAGCGGCGATCTCGACCACGCCGAGTTCATCGCCCCGGGTGCCGTCGATGGTGATCAGGGTGCTCTGGCCGTCGCCCCAAATCGAGCCCGACGCATCGCCCGCCCGGATCGCCAGGCCCGTCGGCACCTCGAGCGGCTTCCGCGCAAAGTCGATCGTGCGGCCGCGGTAGTCGGCCGTATTGATGCGGAGATCGATCGCTTCGGCCGCGAGCGACACATGCGGAATGCCCACGACCGACGCGCCGGTCGTGCCGGCGTCCACCGCCACCCAGAGCGAGCCGGTCTGCGGCCCGAAGGCGATCATCGCGGCAACGTCAACGTCGGGCAGCTCCAGCCCGACCCGCCGGTCCTCGAACTGCCTGCCGGCGAAGAGGTCCTGATCGAGAGCCGCAAAGGTGAGCGTGACCACGTCTTCAGTTGTGTGCCCGCGGGTGGCCGGATCGTAGACCTCGAGGGTGTCGAGCTCGACTTGGATGTCGACGGCGTCTTGGAATTGCACGACGCCCCTGACATCGACGTCGAAATCACCTGCGAAGGCGAACAGGCTGCGGGCCCCCGGCCGCAGCCGGTCGGCCGTCATCGAGAAGGCGAGGTCTTCGTCGTAAGCGATCGGCGTGGAGGTGTCGATCGAGGAGCCATCGGCAGGTAGATGGATGTAGCCCATCGACACGTCGCGGGCGGCGAGCGTCACGCCTTCGACGCCGACGACCGCAGCCGCGCCGACCGACGCGTCGAGCAGCGACCACTGGCGGGCCGTCTGGCCGGCCGCGGGTGCCCGCTCCTGGAACAGCCCGAACGCGAGATCGACGCCGTCGACTTCGATGCCCCGGCGGAGGCTCGGGGTCGAGAAGTCGAACCAGCCGCTGGCGTCGTGGACGCCGAGCGCGAGCATCGTCACGTCAACCGTGTCGCCCCCGACGAGCGTCACGTCGCGACGCGACGACTCCAGCGAGAACCCGCCCGCCACGGTTGGCCCGCGGGCCCCGTACTCGAACTCGAGTTCGATGTCGCCCCGGGCTGCGAGCGTCGGCCCACGCATGTCGAACGTGATCGGGTCGGCGGCGGCCGCCTGCCCGAGGGGCACGGGAACGATCGTCACGGGCGTCGCCGACCAATCCACCGACTGGCCGTCGCCCCCGATCACCGTGGTGGTGTTGAAGAGCACCGTGGCATCGGAGATCGTCGCCTCACCGAGGCCCAAAGCCCCCAGGAAACGGCCGGCGGTCGCCCGCGCCTCCGCCGCCACCCAGAAGCGGTCGCTGTCCAGGGCGGTGGCGACGGCGAATCCGAATGCGGCCCCTTGCAATTGGAGGCCGACCATCGGAGCCCCCGTGTTCACCGTGGGACCGAAGAGGAGGTCGGGGAGCGCGGCGCCGAACGACATCACCGCGGCGTCCACCTGGCTGCGGAACTCGTCGTCGAGCGTGAGCGTGGTGTAGTCGGGCTGGATCCGCACCGCGACGGTCTCGTCGATCATGTCCTTGATCTTCACACGAGCCTCGCCCTGCAGGGCGAAGAGCAGTTGCGAACCGAAGCGAATATCGAAGGAGGCATGCGCGAGGCTCGCCTCGACGTCGTCACCGATCGCGAACCGGGCATTGACGTCGGTCGCGTAGGCCGAGATCAGCAGCTCCTTCGGCCGATACGCGAATCCGATGTCGCCGCCGACGGAGAGCACACCGAAGAGGTCGGCCGAGAAACCCTCCAGATCGAAGGCCACCGTGCCTGGTGAGATCGCCTTGGCGAAGGTGTAGGTCGCCTGGCCGACGCGGAAGGTCTCACCGGCGGCGACCGACGCGAGCGGCGAGACGTACTGCACGAACACCCGCTCGGCAGCCACCGCCCCGATCGAAGGCAGACTGCCGGCCAGACTCGTGCCGGTGAGCTCGAGCGTCACCGCGTCGTCTACGACCCGCAGGCCGAGCCGGCCACGGGCGGTCAGGCTGGCCGGCCCGGCGGCGAGCGTGGCCGCGACGCTCTCCCCCACCGCCAGGATGCGGCCATCCACGAGACTGAAGCCCACGTCGCCGGCGAGCGACACGAAGTCCTTGACCGTGGCCAAGAATCCGGTCACCGAAAACACCGTGGTGCCGGGATGGATCCCGCGGTCGAACGTGTACTCGAGGCCTCCCGCCGCGACGGTGCGGCCGGTGCCGATCGTGATGCCGGCGGTGGAGAACTGCGTGAAGGTCGAGCCCGAACGGACGTCCGACAGGTCGGCGACTTTGATCCGCAGCCGGCCAGCTCCGAGTTCGAACGCGGTGCCAGAGGCGTTGGAGACCAGGCCGAAGCGGCCCTCCTCATGCAGGATGCCGCCATGCACCGGATCGAGATAGCCGGCCGACATCTGCGCGCCCACGGCGACGAGATCCTGCCCCGCGACGGCGAAGCCGAGGCTGCCGGAGATCGGGGTGAAGCCGCTGGCACTCGCCCGAAAGCCCTCGACGGAGAAGCCGACCGTGCCGGCCGCGATCGCGGTCGAGAAGGTGTAGCCGGCAGCGCCGATGGCCAGCCGCCGTCCCGCAGTGATCGATGCGCCGGCTGAGGCGTACTGCACCACCGTCCGTTCGGCCGACGCACCGAACAGCCCCGCGATCGCCGCGTCGAAGCCGCCCTGCAGTTCGAAGGCGACGCCGGAGCCGCTCACGACCAGGCCGAAGGCTCCGTCGGTGGCCGTGACCCGCACCGGCCCCGCGGCGAGCGAGGCGTCGAGGTTCTCCCCGACCGCGATCAGGTCGCTGCCGACGCGGGCAAACCCGAGGTCGCCACTGACCGACAGCACGTCGCTCACGGCGGTCTCGAAACCGGTGAAGGAGAAGGCGACGGTGTCTGGTGCGATCGCCTCGCGGAACACGTAGTCGATGCCGCCGACGGAAAGCGTGTCTTGCTGCGCGACGGTCTCGTTCGCGGACGTGTAGCGGAGAAACACCGTGTCGGCCCTGGCTGCCGGCAGGTTCGCGATCTGGAAGGCAAAGTCTTGGGCTGTGAGTTCAAAGGCCGTGCCGGTCGCATCCACGCGGAGCCCGAAGGTGCCGTCGCTCACCGACAGGTTGGCGAGATCGCCGCCCGCCAGGGTCGCTTCCATGCCCGCCCCGACGGCGATGAACCCGTCGCCGTCGCTCCGGAAGCCGACGTTGCCCGAGAGCGACACGAAGTCCGCCACCGTCGCCGTGAAGCCCTCGACGGCGAAGAGCGTCGTGCCCGAGGCGATCGCCTCGGCGAAGGTGTAGGCCGCGGTGCCGGTGTCGAGCCTCCGTCCCGCCGCGATCGAGGTCTGGGCCGAGGTGTACTGGGCGAAGACGCGGTCGGCGCCGACCGTGGCGAAGCCCGCGAGCGCCGCCGAGAGCCCGCCCTGCAGTTCGAAGGCGGTCTCGCGGCCGGTGGCGAGCAGGCCGAACGAACCGTTCTCGACCTCGAGGAAGGTGGCGGCGGTCGCGGCCCCGAGCCGGCCCCGAATCCCGCTGCCGACCGCGACGACACTCGTGCCTTCGATGCTGATGCCGACGGTGCCGGTCACGGTGACCGCTCCGTCGATCGCCAGCGCGGCCGTGCCGGAGGCCCGGATGATGCGGCCCCGCGTGCCGTCGGCCGAGAACGTGACGCCGGGCGGCAGACCGGTGTCGATCGTGAGCACGGTGGCCCCCGGGCGGTAATCGACGAGGCTGCCGTCACTGGCCGGCAGGTTGAGCGTGACCGCCGTATCGGTGAGGCTTCCCGACACGCCACCGAAACCGACGAGGCTCGCCGCCTCCCCGCGGCCTTCGAGCGTGAGCCACCGGCGGCCGGCGCCGCCCCGCTCCGTCACGATCGCGGCGGCGACATGTGCGTCCACGATCGAGACGCCGGTCGCCGCCGACGTGCCGGCGGCCGTGCCCAGGAATCCTCCGAGCCGCGCGCCACCGATCGTCAACAGGTCGGCGGTCACGAGCGCGCCGTCGGCGAGCGCGACCTGCTGCGAGCGGCCCTCGAGCGCGAAGTTGCCCGACGCCCTCACCGCGCCGCCCGCGATCAGTTCGCCTCCCGTCACCCCGACGCGGAAGGTGTCGGCGGCGAGGTCGCCGAAGGTGTAGGTGACTTCCCCGAGCGCGAACATCTGCCGGGTGTAGTCCACGTCGGTGGCGTTGAACGATACGAAGATTTCGCTCGCGTAGAGCGACACGTCGCTCGTCAGAGTGGCACGGATGCCGGCCGAGGCCTCGAAGGCCACGCCCGCGTCGCTGGCGAGCAACCCGACCCTGCCGCTCCTGGCCCCGAGCGTGACGCCGCCGACGGCGACGTCGAGATCGATGTTCTGGCCGAGGACCGCCAGGCTCGTGACCGTGCCCTCGGCCAGGCCGATCGACACGAGGAAGTCGCCCACGAGCTCCACCGTCTCACCGACCGCGGTCCGGCCGGCGACCGAAGCCTCGATAAAGTTCGTGCGGCCGGGGTTGCGGTCGTACCGCAGGGTGACCGCGCCCTCGATCTCGAGCTCCCGGTAGGTGAATCCGCCCGAGAACGAGACCTCCAGATCGAAGCCGAAGTAACCCCCGTTGAGAAACCGCCCGATGTCCCTGCGAACCGCCGCCGCGTCCACGATCCCGTCGGCGAAGTCGATCGCGGCATTGATGCCGGGCACGAACAGGCTGCGGGCCACGAGCGTAACGGCGCCCGGCGTGGTGGCGTCGCCGGTCTGCTCGACCTCGAACCAGAGGCTGCCCGACAGCCCGAACAGGCCGTCGCCGGCGGTGAACCGGCCCACCACGCTCTGGTAGGTGAGGACCGTGAACCGGTCGCCGGGCTGGGGAACATAGCCGGGCGAGAGCCTCACGGCGATCGTGCCGTCGAGCACCGCGGGCCCCGTGACGACGAGCTGGTCGTGCTTGCCCGTGCCGTCGCCGGGCGTGGTGCCACCGAGCATCACGGTCAGGGTGTCACCCGCCCGGGCGTCGAGCCTGTCGAGCTGCTGCGTCCGCGGCGGCTGCGGCTCGCCCGGGGCCCCGGGCTGCGGCTTCGGCGGGGCTTCGGGGATCACGGCGAACGGCGACGCGACGTGGACCGTGCCGTCGGCGGCGAGCACGCCGGCCGTCACCGCACCGCCAGTCACGGTGATCGGCGACTCGGCCGAGCCGATCGACCCGGTCCGGGAAAAGAGCGTCGTGGTGACGGCCACGGGATCGACCGCGTGCGTGTTGATCCCGGTGCCGCCGGCGGCATTTTCGATGCTGTCCTGGGCCGCGATACCCACCGTGCCCGCGGCAGCGGCGACGCGGCCGATCCGGAGCGTGCCGGTGGGTTGAGCGGCGGCGACGCCCCGCAGGCCCTCCGCGTCAAGGCGACCGGTGACGGCGACCACGAGCGGGCGGAGAACGCGGAACTCGAAACCGGCGGCGACCTTCGTCGCATCGCCCCTTTGGCCCGCGAGTTCCATTTCGAAAACCTGCTCGGGCGTGAGACGGTCGTACAGCACGTCATCCCGCCGAATCGTGACCGGCGGCGACGTGCGACCCACCGTCCCCGCTGCCGAGACGAGCGTGACGTTTGTGCCGCGGACGTTCACCGCGCCACCGACCCGGACGGCGGGATCCCAGGGCCGCGTCGCCTGGCCCATGTCCACGCCCACCTGCCGCAGCAGCGAGATCGCATCGAGGCCGAGATCCCCTCTCACCTGCTCGACCTGCGCCGCCGAGGGTTGATACACCCACGCGGGGTCGAACGACCGGAACGCGGGGAGCGAGTTCCAGTCGGGCCCGATCAGCCGCATGAAATAGCCGACGGCCTCCAGGTGGGTCGCGGCGGCGTGGTCGAGCACTTCCTGGTTGGTCGGCATCACGCCGGCGGGCAATTCGAGCGCGATGGCCGCGCGAGTCGCCCAGCGGTCGAAGGCGTCGGCCCGCAGCTGGAGCCGACCGTTGAACACGACCCCGTCGGCCAGCAGCGCGTGGTACTGCATGTAGCGCGACTTCACGACCGCCTGGAAGGCCGCCACACCCTCGGCGACCACCGCGTCGATATCCGCAAGCCCCAGGTCGTGGACCGCTTTCTCGACCTTGGCCTGCCGGTCGGGATCGACCGTCCAGGTGTGGGCGTCGTAGAGACTGCCCACGGCCCGCACGACCACGTCGCCGGCCGTCGCCGTGACCGTGCCGACGAGCAGGTCGTCGGCGGCCGGCGTGTCGCTGCCGTCGACGTGGGACAGGCTGATGTTTCCCGCGGCCGTCGCATCGAGGCGGAGCGGCGGCAGGGAGGCCGTCGCCGCGAGCGGCGTGACCCGAGTCGTGAGCGGCGCCGTGGCGGTGCCCAGGCTCCCCTGCTCCGACACGAGGGCGATCCTGCCGCCGCCAAGGACGAATGAGCTTTGGCCGGCCCGCACGTCGCCGCCGGCGACGATTCGCACCGGGCCGCCCGCATACGTGGCCACGGTGTCGAGCGTGACGGGGCGGGCAGGATCCTCCCGATTCACGGCGAGCCAGACGCCGCCCGTCCACGCCTGGGCCCGGAGCGTGTCGGTCGCGATTGGCAGTGGCCGGTCTTCGGTCCCGAGGCTGACGCCCAGCAGATTCACGGAGTCGGCGGTGATTTCGCCGCCGCCCGGCACCGTGCCGATCCCGCCGCCGGCCCAAACCTTCACGCTCGTGGACTCGATCGCATCGCGGAGGACGACGCCGCCGCTCGACGTGATCGTCACACCCGCCGACGCCGCGCCGCTGAATGACACGGCGATCGGATGGTCGGCCCGCACCGAGTCGGTGACGGTGTAGTCGGCCCGATCGGGCTCGAAGGCATACTGCATTGTGATCGAGCGGGTGACCGCCGGGTCGGCAGGGCGGACCTCGACCTGGCCCGTTGTGATGTCGTTCTCAGCGCCATACGACCAGCCGGAATCACCGATCGGATACCCAAAGCCGAACCAGATCGACCTCTGGCGGGTCGAGGTCCACCGGGCGTTGGCCACCGGGCGGTACACCGTGGCCGACGTATCGGCCAGCACGTCTCCGGCCGCCGCCTCCAGCAGATCATCCGTCGCCCGCCCCACGCGGACGCGCAGATCGCCGTCCTGCGACTGGTAGACAGTCTGCCGGGTCGCCTCCGGCTGCAGCATGTCGACGATCTGCACGGTCGTCGAAAAACCGGTACCGGGGGTCGAGATCGCCTGGGTCACCAGCGGCAGCGTAGTCAGGTTCTCGATCGTCACGCCACCGCCGTCGGTCCGCACCCGGATCGCTCCGCCGCTCGCGTTCGTGTTGATGATCTTGCCGACGAGCGACAGCCGCGTGCCGGCGGCGATGTCGGCAGGATCGACCAGAAGTTCGCCAGTGCGGGCGTCGAAGGTCACGCCGAGCTTCACATCGCCTGCGGCCTTCGCCCCGAGCTTCTCTGCCGGGATACGGTAGAGCGGATCGGACTTCCGGCCGGCCTGAAACTCGGCCCGGTACGTCTCGAGTTCGGCCTGGAGGCCCAGCGGCACGGTCACGCTCCGATCGGCCGTCGCGGCCGTGCCGATCAGCATCTCGCCGTTGACGTTGATCGTGTCGGCGAAGATCGCCACCTGCTGGGCGTCGATAGCGGTGCCGCCGGTCGGACTCGCCGTGCTCGCCGCCGTGAGGGTCTCGGTCTCGGTGAGGTCGCGGTTGCGGTAAAACGGCCCGTAGTTCCGGACCAGCGTGAGCGCATCGCCCGCAAGCGCCGCGTCGCTTGCGGCCAGCTCCGCGGCCGGCTGGCTGGTCGCCGGCGGACCTGCGGCGTGCACGGCCCCCTTCACGTAGATCACCATCGCCCCGTTGGGCACGTGGGCGTCGAAGCTCCTGGCCGCAATCGTGCCGATCACACCGAGCGACCCGCGGGCGTTCGTGATCTCGATGTCCCCCCGCGGGTTGCCGGCGGCCTTCGTGAGGAACACGGCCGGCCCGTAGACACTGCCAGCCAGCGGCTCCGCCCAGGTCTGGTCGATCGTGATCGTCGGGCTGGTGGCGTCGCGGGTGAGGCCCCAGCCCGCGGGGGCGGCAACCTCGGCCCCCGACGTCCGCTCCAGCCGCACCGCCCCGCCCGTGGCCGCGGCGATCTGGAGGGTGTCGAGGAGCAGATGGTGGGGACTCTCGTTCCGAATCGCCACGTGGGCCCGGCTGCCCCCGAGCGTCGCCTGCCCCTCGAGCACGTCGCCGCGGACCGTCAGGCTGCCCCCGCCCGCCACGATCGGGCTGATCCGCACCGCCTTGCCTGTCGCTGGAACCGCGGCAGCGAGCAAATCGGCCGAATCGCCGAAGTTCGCCCTCACGAAAGCCTGCGGGTCGAACGCATCGTCGAAACTCGCCGTCGCCGCTGATACGAGTCCCGTGCCGGTGGTGCCGGCGAGGGTCCCCGAGGCGAACGTTGCCGGAATCGTGAGCGACACGGTGCCCTGGCCGCCGGCCGCGAACCGGCCGGCGAGGGTCACCTTCGAGGTGTTCGTCTCCTCGGCGGCCGGGTCGTACCGCTTGACGTTTTCTCCGCCGAAGAGATTCTCGAAGAAGCCCTGGATGTCGTGATACGTGACGGCGCCGTCCCGCGTGACCGTCGGTCGGCCGGTCTCGGCGACGATCCGCATGTCGCCGCCACTGCTGGCCACCGCGCCTGTGCCGAACGACACGGTGCTCGTGTTCGTGAGCTTGGCCTTGGCGACGACGGTGATGAAGGTGACGGCGCCGTTGGTCTCGCCATCGACCACCGCATCGACCACCACGCCCCGCGCCGCACGACCGGCCGGGTCTTCGCCGGCCGTGATCCGCATCGCCCCGTCGGCCGCGAGGGCCGCGTTCGGCCCGAAGGCCACGGTCTGGGTGAGGCTCGTGTCGGCGGTGGCGTCGAAGTTCACGCTGGCGGTCGCGCCGCTCGAGGCGCCCTGCACCCGCGCCGTCGTCGCCACGTTCGAGGCCGTGCCGATGTCGAGCGTGCCGCGGGTGTCGAGCGTGACGTCGCGGCCGGCCTCCACACTCGTGGTCATCACGGTCGTGACCCGGGCGGCGAGCGAGCCGAACGAAAACGCCCCGCCGCTCCAGGTGCCGACCGAGTCCCGGATCTCGACATGCGCCGTGGGCAGGATCGCGATGCCGCCGGGGGAGGCCGGTCCGGTGCCGGACACGATCCGGGCATCGTCACCGATCACCACCCGAGACCCCGCATCGATCGTGACCGTGCTGCCGCCGGTCAAGGCGTCACCAGCCTCCGACACCAGGCCGCCTCCCCGCACCCTGGCCGAGTAGCCGCTCGTGACCCGCCGGATCGCGTGCGCCGAGCCGAGCGTCACGGTGCCCGAAGCCGAGACGCTCGCGCCCGCGGCCACGACCGCCCGGGCGTCGGCGGTCACGCCGTCGGCGTCCTTGGTGGTGAAGGTCGCGGCGGGAACCGACCCGCCGAAGAGGGCGCCGAACCACGAGTCGGCCGTCGCGGCGTAGTCGTGCGAACGCGATGCCGTCACTTCCAGCATGCCGACCTCGAGCGGCGTGCGGCCGTCGGCCGAGCCCACCCGGCCGAGCGTCGCCTTCGTGCTCGTCAGATCGGTGATCGCGGCCGACACCTGGGCGACGCCCGCGCCCACGACCGTGCCGTTCTCGGCCGCCACGGTCGAAACATCGGCGTGGCGGGCCGTCACCGCAAGCCGCTCGACCCGCCGGCCGGAAGCGGCCAGCGCCCGGTCGCCGAGGGCCGCCTCGACCGCCATCCGCGTCGTCGCCTTGGCGTCGTTGTCGCCGGCCCCCACGATCCCGCCCGCGCCGCCGTCCTGCAGCACGTCGAAGGTCGCACCGCCTTCGGCCGAGACGAGCACGGTGCCAGCGAGCATGGCATCGCTGCCGATCATGGCCCGCGCACTGCCGCCGACCGTGGCCTGGCTCGTGTTCACCTGCACCATGATGCCGCCGATGTCCACGGCGAAGGAGTGGGCCTTCACGCTCGGCCTCGATCCCGCCTCGACCGTAAGTCCGCCGACCTGGGCGAGATTCACGCCATCGCGAACGGTCGCACGCCGCGTCTGCGCGTGCTCGGCCGTGGCCTCGACGCGGCCGACCGTGATCAATCCGCCACTGCCGCCGTCGGAGACGGCCGTCACACTGCCATGGCCGGCCGTGCCGGGCAGGCCACCGACCGTGACGCGGACCGTGCCCGTCAGCGCGGCGAGGGTCGCGCTCGTGCCGATCTCGGCGGTGACCGTCGAGGTGTCCTTCGAGCTGGCATGGCCGGCCGTGCCGCCCCCCCCGATCGCGAGCGCCAGCGACGTGGCGACACTCCGAGTCGAGAGCACGTTGCCGGAGCGGGCCGCGACGGCGACGTCGCCGGTCCGGGCGGTCACCGCCGCCGCCCCGATCCGGGCAATCACGGTGTCGGCCACGGTCGCCTCGGCGGTCGACCAGCCCGTCGAGCCGCCCACCACGGAGAGCACGCCGGCCCCCACGCCGACCGTGTTGGTGATGGTGTGGCCGGTGCTGGCCGCCACGCTCACGTCGGCGCCGCTGACGGTTCCTCCGCCGATCTCGGCGGTGATCGCGCTCATCGACGAGGCCTTGGCCCCCGCATAGGCGACCGCCGCGGCCGCTGCCAGAAACGAGGGTGAGAACGACGCCGAGAAGGCGACCGCGACCGAGGTCGAGGTGACCGTCGCAGCCGAGTGGGCGAGCACGTTCACGCTCCCCGAACCCTGGGCGACGACGCGCGGCAGCACGCTGCTCCCGGCCACCACGCCGATCCGGGCGGCGACCGTGTTTGCGAACGTCGTCTCGGCCAGGATCACCCCCGCGGCGAGGGCCGCCGCGGCCGACGAACCGTAGCCCACGGCGAGGCTGCCGGCCCCGGCATCCGAGGTGACCTCGGGGGAATCGGTGGCGGCGACCGTCACCGACCCGCCGGCCGTGACCGTCGCCGAGAGGATCTCGGCCACCGTGGCGGTCGTGAACGCCGCCGTGACGGATGCGCCGGAGCCGGCGGCCGACACCCCCACGCCACCACCCGAGGTAGCCGCGATGTTGATCGCCACGCCGAAGGCGAGGGCGTCGATCAGCGGCTTCGACTCGGCCCGCAGCGACACATCGCCCCCAACCAAGACCGTCGCCGACTCGACGGCCGTGCGGACCGAACTGGTGACGGTGATCGTGTTCTTGGCCGCCCCGACGGTGACTCCGACCGCGGCCCCCTCGCCGAGGACGACGCCCAGCCCCGCGCCGCCCGCATTCGAATCGACCGCCGACGTGTCGGTGGCGGTGACGATCACGGCCCTGTCGGTCGTGACCGTCGCCGAGCCCGAGATGATCGCGACGGTGTCAATCGCCAGGAGATTCGAGTTGCCCGCGCCGGCGCCCGCGAGCCCCACGGTCAGGCCGCTCCCTTTCGCGACCTGCCCGGTGCCGGCGATCGTCCACGACGTGATCGACGGCCGCGTGGTCGCGGTCACGACGGCGTCGCCCCCGTCGAGCGAAGCGATCGAACCATCGATCTTGGCCTCGACTCGCGCGCGTGACGAGTCCGTGCCGATCTCGTTGACGGCGACCGACACGCCCGCAGCGACCGACACGGTGCGGTTCGAACCCTGGGCCGCGAGCGCGCCCGCGACCGCGACGATCTCGCCCGCGTCCTCGGCCGTCACGGTCAGGGACCGTGCGGTGACGATCGCCCGGCCGGCGACGGTTGCTCTCACACCGCGAACGATCGTGTTCAGCGAAAACGACCCCGCGCCGACGAATGCCACGGGAAGGCTGCCGAGCACGCCGCCGCCGGAGCCCGTCGAGAGCGCGCCGCTCACGCCCACGGCCCAGGCGTTGATCGTGCCACCCGTGCTGGCCTGGACCTTGACGACGCCGCCGGCGCTCGTGACCGTGGCGTGATCGATGGTCGCGGTCACCTGGGAATCGAGGTCGTTGATCGTGCCGGCGGCACCGGCGGCGATCGCCGCGGCCGTCGATGCGGGAATCGCCACCTGACCGGCCACGGCCGTGAGGCTCGTCTCCTCACTGGCCGCCACCGTCACGGCCCTGGTGGCCGAGACGGTGGAGCGATGGGAGCCTGTGCCGGTGATGGCCGCCGTGACCGTGCGTCCCGTGAGGTCGTTGGAGACGACCGCCGCGGCGAGGGCGTTCTGCCCCGACACCACGCCCGCCGCCGCGATGGTGAGGAGGTCGGCCCTGTCGGCGGCGGTCACGGCGACGCGGCCCGCCTCCTCGTCGCCGGAATCGAGATCGGCGCCGGCGGTGACGCTGGACGAGGTGATCGACGCCGTCGTGCCGCCGCCGAGCGAGGTCACGAGCACGGCCGCCCCGGCCGAGAGCGATGAGCGGTCGGAGGTCAGCGCGGTCGTCGCAATCGAACCGGCAATCGTGCGGATCGTCGCCTCGTTGATCGCCGTCACCTCGACCGAGCCGACCGTCGCCGTGACGATCGAGCCGTCGCTGATGGTCGCGGTCAGGTGGACGTCGAGATCGGTCACGTTCACCGACGCCGCGGCCGTCACGGTCGAGTCGGCCACCACCGCGCCGATGGCGAACGACCAGACCGCGCTGCTGCCCGCCTCGGGCATGTTGAGTTGGCTGACCAGCGGATCGAGCGCCGTCCAGTCGGCATCGGCCGGGTTGCCATTGGTGGCGCGAACCCGCACCCGGCCCCGGGGCACGGTGATCCGCGACCGCTCGATCTTCGCCGTGCCGCGGGTGGTGGAGTTCACCACGGTCACGGCCGCGCCGAGGCTCGTCGAGAGGGTGCCCTTGCCGTCGCGGTTGAGCACGAAGCCGCCCGACGCCGTCACGAGCAGCATCGCCGTCGTCGCCAGCACCGACACGTCGCCGCCGGCGTCGGCCATGGTGACGGTGCTGTCGGTGATCGTGGCCTCGACCGTGGGATCGATGTTCGCGACCGCGACGAATCCGGCCAGGCTCGAGCCGGCGTTGTTCTTGCTCGCGAAGACCGCCGTGGCCGTGCCGCCGGTACGCACGACCGAACCACCGCCGGAGGCCGTGATCACCGTGGACTGCTCTGTTGCCTGCACGTCGAGGCTGCCCCCGGCGAAGGCGAGATTCGACGCCGTGACGGTGGCCTGCGTGGTCGCCGTCGCGTTCAAGACGGCCACCGACGCGCCGACCGCAAGGCTGCGGCCGTTGTCGGCGCCGGATCGGCCGTTGGCATCGGATCGCACCAGGATCGACGAGACGTTGGCGACGAACGAGCCGGCCACGTTCCAGAGGAGGTCGTCGGCAGTGGCGACGACGCGGGCCTCCGCGAGGCTCGTGCCGGTCACCCGGTCGAGCGTGGCGAGCGTGGTCGTGGTGAGCGACTGGATCGCCACCGAGCCGGCGAAATTGACCGTCAGCGAGCCAGAGCCCCCCACGGCGCCGCCCGCGCCGCTGGCCGCGGCGCTGCCGATCGACCGGGCATTGCGGGCGGCGACATCGATCGCGAACCCGTCGATCGTCGCCCGGCGAATGCTCGCCTCGACATGGGAACTCGCGAGGATCAACGAGACGGCGCCGGAGAGTCCGAGCGAGAGCTTTTCTTCACCGCCGGCCTGGCGAATGGCGAAGCTGCCGGTGTTGGCCAGAACAATCGTCGTGTTGTCGGCTGCAACGTCGAGATTGGTCGCGGCGGCGGTGGTCATCGAGCCGGTGTGGTGCACCGTGGCCGTGACCGTGTCGTCGACGTCGGCGATCGCCACGGCGCCCGAGGCGCCGATGCCGACGCGGTCCACCGTCGTGCGGCTCGCCATCCATGCAGCCTGGATATCGTCGTCCCAGCGGCTCTCCGGGGCGTAGGTGTTCGTGGAGGACTTCACGCCGCCCGCCACGGCGGTCGGCGCCAGGACCCCGAACGCCTCGGCATCGACGACCACGTCGCCGGCGGTCACGATCTCGATGCGGCCGACGGCCGCGTCGGCGGCCTCCGCGCCGATCCGGGCGGTGACGTCGCGATCCGCGAGCACTAGCGCCGTCGACACGCCGACGCTCTTCTCGGCTCCCTTGTTGACGCTGCCTGCGACAGGGATCAGAAAACTGTTGTCGGCGGCCCTTACCCGCACGCCGCCGGAAGTACCGCCCCGCCGCCGGATTTCCACACCGGTCGCCGGGGCCTCGATCGCCGCCTCGACGACCTGCCCGCCCTCGCGGCTGTCGATCACGGAGGCGGCGCCGGAGATACCCCAGCCGGTCGCGTTCACGCCGCTCTTGACCAGCATCCAGAGGATGCCCCAGTGCACCGCATCGACCGCCAGGCCGCCGGCGCCGAACTCGATCCGCGTCGGCGCGGCGGCGACGACGTCGGTCGTGGCTCCGGCCGCGCGGACATTCGCCGCCGTCTTCAGACTGTTCGTGCCGCCGATCACCGCCCGCGTCGTGTCGCCGAAGGTGAATACGCTCACGCCGAAGCCTGCGCCGTTGTTGACGTTTTTCAAGGCAGACTTGAGCATTGGCACGGTCAGTTGCATCACCGCGGTCGAGGCGGTCACCGCGACCGGCTGCGTCACGCCCGCCGGCACCGAGCGATCCTGGTTGATCTGGACGCCGTCCTCGACGATCGCCTCGCAGACGTTGTCCACCCAGAACAGCTGCAGCGCCCCCGCGAGGGCGTTTTCAATGATGGCATCGCGGTTGGGCCCGGCCGTCGAATCGAGGAAGTTCTTCTGCTCGCCCTTGACCGAGGCAGCCGTCTCGTGGAAGCCGTCGCGAACCCTCCAGAGCGTGAGCGGCAGGGCGACCGCGTAGTTGAGGCTCGACAGGATCTGCCGCCAGTCGCCACTGGCAAAGCCCTGGAGCTTGGGGTCGGAGAGTTCGGGAAACAGTCCGGCAAACGATCCGTCGTTGAGCAACCGGCCGTCGATCACCCGGTTGAAGAATGGATATGACGCCCCGGCGTTGATCGTCACACCGGTCCCGCCGGTAAGCCGGGCGTTCGACCGCACGATCGTCTGACAGACGGTGTCGATCCAGGCCAGATTGAGCGCCAGCGCGACTCCCGCCTTGGCGGCCTGCGGCTTGGCCACGTCGGCCTGAACCTCCGTGCGAAACTTTTCCACGAGCCCGCTGTCGACGACGATGCTCCCGGCCGTGATCAGATTCGCCTTGTCGCCGATGATCGTTCGCACCGTGCGGGTGCCGGAAAGGTAGGAGAAGGCGGCCGACAGCCCGAACATGCTCGGCACGCTCGCGGAGCCCGCCCCTTCCACCTGCTGGCCGCCGAGATTGTCGTTCACCGCCTTGTTCGCGGCGTTCTTGTATTCCTTGCCAAGGAAGGCCGCGCCGCCGGTGAGGAGCACCTCAAGGAAATACTTCCCCCCCACGGAGAGCGCCATATCGCCCCGCATCCGGTCGCGGAAACTCGGCTGGCCGCCGTTCTTGGCGGCCGAGAGCCCCGCATCGCGGGCCGTGAGTTTCGTGGTGATCGAGATGCCGCCCGCGGCCGTGGGGGTGAAGGAATGGGCCCGGCCGATCATCACCTCCGCCGAGGGTTCGCCAAACTGAAGAGCCGTGTCGAGCGGCACGAGGACGGGCGACGCGCCGAGCGCGGCCAGCCGCGAGGCGGCGAGCGCCGCCTCGTGGCTGGCCGCGAATCCGACGACGACGGCCCCCGGCCGGATCTGGTCGGCAACGGGCCGAATGACGGTGTAGTAGGTGCGGCCGTCGAGCAGGCCGAGCGACTCCACGCCGAAGGCGTCGCGGAAGACGACCGCATCGCCCGTCGCCAGCGGCAGCCGCCGGATGTCAACGAGCCACGGGCTCGCAGCAGTGCCGATGCCGAAGCGGCCCGTGGCCAGCAGGCCGGGGAGGGCATTGATCGCACCCGCAATATGCCCCGGCGAGGGCCGTACCTGGCCGTAGGCGACAAGTGCCGTGTTTCCCAGGTGCAGTGTATCGGTCGTGCGAACACCGCTGCCGGAGTCGATCGACAGCCTGAACGAGCCGTCGACGGCAATGGTCGAGATCGCCTTCAGTCCCTCCTGCGTGTATTCACCCCACATGCCCCCGCCGACGAGCGACTCCTGCTCGAACGTCAGTCCGGTGAGCCCGGTGCCGATCAGCAGCCATGGCTCCGTGAGCGTGCCCCTTCCGCTCGACCGGGTGACGGCGATGCCGACCGCGCCCAGGGCATTGACGGCGGCCGCCACCTCGCCCGCCGTGGCGTTCCAGGGGATCGCCGCGGTGGTCCGCTCGCCGCCGCCGGTCATGCGGAGCCGAAACGTGCCCGAGCTCGCGTTCGTGCGGAGCAGAATCGAACCTGCCGGCACATCGGCCACGTCGATCGTGCCAACACCGGCCCCGACGAAAGTCGCGGACGGCCGGGGAGCGGCCGGGAGCGTGAGGGCGACGAGGGCCGTGTCGGTGTCCACCGCCTCGAGCGGCAGCCGCTCACCGCCGACCGTCTCGATCACCTGCGACTGGTCATACGTGATCGCGGGACCGGTGGCGGTTGCCCGTAGTTCGTAGAGGGCCTGCGGTGACGATTCGTCGAAAAACGCATTGGTCTGGGCATAGGCCAGGTAGGTCGAGCCATCGACGAGGCCGACGATCGGCTTGCCAGGCACGGCCCGGTAGGTGACGGCCATCCCGTCGGTGATCCCGGGGGCTCCTGCGAAAACGAGTGTCGAGCCCCCTTCGACGCCGGCGATCTCCACGGTCTTCGTCGTGGGCTGATCGCCCTCGCGTTCGGCCGGCACCGAGTAAGACAGCGTGGGATTCGCATCCTGCACCGCGGGATCGGCGGCCCGGGCCTGGTCGGCCGTGGACGCCAGCCTGACGATCCCGCGGTTCTCGGGATCGACGATCGCGTGGTAGGTGGTGCCGTCGACGAGCCGGGGTACCGACGCCTCGAACCCCTCGACGTAGCGGAGCGCCGCCGCATTGGCCAGGCCTCGGACCGCGGCGGTCTGATCGGGCGGCGGATCGGTCACCCCGGCCTCCGCCGCCGGAAACGTGAAGTTCACCTGGCCCAGGTCGGCATCGAACTCGTTGACCCGCAGCCACGCGCCGTCGGCCGTTACGAAGTGGGCCGAGGTGTTGAGATCGATCGGGGTGTTCGTCGGATCGACCGCGTCGAGCAGTTGGAGGCGAGTCAGAGTCGCACCCGACTCGCGCGGGAGCACCTTGATCCGGTAGCTGCCGTTGGCGAGTGGACCGA
>CAYVNX010000001.1:0-21006 GCA_964453165.1 uncultured Candidatus Kuenenia sp. | reverse complement strand
CCCGACTCGCGCGGGAGCACCTTGATCCGGTAGCTGCCGTTGGCGAGTGGACCGACGAGCTGGCCAGCAGCGTCGTTGCGGCCGACGAACCGGCCGGCCACTTCGGCATATGTGATCGTCTCGCCGTCCACGAAGGGCGTGCCATCGGGCCAGGTGGTGGCGTCGAGCGTGATCGTGTCGTCAAGGGCGGCCGTGACGCCGATGATCGGGAGCCTCCCCTTCGCGCCGGCACCGGTCAGGGTGGGGTAGGCCGGGCCGAGCGTGATCGCTTTTCCGGCCATGGCATCGGCCGGCGTGGCTGCCAGCTGCAGGCTGCTCCGATCGCCGGCCACGATCGCGTAGTAGATGATGCCGTCCTCGAGCCCGGGGATCGCAGAACCACCCCGGGCCGAATAGGCGACCGCGTCACCCGTGTCGAACGTCGCCGCCTGCGAGAGCCGGATCGTGCTCGTGCCGAAATCGACCGCGATGGCCGGGTCGACCACGAGCGGGGTTGCCGCCGTGGCCGCCGCGCCCGCGCGGATCGTGCCATTGGCGAAGACTTCCACGACCGACGTGCCAACAGCCACGCCGGCCGTCACTCCTACGCGGCCGTCCTTGTAGGACGACGTCTTGGGCCGGGCGATGTTCGTGTCGGTGCCGGTCGCCTTCACCTCGACCGCATCGCGAGCCTCGATCGTCGAACCGGCGGCGAGATCCACCGTCGAGGCCGAATTCTGCACCGAGACCGCCACGGAGAAGGCCGTGTTGTTCGGGTTGGTCGGGTTGACGCCCTGGTTCAAGTAGACGCGGGCCTTCATCGTCGTCGAGTTGACGACGTCGGACGTGATCCCCACATCGGAGCCGGTCGAAACGATGCTGGCCCCCGCGCCGACGCTCACGCTCGACCGCACATCGCTGTAGGCCACGCCGCCTGCGAAACTCCAGTTCGTCGAGGTGGTGGTCTTCTTCTGCAGGTAGTCCATGACCACCGACCACCGGGCCCGCGCGTCGGCCTGGGCGACGGCCTTGGCGTCGAGCGTGACGCTCCCGGAGCCGGTGATCGACACGCTCTCCGCGACGGTCAGCCGCGACTCCGGCTGTTTGATGATGACGGAGATCGGCAGGGCGAGGATGTGATTGAGCGTGTTGGTCGCCTGCTTGAGGAGCGGGCCCACGACCGGCGTGCCGACCGCCTCCTGCCACCACTGAGGCAGCGCGTCGCCCGAGACGACGTCGAGCCTGACCGTTCCCCCGTCGATCGTCGCATTCCTGCCGACGTTGATCGACGCCTCCTGGCCACCCGCCGAGGCGAAGTTCGCGTAGAACTGATTGATGAGCGACAGGGGCATGGTCGTCGTCTGATTGGCCGCCTTGAGCGTGATCGTCCCGTCGGCCGCGCCGCCGATGCCTCTCGAGAGCAGCTTCGCGCCTTCGCCTATCGAGATCGCCGGCGCCTCGAGCGTGATCTTTCCGCCCCCGGCATCGAGAACGACACCGTCGGCGATCGTGATACTCTCGGTATCGGTGTAGACGATGTCCGCGTTGCTGCGGATGACGTCCTCGGAGATGGTGAGCGCCAGCAGGTGCCTGACTTCAAGCCGCTCCAGGCCGAAGCCCGGGCTGCCGCCCGAGCTCGAACGACGGGCCCGGCGAGCCAAGAACTGACGGAACATGGTGCGAGCCTGTTCGGCCCGGCGGCGACGATGGGTGGCCAAAAAGGGAATCCTTTCTGCTCAGGCCCGCTGCAGAGACATCGTTCGGCGCAAACTCCCCGAGGGTGCCGATACAATTTTCGACCCTCGGAAATTACCCGCTGGCTGCAGATTCGGCCAACGGAAGGTAACTTCTGATTTTCCCGTAAGCCAGGCGGCGTGAGGGCGTCCGGGCGGCTCGGAAGCCAGGCCCCGTTTCACCCATGATCTCGCTGCCAAAGCGGCCGTTCTCTCGATCCCCTCTCCCCCGATGAATGCCTCGTCCCGACCGGTGTATGGCCACGCTCCCCGGGGCGGGGTTTTCCTGCTGGCGGCATTGCTCGTGGCCATCGGACCCGCACCGCTGGCCGCCGCGGCCGACCCGTTCACCGTCGTCGTCCTGCCCGACACGCAGTACTACACCCAAACCGAAGCCCGCAACACGGCCTACTTCAAGGCACAGACCGCCTGGATCGCCGCCAACCGCGCCGCGAAGTCGATCGCCTTCGTGCTGCACCTCGGCGACATCCAGAACGACGGCAATCCGTTTTACGCCCGCACCGACGACATCTACCAGCCCGACCTCCGTCGGCCCACCGGCCTCGTCCCCGACGACGCCCAGTTTCGGCGGGCGTCCGAGGCGATCGGCATCCTCGACGCGGCCGGCGTTCCCTACAGCCTGCTGCCGGGCAACCACGACTTCATCGACCACAACGTCAAAGACGAGCCGATCTATTACCTGAAGTGGTTCGGCCCCCAGCGGTATGCCGGCATGCCCACCTACGGCGGCAGTTCGCCGGCCACGCCGACCACGCCCTGGGCCGGTCTCAACACCTGGCACACCTTCGAGGCCGGCGGCTATCGGTTCCTGAATATCGCCATGCAGTTCGCTCCCGACGAGCGTGACCTTGCCTGGGCCCAGTCGGTGATCAACGCCAACCCCGGACTGCCGACGATCCTCACGACCCACGCCCTGCTCAACACGACCGGATATCAGACGGCCTACCGCCCGATCAACGACCTGTTCGTGCGGAACAATCCCCAGGTCGTAATGACCCTCAACGGCCACATCAACGGTGCCTTCCGGCAGACGGTCACGAACATCGCCGGCCGGCCCGTCCAGCAGATGCTCGTCGACTACCAATTCGAGGAGTTCCCCGGCTACTTCGACGGCGCCGGCTACCTGCGGACGATGGAATTCGATGTCGATGCCGGCATCGTCCGGGTCGAGACCTATTCGCCGGTCACCAGGTCCCACCTCACCGACGCGGCGAACAGCTTCACGCTGCCGCTCGATCTCGCGTCGCAGTTCGGCCGTCAGTCCGAGCCGGGCCTCCGCGGCAGCGTAAGCTTCCAGCAGGGGCTCGCCGGGTACGCGGGAACCGTCGACACCTATGTCTCCGCCGCGGCTCCGTCCACCAGTTATGCCTCGGCGGTGGGACTGTGGGTCGATCGTGACGCCGACACGCCCGGCCTCGTGCAGCCGCGGCAGGCGCTGCTGCGGTTCGAGGATCTCTTCGGCGCTGCCGCGATTCCCGCCAACGCAATCATCGATTCCGCGACCCTCACCCTCCGGACAAGCACCACACCGAATTCGCATTCATCCGCCACGGTCGGGCTCTACCGGCTGCTGACGCCGTGGAGCGAGTCGTCCACCTGGAACTCGCTCGGCAGCGGCGTCGCGGCCGACGGTCGGGAGGCGATCCTGGCGGCCAACGCCTCCTTCGCACCGGTCACCAACGGCGGCCTGCTCTCGTTCGACGTCACCGAGTCGCTCTTCGCCTGGAGCAGTGGCGCTCCCAATCATGGCTGGCTGTTTCAGACCGAGGGCACCGACGGCTGGCGATTCGACAGTGCCGAGGCAGCCGTCGCCGCCAACCGGCCGTCGCTCTCGGTCTCCTACACGCTCCGTGACGTGTTTGGCGATGTCGTGATGGACGTCCCCGGCGCGAGCCGCACCCAGGCCCAGGCTGGCTATGCCACGATCCGGTCGGCGGCTTCGGTCACCAAGGGAGGCCCGGGCCGACTCGTGATGGACGCGGCCAACGCCTACGCCGGGCCGACGACGATCTCGGCCGGCACGCTCGAGGCCACGCACGCCCAGGCCCTGGCCAGCACGCAGGTCACGGTGGGCCGCGGTGCCACGCTCGCGATCGCCCCCGGCATCACGCTCCAATCGCCCGCCGTGACACTCAGCGGCGGCACGCTCTCGGGAGCGACGCTCGCGGTGCATGGCTCGTCGGGCATCGCGTCGCTGGCGATTGCCGCCGGCACAGTGGCCGGGAACCCGCTCGTCGCGATCGGGCCGGGTGGCACGCTCTCGCTGGCTCCGGGCTCACGGCTGGTCGTCGGCGTGGGCAGGCTCGAAGTGGACGAGTCGGCGGCGGGCGGCCGGCTCGATCTCGGCGCCGGCGAGGTGACGGTCGCGGCGGGCGGCATCACGGCCGCCGCCCTGCGGGCCGACATCATCGCCGGCCGAAACGGCGGCAGCTGGACCGGCGGAAGCGGAATCCTCTCGAGCACAGCGGCTGCCTCGGGCGGCACCCGCACGGTCGGCTACGTCGTCGCAGCGGACGGCACGGCGCGGGTCTCGTATGCGGCCGCCGGCGATGCCGACCTCGACGGCCGGGTGAACATCTTCGACCTTGTGATCGTCAACGGCCTCGGCGGCTACGGGACCGGCCGCGCAAGCGAGTGGAGTGAGGGCGACTTCAACTACGACGGCGCGGCCAACGTCTTCGATCTGGTGCTCACCAACGGAGCCGGCGTCTACGGTGCGGGCATGTACCTGCCGGATCCGACCGCGGCCATGACCATCACCCCTGTTCCCGAGCCAGGGCCTGTGGTGATGCTGGCGGCCTGCCTCGCCCTGGCCTGCCATCAACGGTCCCGCGGCCGCCGGAGCATGCACACGGCCATGACCAGGATCCCGGAACCGAGGAGGGCAGGCTCGGGCACGGCCCAGGCACCGAGATCGGCATGGGTGACGAACCGCTCATTCACGATCTTGGATCCCGCGCTGACGATGAATTCCGACACCCCGAAGGCAAAGGCAGGAGCCAGCGGGTCGATGCCGTAGCTCGGGTCAAACCCATCCTGGAGCGAGTTCCAGTTGAAGGTGTAGCCCATGGCCGTCCAGGGATAGGTGGTCTGGGCCTGGTTCCACTCGACGTACTCGCCCAGGGTGGAATACGTCACCGTGGAGTCGTCGATGTCGAGGTAGGTAAAGCCCGCCGGCCCGGTGGCATCGAGGGCCTGAAAACTGCCATCGGAAAACGTCGGCAGCGGAGTCGGAAGCTGCGCGGCGATGTCGGCTGAGTAGGCCGGCCGCGCGAGGTTCGCCAGTGGCACCCAGAAGAACGCCAGGCCGTGAGTCGTGGTTTCGGTGGGGGCAAGCCCGAGCGCCTGCTGGATTCGGGTCTGCACCAGGGCCGGCGCCGGGATGCTGTCGGCGGTGAAGTAGGTCGTCCGCAGGTACTGCCGCAGATCACCGCCCCACGTGACGAACGGCATGATGAAATGCGTCGTACCACCCACGGAGAAGGTCAGGTCGGTCACCGTCCCAGCGGGTGCAGTCCAGGTGTCGAAGGCACCGGTGAACGTGGCCACGAGCGTGCATGGCACCGGAATCGAATCGATGACCTTCTCCTGAAAGAGTTCGGGCAGGAGGGGATCCCACGACACGGTCGTCAGGGTCGTCGCGGGCAACGGACTCCGCGCCGTCGTGGCCACCTGCGGCTGTCCCGACACGACCGCGTCCCAGTGATACGACCTCTTCGTCAGCGTGGCCGCCGCCCGAAAGGCTGCGAGGTTCTGAATCGGCGTGGTCTGGGCGAACACGACGCCCTGCCCACCGGCAAGCACGAGCGTTAGCGATATCGCCGCAACGCCCAGGCCTCGACGTCGCGAACGGCCACACCACCGCGGAAAACTCGTCATCATCGCCGGCCTCGGTGACTGGTGTGGTTTCACGTCGCACGAACCTCGCACGAACCGCGTCCGGCGTACGCTACCCATGCGGTCGGAACCTCACAAGCGACAGGTCGCGGTCCGGTTCGTATCCGTCCGCCTCCCCGCCAACTATGCCAGGAACCGGTTGACCGCCGCCACGAAGTCGGCCGGCGCGTCGGCATGCACCCAGTGGCCCGCATCGGGGATCGTCTCGAACAAGGCCGCGGGAAACAGCCGCTCGATCTCGGGCCGATGCTCCGGCCGGACGTAGGGCGACCGGCCGCCGGTCAGGAACAGCGCGGGCCCGGGAAACGCTCGCCCGGCCTCGATCTCCGGAAACCCGAGGATCGCCGGGAAGTCGCGTTCCAGGGCCGCGAGGTTCAGCCGCCACTCGAGTCCAGCCGGGCCGTCCACGGCGTTGAGCGAGAGAAAGTTTCTGACGCCGCGGTCGGGAATCGCCTCGGCGAGCGCATCGGCCACCTCCGACCGCCGGCTATAGCTCGCCAGCGGCAAGGCCCGCATCGCCCGGACATATTCGATCGGCGTGCCCGTCGAGACCACCGGCGCGATGTCCACCACCACGAGCCGCTCGACGAGTTCGGGCCGCGTGAGGGCGAGCATCATCGCCGCCTTGCCTCCCATGCTGTGGCCGAGCACGCTGGCCCTGCCGGCGGCCTGGATCTCCACCAGCCGGGCCGCGTCGGCGGCGAGCCCGGGGAAGTCATGCCGATCGGTCCAGGGGCTCTCGCCGTGGTTCCGGAGATCGGCCGTGATCACCCGCCGGTGCCGGCCGAGTTCCCGGGCGATCGCCGACCAGTTCCGCTTCGAACCGAAGAGCCCCGGCAGGATGACCAGTGGCAGACCGCCGCCCGGCTCGTCGCCTCCCGTCTCCGTGAACGCCAGATCAACCGCCATCGAGATCTCCCGTCAGAGTCGGCGACTCACTCCCGACACTCGGCAGCCTGCCGCTCGTTCCAGGATACCCGTACGAGCCGAGGCACCATCGACAGCGCAGGCCTCGGTCACGATCGCGCACCAAACAGAGCCTGTTTGCCGGGGTTCGATCGCGCGGGCTATCCTGCCTTCAGGCATCGGCTGCGGTATTCATCCTCGGGGAATCTCGGCATGGCAACCTGGGCTGTTCGGATCTCTGTCGTGATCGGACTCTGGGCCGTGGCAGGCTCGCCCGTCAACGCCGCAGAGGCTCCGGCAAAGGCCGAGGCGACCGGAGCCTTTGCAACCTCGGCCCCGATCGAGGAGTTTCTCGGGGAGCCGGTGTTCGTGCCGCCCCATGAACTCTGGGAGGGGCGTGGCGGCTGGGGAGGCGTGCTCTCGACTCCCGACGGCACGGTCGTCGTCTTCCGCTCCCCCGGCGGCGGCGAAGTGCGGCGGAGCCGCGACGGCGGCCGAACCTGGCACGAGCCGATCGTGATCGATCCGGCGGGCGATCGCGCCGCGGCCAACGGCGGCAACGCGCTGGTCGACGAGACGACCGGCGACCTCCTGTTCGTGAACCCGCAGGAGCGGTGGCTCTACCGCAGCCGCGACGCCGGGGTCACCTGGGCCCGGGAAACGATCGAGGTCCTGCCCGACGGCAACGGCCGGGTGCCGGGGATCGAGGGCGCCGGCGCGATGCAGTGCGGCATCACCCTGGCCTTCGGTCCCCACCAGGGCCGGCTCGTGAGCCCGGCCCGAATCATGGGGCCAAAGAACTCCAATGACGTGCCGTGGCGGCCCTACCATTATTCGTCGGCGATTCTGAGCGATGACCACGGTAAGACCTGGCAGACGAGCGATCCCTTTCCGGTGATGGGCACCGGCGAGGGCGCGATCGCGGAGCTTTCCGACGGCCGGCTGCTCTATAACTCGCGGGAACACATGAGCCGCGGCAATCGCTTCTTCGCCACGAGCTACGACGGCGGCCGGCTCTGGATCGAAGCCCGGCGGAGCGCCGCCCTCCCGGACGGCCCGCGGGGCAGTTCCTACGGGTTGATGGGGGGCATGATCCGCCTGCCGATCGCCGGCCGCGACATCCTGCTGGCGAGCAATGCCGACACCGAGGCCGGGGCGATGCCGGGGCAGGTGGGCGGGTCGATCGCGGGCGGCCGTGAGAAGATCACCGTCTGGGCGAGTTTCGACGGAGGGCAGACCTGGCCAGTCAAGCGGCTCGTCTCAGACGGACCCTGCGGCTACTCAAACCTCGGCGTGGGCCGCAGCGGCACGCCGAGCGCGGGCCGGATCTACCTCGCCTACGAGGGCGGGCCCAAGGGCAGCCATGCCGCGGTCCAGATCGCGAGCTTCAACCTCGCCTGGCTGCTCGATGGCAAGCCGCTTCCGGCGGTAGGGCCGGCCGCCGCCGCTGCGCCGCGGCCGCTCTTCGATGGCGAGTCTCTCGGCGACTGGAAGCCGACGCCCTTCGGTGGCGAGGGGGCGGTCGTGGTCAAGGAGGGCGTGATCCGGATCGAGCGTGGCTCGGACATGAGTGGCATCACCTGGCAGGGCGAGTTTCCGACGCAGGAGTACGAGATCGACCTCGAGGCCCGTCGCGTCGATGGTCACGACTTCTTCTGCGGGCTCACGTTTCCGGTCGCCGACTCGCACCTCAGCCTGATCCTGGGCGGCTGGGGGGGCGGCCTGGTGGGGCTCTCGAGCATCGACGGCAACGACGCCGCCAGCAACGCCACCACCCAGATCATGTCGTTCGAGAACGGCCGCTGGTATGCCGTGCGGGTGCGGGTGACGCCCGACCAGATCGAGTGCTTCCTCGACGGCAAGCGGATCATCGAACAGCCGCTCGCCGGCCACACGCTCTCGATCCGCAGCGAAGTCACCCCGTCGCTGCCGCTGGGGATCGCCACGTACGCCACGACGGCGGAATTCCGCCGGCTCTCGTGGCAGCCTCTGGGGCCTGATGGACCCGATCCACCGGCCGCACGCTGACACCGGTGCGGCACGGTTGACGGAAGGCGAGGGGGTCGGCGAACGCTCGCGGAGCAATCGGGGCGTATCCTCGCCCGCGACGTGACTTGTGCCGCCCCCGAGCCAACGCTCCACCTGTCGTTCCCCGTAGAATGAGATCTGAGGTCGTCCCGCTCAAACGTTGCAGCCACACCGCCCCCATGACCGAACCCGACCCTACCGCCCTGCCCCCGGCCGACGATCCGCTCCGCCGCCGAATCGCCCGCGAGGCCGGCCGGGGCGTGGTCCGAGGGAGCGATGCGCGGCGAGCCACGTTTCGCGCAGCCCGGCGGGTCGCCCGTGATTGGGTGCCGGAGGATCAGATGCCCGCGGCTTCCGAAGTCGGTGAGGAGGCGCTGCGGCGAATCGATCCGGCCGCGTCGCTGGCCCACCTCACCGGCGACCGATTCGATGCCTTGGCCGCCATGGTGGCGGTGCTGGCAGCGGTCAAGCAAAACCCGGAGTGGCACCCGGAGGGCGATTGCCTCGAACACTCGCTACAGGTCTTCGATCTCGTGCGCCAGGAGCGGCCCTACGACGAGGAATTGCTGACGGCCGCCCTGGTGCACGACGTGGGGCGGGCGATCGACCGCCGCGATAGCGTGGCGGCCACGCTCGCCGCCGTGGGCGACCTCGTCACCCCCCGCACCCGCTGGCTCATCGAAGCGCTGCCGGTGGCCCGGGCTTACTACGAGGAAACCCTCGGCCATCGGGCCCGGCGCCGGCTGGAAGCCCACCCCGACTTCCTCGACGCGCTCCTGCTCGCCGAGGCTGACCGGCGGGGACGGGTGAAGGGCTACGACACTCCTCCGCTCGACGACGCGGTGGCCGTGCTCCGCGAACTCGATGCGGGCGAACCGCAGGCCTGAGCCAGCGCACGGCTCCCGGCACTCACGTCATTGGGGCGATTCGCCGTCGAGCGCCGCCCGCACGGCTTCGCGGGCCGCCCGCCAACGGCTCTTCACCGTCCGCTCGGAGCACTCGAGGAGCCGCGCGATCGTCTTCTGATCCGCTCCGAGATACCAGACGAGGTGAAACACTTCCCGCTGCTCGGTCGGAAGCCCCGCGATCACGTCGTGGAACACGCTCCAGCGATCGAGGGATTCATCGGCTGTCGACGCCCGTTCCACGAGACTCGGCTTCGGCTCGGAGTCGTCCGGTACCGCTGGAACCTGCGTCGCGTGATTGGCCTCGAATGACATCGGGCCGCGGTACCGCCGGGCCAGGTCGATGAGCTCCCGATGGAGCTGAGTCGCGGCCAGTGCCATGATCGCCCGCGGTGAATCGGGCTGCACCTCGGCCAGCGCCCGATGCAGCCGCATGATCGCATTCTGAAACACGTCGTCGGTGTCATCCCAACGGCGAACCTGGGGAAACCGCGCCAGCATTCGGCTGGCGAGCACCCGCAATCGGCCGCTCGTGATCTCGATGATCCGGTCACGGGCCGTCAGGTCGCCGGACGCCAGCCGATCGAGCCAGAGCGCGATCTCCGAACTGTCGGAGCTTTCGGGTGCGGTGTCTGGTGCCATGGGTGCTCGCGGCCGCCGTCGTCCTTGGTAACGCCACCGGATAAGCCCCAGCCTACCCTCCACCACAGGAAATGGTGGCTCCGCCCCCTATTTTTCACCCCCTCATCAGGCCCGCCACCGCCGCCGGCCCACGAGAGAACCACCACCGGCCAGGCTGGCGAGAACCACCAGGTCGGTAGCCGATTCGGGGACCGTCACGACGGTCATCTCGGCGAGCTGGAGACCCCCGATCGCCGTGGCTGAATCGCCATTCCCGACGAGTTGCCACCGGTCGACCGCCGGCGAGGCTTGGGGTTCCGGGGCGACGAGCGGCCGATCGCACTCGCCCGTCGCTCGATTCGGGTGCCGAAGGACCTCGTCAGAGCCCTCGTGTCGAACGACCGAAGACCCCTCCCTTGAGCGATTCCTCATCGCCGCAGGATGCCTCGTTTTCCAGGGTTTTTTCCCTTCCTTGCAAAATCTTTGCCCCTCGGGGCCGCCGCGCTCGCTTTATTCCGTAGGCGACTCCACGGAGCGGTCACGCATGCACACAGACGTCCTTCCCCGCCTGCCCTGGCGGCCGTTCGAGGCGGAGATTCTGGGGCTCGAGCCGGACGACCTGGATCCCGTCACGATCATCGTGGCGGCCCAGTTGAGGCTCCGTGGGCATCGCCGACAGACGGGTGCCGCGCGGGGTGCGTGCCGCACGAGCGAGGAAGTACGGCGGATCGTGTCCGCCCGCGACTCCCTCCTGAAGCGAACCGTCGAGCGGTGCCGGTGCCCCGCGGTCGGGAGTTGGGACGCCGAGTTCGCCGGTGACAGTAGCCTCTGCCGTTGACGGCCGATGAGGGAGTTCACCCGGAGTGCACCCGATCTCGCTGGTGAGGCGGCTTCGGACTTGTCCGGTGCGGCTGACTCCTTCGGGTTTGGCTGCGGCCCCGACCCTGGTTTGCCGTTTGCGGCCGGTGATGCGATCGGCCCGGTGACCGTCGTCCGCTTGCTCGGCTCCGGCGGTATGGGGATCGTCTATGAGGCCAGGCAGGAGCGGCCGGCCCGGCGGGTGGCCGTGAAGGTGCTCCGGCTGGCTGGCTCGAATCCCGCAATCCTTCGCCGGTTTGCGCTCGAAGCCGACCTGCTCGCGCGGCTCCAGCACCCGTGCATCGCCCAGATCCACCTCGCCGGCATCGCAACCATGCCCACTGGCGAGGCGCCCTACCTGGTCATGGAGTTGATCGAGGGGGCTACCTCGATCACGGAAGCGGCCGATGCCAGGCAACTGGGCTGCCGCCAACGGATCGGGGTGTTTCTCGAGGCGGTCGCCGCGGTGGCGCACGCTCATCGGTCGGGGGTGGTCCACCGCGACCTCAAGCCGGGCAACATCCTGGTGAGCGCCGCCGGCAGCCTGCGGGTGATCGACTTCGGCGTGGCCCGGCTCCTCACCCCGGAGCATGACACCGTCTCGGTCGCCACCCAGGTGGGCGAACTGGTGGGGACGGTCCGCTACATGAGTCCGGAGCAACTCGGGCTCGACGCCGCTGCGATCGATCAACGCAGCGACGTCTACTCCCTGGGGCTCGTGCTCCACGAACTCCTCTTCCACGAACTGCCCTACGAACTGCGGGGCCGATCGCTGCTGGAAGCCACGGCGATCCTGGCGCAGCGGACGGTCTCGGAACCCCGCCCGCTCGCCCGTCGGCTCCGGGGTGAAGTGCCGGCGGATGAGGCTGGCCCCCTGGCCGTGATTCTGGCCAAGTGCCTCGAACCCGATCCGAGCAACCGCTACTGCGATGCCGGCGAACTCCACGCCGATCTCGATCGCTGGCTCGCTGGCGAGCCGATCCGGGCGCGGCCTCCGACCCTCGCCCAATCAGTCAGGCGGCTGGCCCGCCGTCATCGGGCGGCAGCGCTGGCGACGACCACGACGTTCGCCGCGCTGCTCGCGGCAATCGGCGGCATCTCATGGTTCTCGCTCGTCGCCGAGCGGCAGCGGCAGGCTGCGGAACAGGCCCGCGGCCAGGCCGAGACCGCGCACGCAGCAGCCGAAGCGGGCCGACAGGAGGCGCATGCCCAAGCCGAGGAAGCCCGCCGCCAGCTCTACCTCTCAACCGTGCTCCTCGCAGCCGAAGCCCGCGACCGCGATAACCTCGCGGAAGGCCGCCGGCTGCTGGCGGAAGCGGAGACGCTCTCCGCGGGCCACCCGGGCGAAACGCCGGAACTCGACTGCCTGGCCGCCTCGCTCGATGAGTCGCTGGCGCTGTACCCTGGCGGCGACGGCACGGTTCAGGCCGTCGCCTGGACCGCGGCTGGTGACCGGGTGGCCATCGGCACCGCCGGCGGCCAGGTGAGCGTCTGGCAGCCTGCGGCCTCCGCCGCTGCGTTCCAGTCCGGCTCCAAACCTGCCCACATGCTCACGCAGCATGAGGGGCCCGTCTGGGCGGTTGCGTTCTCGCCCGATGATCAGCTCCTCGCCTCGGCGTCGGCGGATGGTACGGTGCGGATCACCGACGTCGCCACCGGCACCCTCCGCGCGACCCTGGCGGACCAGGACGCCGCGGTCTATGGAGTGGCGTTTGCCCCCGATGGCCGACTGCTGGCGACGGGCTCGCGGGTAGGCACCGTCACGCTCTGGAATACGGCGACCTGGGAAGAGGGAGGCCGGCTCGAAGGGCATGAGGCGACTGCCTTTTCGGTCGCCTTCTCTCCCGATGGCACGACGCTCTTGAGCACCTCCCGCGATGGAACGGCTCGGCTCTGGGACGTGGCCACGCGGCAGCAGCTCCGCGCCGTCAGCCATGGTGACACCCGCGTGTTCCGCGGAGTCTTCGCGGCCGACGGCCAGTCCTTTGCCACCGCGGCGGAGGACGCCACGGCACGGGTCTGGCGGGCGGCCGACGGAACGCAGCTGGCGCGGTTCGAGCATCCGCTGCGGGTGAATGCCGTCGCGTTTCTGCCGAGCGGCCCAGGGCTCGCGTCTGCCCGCGACGCCAGGAGCGACCGGGAGCACGAGGACACAGTCAGCCAGCGACCAGCAATGGCCGGCGAAATCCGCCTCGCCACCGCCTCGGGTGACGGGCTGGTGCGGATCTGGAATCTCGCCACCGGGGAGATCGAGGCCACCCGCCGTGGCCATGCCGCTGGAATCTGGTCGCTCGCGATGCCCGACGGCCGCCCGCTCGCCGCGACCGGCTCAGCCGATGAATCCTGCCGGATCTGGAACCTCGCCCCCGACGGGGCGCCGGTCGTGCCGCTGGGTGACCGCGGGCTCGTGGTCGGCCGCTCGCCGTCCGGCGACCAGCTCGCGGTCGGTCTGGCCGACGGCAGGGTTTGGTTGCTGGATCCGCATGAAACTGGGAATCGGATGCAGCTTGGCGTACCGGCCGCAGGTCGGATCAACGACGTCGCATTCGCGGCCGACGGCGCGACCTTGTGGGCGGTCTGCGACGACGGCTCGGTTCGCCGCTGGAGTCTGCCCGAGGGTGGTTCGCTCCCATCCCTGGGGCTGCACCGTCGCCGTGTCTACTCGGTCGCGATCTCGCCCGATGGTTCCCTGCTCGCCACGGCCGGTGAGGACCGCAGCGTGCGGCTCACGGACCCACTGACGGGGGCCGAGCTTCGGCAGCCGCTCGGCCATCCCCGCCGGGTGTTTTCCGCCGTGTTCCACCCGCACGAGCCACTGCTCGCCACGGCCTGCGAGGATCGGCTCGTGCGGCTCTGGAAGCTGGACGACGGCGAGCTCGGGGCCACGCTGGCCGGGCACACCGGTCCTGTGAATCATGTCGCCTTCGCGCCCGATGGCTCGCGGCTTGCCTCGGCCTCGTCCGACGGCACGGTTCGGCTCTGGTCGACCCCCCAGGATAGTGAGCCGACGGTACTCACGGGCCCTGCGCGACAGATCTGGAAGCTCGCGTTCTCGCCCGGCGGCACGCGGCTGGCAGCCTGTTCGGCCGATGGAACGATCCAACTCTGGGACGTCGCCAGCGGCCGATCGGTCGCCACGCTCCGAGGCCACTCCGATCAGGTCTGGGGCGTCACGTTCACCGCCGACGGCCGCGGACTGTTCTCGGCCTCATGGGACGGGACGCTCCGGGCCTGGGGCCGCCCGGCCGCCGCCAGGCTGCGTCACTGGCCTGAGTGACACCGGCGGCACCCGCCGGCCTGGTCACCGCCCGGCGAGCACCTGACCGAGCGTCTCCTGCAGCACGCCAGCGCTCCGCTTCAGCCCCTGGAGTTCCTTGGGCCAGAGTTCGATTTCCAGGGTCTGCTCCGCCCCACCGCGGCCCACGACGGTGGGCACGGAGATCGCGACGTCTCGCAGGCCGTAGCAGCCCCGCTGCACGGTCGAGACCGGCAACACCCGCTTGGCATCCAGTGCGATCGCATGGATCACCTCGGCGATCGACACGCCCACCGCGAAGCCGGCCCCGGTCTTCTTTTTGATCATCTCGGCACCCGAGGTCTTGGCTCGCAGGAAGACCTCTTCGCCCACCCGGGCGGTGAAGCCCGGATACTTCTCGAGCGGCAGGCCGGCGACACTCGCACTGCTCCAGATCGGCACCATGCTGTCGCCGTGCTCTCCCAGGATCATCGCCTGGAGCTGCGTGGCCGGGGCGGCGAGCCGCAGCGCCAGCAGGCTGCGAAACCGGAGCGTGTCGAGCAACGTCCCGAGCCCGATGACGCGGCCCGCGGACAGGCCCAGTTCCTTGTCGGCCAGGTAGGTGAGAATGTCGACCGGGTTGCTGACAACGAGCACCGTCGCATCAGGCTTGATGCCGCTCGACTGGATCGAGGCCAGGATCGAGCGAAACAGTTCCACGTTGCGATTGATCAGCGCAAGACGACTCTCGTCGGGCTTCCGCCGCAATCCCGCCGTGATGCAGATCAGGTCGGCATCGGCCAAACACTCGTAGCCGCCGGCCCGGATCACCTGATCGGCGATCGCCGCCGTGCCATGGAGCATGTCGAGCGCCTGCCCGTCGGCCAGGTCGGCGTTGGCGTCGACGAGCACGATCTCGTGCACGATCCCGCCCACCTGCAGCGCGAAACCGGCCGAGGACCCGACGATCCCGCCACCACCGATGATTCCGACTTTCATGATGCTTCTTTCTCGAGGGTGTGGCTCAAGCCGCCGGGATGCCGAGCTGGCGACAGACCTGCTCGGTGACCACCTTCACGAGGGCCTCGGTGTCGAGGCCGGCGGGAAGGATCGGGCGGCTGGCGTTCTCGGGATCGGCGCCCATTGGGGGCGGCGCGTCGAAGGCGCTGCGGGTGACGCCGGTCTGCTGCCAACTCGTGCGAAACACGTCGTTGGCACAGATGTCGCAGTTCTCCATGCCCGGTTCGAGGCGAGGATCGGTGTAGCCCCACTTCGACTTGAGGTCGAGCAGCTCTCGGGTCTCCTGCTTGGTCAGGTAGGTGACGCGGCCGAGGTCCTTGGCGAGCATCAGGATCCGGCAGTAGGCGTCGAGAATCTCCGTCCACCAGTAGGCCTTCTCCACCGTCTCGCCGAAGCTGACCGTGCCATGGTTGGCCAGGATCACCACGTTTGACTTCTTCACGAAGGGCTTGACCGTGTCGGCGAACTTCTGGCCTCCGGGGGTTTCGTAGCGGGTGATCGGCACGTCGCCGAGAAACACCTCGACTTCCGGCAGCACGCACTGCGGAATCGGCTCGCGGGCCACCGCGAAGGCGGTCGCGTGGGGCGGATGGCAGTGCACCACCGACTTGATGTCGGGCCGCTCCTTCATGATCGTGAGGTGGAGCAGCACCTCACTCGACCGCTTCCGCTGGCCGGCGAGTTGGTTGCCTTCCATGTCGACGATGCACAGGTCGGAGGGCTTCATGAAGCCCTTCGAGATCATCGTCGGGGTGCAGAGCACCTCGTTCGGCCCGAGGCGAAAGGAGATGTTTCCGTCGTTGCCGGCGGCGAACCCCTTGTTGTAGATGCGGCGGCCGATGTCGCAGATCTCCTCCTTGAGCTGGGCGAGCGACTTCTGCGGGGCGGCGGCAGCGGCGGGCTGATAGGCCATGGTGCGATGCTCCTTCGGAATCCTGGGGGGGTGGGTTGGGTGGTCGGCTGTGTGCGGATGCAGGAGACTGTCCTAACGATTCTTGCCCACTTTTCGGGTCGCGGTCGGATGATTGGTCGTGACGATCATGCGGGTCCTTCTGGCTGCATGGGCAGCTCGAGCCGGTCGA
Source organism: uncultured Candidatus Kuenenia sp. (assembly GCA_964453165.1). Taxonomy (GTDB): domain Bacteria; phylum Planctomycetota; class Planctomycetia; order Pirellulales; family UBA1268; genus QWPN01. Next base: position 4,721 of record CAYVNX010000001.1, on the reverse strand, counting down.
GCAGGGCCGCGACATAGGCGTCGATCGGCTTGTCGGCCGGCCGGAAGGGCTGGGCCGCCTCGCCGCCTTCGCTGAACGCGACGAGTTGGCCCTCGCCAGCACCGAGATCGTCCCAGGCCACGAGCGGCTCTGCCGGCCCGTCGCCTCCCGCCAGATCGCCCCAGCCCAGCGGCACGACGAGCCGGAACACGCCGCCCCGGACGGTGGCATGCGGCTCGACGAGGGTCACCGTGCCGATGGTTTTTCCGATTCTCATCCCTGCACCTCGCTCCGCTGGTATTGCCGGTTGTGATCGCTCATCCCAGTGTCCTTGGCTCAGTGTCCTTGGCAGCCGCAGCCGGCGGGGCGGGCTGCGAGCAGGGCGGGGATGTCGCCGGCAGGCCGGGCGGCAAGCTGGGTGGCCAGCCGCAGGAGGGCCGCGGCGGGGAAGGTCGACGGATCAACGACCAGCAGGTTTGCGTTGCAGTCGGCGGCGGCAGTGGCCAGGGCGGCCGGATCGCGGGCCGTCACGGCCCGCAGACTGGCCGAGCGATTCGCCAACACCACCGCGACTGCCGGCCGGCCGCACAGGAGGACGCCGCGTGCCGCATCCCGAGCAGCGTGCAGGGCGAGCGTTGCCACGACATCGCCCAGCCCGCTCGCCGGGAGTTGCGCCGCCGCCGGAACGGCCCGGGCGATCGCTGCGGCCTGACCAGCAGGCCCCGCGCCGCACTCGGCAGAGGCCACATAAAATGGACTCTGAGGTGCCACCGCACCTCCACCGGTCGGCATGCGGTCGATGACCAGGCCCCTCGAGCGGGCATGATCGCGGGCCGAAGGCGTGATCACCGCAGAGGCTTCGATCGTGATCCGCGTCACCCCGGGGGGAAGCTTCTCGAGCATCGCCAGGGCGACGACGCGACCCGGAACCACAACGCCCTCACGGGCCTCGACGCCGGCCGAGGGGGCTGCCATCGTTGAGCCGGCCGCAGGCTGCTCCGACCGGATCCGGCGCACCACTTCCGCCACGATGGCCCGGATCATTCTGGGATCGAGGCTCGCTTCGGAGAAGGATGGAACTGCCATGGGAATCTTCGCGGGTGTGTCCGTCAGGTCAGCAGGTGCGTGGTCCGGTGGCTCGTTGCGGCCGTGCCGTTGGCCGTGCTGCCGCCTCAGGGATCAACCAGTCCGATCGTGCTCCAGCGGGCGGGGGTCGTGTCAGAGCCGAGCAGGTCACGGAGCAGGCGGCCGTCGCTGGTGATCACCACGAGATCCCCGATCGCTGCTGAGAGCGTGTCGATCACGATCTGCGGATCACCGTCGGACGACACCCGGTCGGCCGCCAGCGGCTGGCCGACGAGCAGGCGGGCGCCACCGAGCGACGGATGCTTCACCGTCGCGGTCGCGGTACCGATGATCCGGGCGAGTTGCATGATGGCGTAAGGAAGGAGGAGGCGGGACGGGGGGCCCTGGGTATCTCAGCGGAGCGAGTCGGGGCTGCCGAGCACGCGGAGATCGTCCACGAGCGTGCAGCGCCGCTGCCGGGTGAAGGTGAGCGGGGTGGTCACGCCCTCGCCGGTCGGCGTGGCGATCGAAAACGAGAGATAGCCCTCGCCGCCGAGGCCCAGCCCGGCGACGCTCGGGCCATTCTTCACGAACAAGGTGGTGTCGAGCAGCCGCCCCATCCGCGTCATCGCCCGCACGTCGCTCGAGTGGATGATGGCGGTGTGGCGGAAGCCGTGCTCGCTCTCGTGGGCCCGCTGAATCGCCTCGTCGACGTCGCGGCACCGCACGAAGGGAACGAACGGCATCATCTGCTCGGTCGGCACGAACGGGTTGTCGACGTCGGTCTCGCCGAACAAGAGCTCCAGCCGATCGTCGGCCTGCACGCCGGCGGCACGGGCCAGCACGGCCGCGTCTTGGCCGAGCAGATCCTTGCAGGGCACCGGGTGGCGGTGGGGCCCCTCGCCGGCCATCACGATCGCCCGCCGGGTCAGGGCATCGACCTGGGCGGCGTTCAGCCGCAAGGCCCCGGCCCGCTCCATCGCCGCCATCAGCAGGTCGAACACGCTCTCCACCACGAACACCTGCTTCTCGCCGATGCAGAGCAGATTGTTGTCGTAGGCGGCACCCTGGATGATCGACCGGGCCGCCCGGTCGAGGTCGGCCGTGGCATCGACGACCACCGGCGGATTGCCCGGCCCGGCCACGATCGCCCGCTTGCTCGACTGCAGCGCCGCCCGGGCGACCGCCGGCCCGCCGGTGACGCAGATCAGTTTTACGCCCCGGTGGTTGAACAGTTCGCTCGCGCTCTCGAGCGTGGGCTCGGCCACGAGGCTCACCAGGTTGTCGATCCCCAGGTCACGGTGGATCGCGGCGTTGAACCGCCGCACGCCCTCCGCGGCCACCTTCCGACCGCTTGGATGCGGGTTCACGACGACCGCGTTGCCGGCCGCGATCATGTTGATCGCGTTGCAGGCGATCGTGGGAAGCGAGTGGGTGACCGGGGTGATCGCGGCAATCACCCCGAACGGAGCATGCTCGATCACAGCTAGGCCATGGTCGCCGCTGAAGACCTCGCTCGTCATGAACTCGACGCCCGGCACCTTCTCGCCGAGCACCTTCAGCTTCTCGATTTTGTGCTCGAGCCGGCCGATCCTCGTCTCGGCGAACTCCATCGCCCCGAGTTCCTCGGCATCCTCGATCGCGATCCGGCGAATGTGGGCGATGGCTCGCCGCCGGCCCTCCATTCCCTGGCCCTCGAGCTGCTCAAAGGCCGTCTGGGCCGCCAGCACAGCGTCGGTGACGGAGGCGTGGATCCCGTGGGCGACCGCCGGCCGGCCGAGGCCGCTGGCAGCGAACGCGTCGTCCATGGCTGCCGCGTTGCGCCGGGGCGAGTCCGCAGCTCCGGCAACCGCTGCCGGCCGGCCGGCGGCGATCTCAGCGATCACTCTGCGGACGAGGTCCGCGATTTCGGGGGCGGTGGGGGTGCTGCTCATGGTCTAGCTCCTCGAAAAGACGTCGCGGCCATCGACCCGGACGGAATCGACCAGACCGATCACGACCGCGTCGATCGGCAGCGACTTGGTCTCGGGCGTGAGTCGGGCACTCGAACCCTGGGTGACGAGCACGAACTGCCCTTCGCCCGCGCCGAGGGTATCGACGGCGATGAAGGTGCGGCCGGTCGAGACCAGCCGCGACCGCGACTTCTCATCGAGCCGGTAGGGCTCCACGACGAGCAGTTTGTGGCCCGTCATCGTGGCCGCCTTGTGGGTGGCCACCACCGATCCCGTCACCTGTGCGATGAACATCAGCCACCGGTCCTTTCGTTGTCGTGTCCAGCCGAGGCTCGCCCTGCGTCGGTCGTGAGCAGGTCGCGGGTCTGGCGGGCCACGATCAGCTCTTCGTTGGTCGGAATCACCCACACAACCGCGGCGGCTCCGGCTGCCGTGATCGGCCGTTCGCCGCTGGCCGGCGCCTGATTGGCGACCGGATCGATTGCGATCCCGAGATCCGCAAGGCCGGCGAGCACGGCGGCCCGCGTGGCCGGCGAGTTCTCACCGATGCCGCCAGCGAAGCCGATGGCGTCGAGGCCGCCGAGTTCCACGAGGCCGGCCCCGAGCCAGTGGCGAATCGCAGCCACATAGACCTCGATCGCCTCGCGGGCCCGCTCGCTACCCTGAGCCGCCGCCTCCTCGAGATCTCGCATGTCGCCGGAGGTGCCCGACATCCCGGCCAGGCCCGCCTGGTTCGAGAGTTCGACGAGCAGATCCTCGAACGATCGGCCGGTGGACTTGGCAACGTGGAGCACCGCGTAGGGGTCGAGATCGCCCGCCCGGTTGTTCTGCGGCAGCCCCGACTGCGGGCTCATGCCCATCGAGGTGCCCACGCTCTGACCGCCGCGGATCCAGCAGACGCTGCTCGACCCGCCCAAATGGCAGGAGATCGCCCGCAGCGGTCGATCGGAACGGGCCGGGACCAGCGTCGCGAGCCGCTCTGCCACGAACCGGTGGCTCGCCCCGTGAAAGCCCCACCGCCGCACGAGATGCCGCTCCGACCACTCCATCGGCACGGCGTACCGGGCGTTCCGGGCTGGAATCGTGGCATGAAAGCCGGTCTCGAAGGCCGCCACCAGCGGCACGGCCGGCAGCCGTTCGCCCAGCAGTCGCATCGCCCGCACATACGGCGGGTTGTGGGCCGGGGCCACCGCCGCCATTTCCTCCATCGCCTCGAGCACCGCGGGGGTGACCCGCGTCACCCCCCCCGCCCTGCCACCGTGCACGGCCTTGAAGCCGATCGCCGCCACCTCGGCTGCACTCGCCAGCGGCCCGCCCGAGCCGGTCAATTGGTCGAGCGCCGCCTCGAGCGCCACGGCATGGTCAGGCACGGGCATCGTCGACTCCCATGCCCGTCCGCCGGCCGCGGCATACACCCGACTCTCGGCGGCACCGATCCGTTCGACGCCGCCCCGCGCAAGCTCCGTCCCTCCCTCCGCGCCGGCCATTTCCGGCAGGTCGAAGAGGCGGTATTTGAAGCTCGTGGACCCGAGGTTGGAGACGAGAATCTTCATCACGAGAAGAACGACGTCACGAGGCTGTCGGCCGGCCGCGGAATGACGTGGCTGGCGACGAGCTCGCCCACCTGCTGCGCGGCGGTGGCTCCGGCCTCGACGGCCGCCCGCACGCTCCCCACGTCACCCTGCACGACCGTCGCCACGAAGGCGTTGCCGATGCTGATCCGCT